>NZ_JBSFYQ010000001.1:0-436189 GCF_053599855.1 Micromonospora sp. NPDC005161
GCCGTACGTGGCCGGCGGGCGCAGTGTGGTGACCCTGCCGCTGCCGGACACCGGGTCCGGGACCGCCGGGTCCGGGACCGCCGGGTCCGGGACCGCCGGGTCCGGGACCGCCGGGTCCGGGACCGCCGGGTCCGGGACCGCCGGGTCCGGGACCCCCGGGTCCGGGACCCCCGGGTCCGGGACCCCCGGGTCCGGGACCACGGCGATGCAGTCCCGGACCGGGCCAGTGTTCGTGGAGACCGGCAGTGGCGGTGCGGGGACCGGCTCGCGGGTGTCCGGGACCCCGGCCTCGACGATCAGCGGCGGTCCTGGGGCGTCCCGCGTGGGCCGGGCGGTGCGCTCGGGTGGGGCGGGGTCGGCGCGGCCGAGGGCGATCTTCACCATCGTCAGGAAGCCGAGCGCAGGCAGCGCGGCGGCGATCCAGCCGATCGCCGACGCTTCCGCCTCCACCACCTGGGCGGCGAGGGACAGGAACACCGCCACTGTCAGGACGGTCGCCGGGAAGGCGACGCTGGTACCCAGGCGCCGGTGGCGGCGCAGCTCCAGACCGGCGGCGATCGAAGTCAACTCCAGCACGACCGCGTCGGCCCAGGCGAGCCAGCCCGGCTGGCCGTGTGCCGCCGCGACGTCATGCACGTGCCGGAAAGAGGCCGCGCCGGCCGCGCCGCCGATCAACAACATGATCAGCACCTGGATGCGGTTTTCCAGCCGCTCCCGCCCCGACCGCTGATCGGCGGGGACGTCGTGGGATCGCTGTTCAGTTGTCGCCAACGGCCCACCTCCGATGGTGAGGAGGCACGTGCGCAATCTTGACTACCGTCGTCGTACAGGGGCGGACCGACCTGGCAGTCGGCTTCGTTTGATTGATGTGAGTTGATGTCATGTTCGTGCTCCAGTTGAATGATGTTCAAGGCGGGCGATGGGGGTGCAGTCCAGCCCGCTCGGATCAGGGGATTGGGCAGACGCGACCCTGCCGGCTGACGCCCGTCCGGACGGAACCCCTCCTGCCATGCGCAGGGGCAGGCACCAGGGCAGCAGGCGTCGCCACAACCGGCACAGCAGGCTGCGGTCAACAGGCGGACAGGGGGCGGACGGCCAAGCCGAGCCACAAGAGGTCAGGACTCTCGCCACCGGCAACGCTCGACAAGCGCCATGGTGGTGCGGCGGCTCAACTCGCCGACGAACGATCCTTCATGCGGGCCCCCTTCTCTCGACGGTCACAGCACCGTCGGCGCGAACAAGAGCAGGCAACCCGACTCCAGGAGTGCCCGCCCGCCTCTTTCTGGCCGACCGCGCCAGTCGGCAGTGCGGAGACGTGTATCCAGTACGCCCCGGGAACACCGTCAAGTCAACCTCGAATTTCACGCGGATCGGCCACGGAGCCTTGACGTCAGTCCGGTGGAGTGTTGGTCAGTCCCTTCCTGTTGCTCGCAGTCCGCGTGGGTCCGCCCAGTCATGGGCGGAAACCTCCAGATCTGACCACCCTCGCGGGACGGGGATCTCACCGAATGGACGAGCGTGAGTCGGGGACCAGTGCAGCTGTCGCCCATCGCGGTCGTGGGTGGTGGGTCTCAGTCCTCGCTCAGCCTCAGCCGCCGTCGTTGTTCGGATCGCTACGCGGCGGCGCAACGGCCAAGTGATCCACTGCCACCGAGCTAGGCGGTCTCATACGCCGTGCGCCGCCGCTCGTTCTCTCGGTTGACCCACCGGGCCCGCCAGCCCACCGCCGTCCCGTCCGTCGCCACCGGGTCGCCTTTCTGTGATCAGGCATGCGAATATGTGAGTGTTAGTATCGGTCTCATGAAGCTTGCTGAGTGGGCGCGCCGCAACGGGGTGCACCCACAGACCGCGTACCGATGGTTCCGCGAGGGAACCATGCCGGTGCCCGCTCGGCGTCTTCCGTCGGGAACGATCATGGTGGACGTTGTCAGTGACGACACCCAGGGCCAGGTGGTTGTCTACGCCCGGGTGTCGTCGGTCGATCAGCGAGCCGACCTTGACCGGCAGGTCGCCCGGGTGGCCGCCTGGGTCACCGGGCAGAACATGGTCGTCTCCAGCGTGGTGACCGAGGTGGGCTCCGCCTTGAACGGCCGAGGTAAGAAGTTCCTCGGGCTGCTGCGCGACCCGTCCGTGACGACGATCGTGGTCGAGCACCGGGACCGGTTCGCCCGGTTCGGCGCCGAGTACGTTGAGGCGGCGCTGGCCGCCCAGGGCCGCCGGCTGTTGGTCGCCGACCCGGCCGAGGTGGACGACGACCTGGTGCGGGACGTGACGGAGATCCTGACCAGCCTGTGCGCCCGGCTGTACGGCCGCCGGGCCGCGGCGAAGCGGGCCAGCCGCGCCGTGGCCGCGGCCACCGCCAAGGACGAGTCGTGAAGCGGTACGAGCCGCCGGCCGGCTGGACCGTGCAGGCGTACCGGTTCGCCCTGGACCCGAGTGACGCCCAGGTTCTCGGCTTGCGCCGCAACACCGGTGCGGCCCGGTTCGCCTACAACCACATGCTGCGCCGGGTCAGCGCGGTGAAGGCGCAACGGGCTGCCGAGGCCAGCTACGGGGTGGCCGAGGCCGACCTGACGCCGTGGCAGGGCTGGTCCCTGCCGGACCTGCGGCGCACCTGGAACGAGATCAAGCAGTGGGCGGCGCCGTGGTGGGCGGAGTGCTCCAAGGAGGCGTTCAACACCGGGCTGGCGAACCTGTCCGCGGCGCTGGGCAACTGGCACGCCTCGCGTGCCGGTGCTCGCAAGGGCCGCCGGATGGGCTGGCCCCGGACCAAGAGGAAGCACGGTCGCAGGTCGGCCCGGTTCACCACCGGCGCGATCCGGGTCGACCCTGGCTACCGGCACGTGGTGCTGCCCCGGCTGGGACGCATCCGCACCCACGAGTCCACCCGTAAGCTGGCCCGCCGGGTGAAGGCCGGCACGGCGACGATCCTGTCCGCCACGGTCACGGAGACCGCCGGACGGTGGTCCTGCTCGTTCCAGGTCGCCGTCCGGCGCACGGTCGGACGGCCGGCGCACGCGCCGAAGGCCGGCCGGGTGGTCGGGGTGGACGCCGGGATCAAGCACTTGGCCGTGTTGTCCACCGGCGAGATGGTGCCGAACCCGGCGCCGTTCAAGGCCGCGTTGAAGAAACTCGGCAAGGCGCAGCGCCGTGCGGCCCGGCGGATCGGCCCCTACGACCCGGAGGCCAGGCGCAAGCGGACCGCGTCGAACCGGTGGCAGCGGGCACAGGAGGCGGTGGCTCGACTGCACGCCACGGTCGCGGCCGTCCGCGCCGACTCGTGGCACCAGCTCACCACCCGCCTGGCGCAGCAGTTCACCACGGTCGTCGTGGAGGACCTCCACGTGGCCGGGATGGTTCGTAACCGCAAACTGGCTCGGTCCCTGACCGACGCCGCCCCGGCGACGCTGCGCCGGCACCTCGGCTACAAGACCGGCTGGTACGGCGGCACGCTGTACGTCGCCGACCGGTGGTACCCCAGCTCCAAGACATGCTCCGCCTGCAAGACGGTGAAACCCAAGCTGTCGCTGGCCGAGCGCAGGTTCCACTGCACCGCGTGCAGGCTGTCCCTGGACCGGGACGTCAACGCCGCACGTAATCTTGCCGCGCTCGTGCGGCACGTCGACCTGGAGTTGCTGGGCGACGCAAAAACAGGACGTGGAGCCTACGTAAGACCCGTAAGACCTGCATGCGCAGGCGGGGCTGCGGGCCGTGAAGCGTCTAGACCGGCTCATCCGGTCAACGTCGCCCGGCAACGGACGACTGCCAATCAGGAGTCACGTTTGCTCACTGAAAGGTAACGGTTCCGCGTCCACCCGGTACAACCGCGCGCGACGGCGCAGGACACGTCGTAGCCGTCGACCGGTTCGGCTGGTTCCGTGGATACCGTCGAGTACCCGTACCGGTAGACGGGTGGGGCCGAACCGCCGATATCCACGGCTGTCTCCGACCGCCTCGCGGCGATACGGTGCACGCACCGCCTCGGGCCGCGCCCCGCCGACAGGTCGCGACGCCGCCTCACGCGTCCCCATCCGCACCACCGGATCGAACTCACGTCCGACGCCGGCGTAGTCGCCGGGAGAGAGGATCGAAGAGGATGCTCCCGACACCCACCACCTCCTGGCGAACGGCGAGGGTCACCCTCGCAGCCGCCATCGCCCTGGTCAGCTTCGGCGTTTTCAGCACACCTGTCCACGCCGAAGGAAAATCCAAGGTCACCGTGATGACCCGGAACCTTTATCTGGGCGGCGATCTGACGCCATCCATCGGCGCGCCGACGCCAGGGGCGTTCCTGGCCGCGAACTCCGCGCTGTTGGGCCACGTCGACCTGGTCGACTTTCCCGCCCGGGCGAAGCTGCTCGCCCGGGAGATCACCAAGAACAAGCCGGACCTGGTCGGACTGCAGGAGGTCGCCCTGTGGCGCACCGGCACGTTCGCTGACCCCGCACCTGCCACCGACATCCGGTACGACTACCTGGCGCTGCTCATGGGCGAGCTGAGCCGCTCCGGTCACGCGTACGACGTCGCGGTCGTACAGGCTGAGGCCGATCTGGAGGCGCCGGCGGGCGCGCCGCACTTCCTCGACGTCCGGCTCACGATGCGCGACGTGATCCTGGTGCGCCACGGCGGCCGGGTGAAGGTGACCGGCTCCTCGTCCGGGACCTTCGCCAACAACCTCACCTTCACGCTTGCGGCAACGAACGGGACCGTGACCAGCACCCGCGGTTGGACCGCGGTGGACGTGGTGCACGGGCGACGCCCGTTCCGGTTCGTGAACACCCACCTGGAGGCCTTCCACGCCGGCGTTCGGGTGCTGCAGGCGCGCGAGCTGCTGGCCGGCCCCCTCGCCACGGCACCGGGTGACGTCATCCTCGCCGGGGACCTCAACACGGGCCCCGACCTGCCCGTCGCCGAGAACCGGCTCGCCTACGCGGCGCTGGTGGCCGGCGGGATGCGGGACACGTGGCAGATCCTGCATCCGGGTGAACCCGGCTACACCGCGGGTCTGGGCGACGACCTGAACCAACCCGCCGACGCGGTCGAACACCGCATCGACATGGTCCTGTTCCGGGGGGCGGTCGTTCCCGTCTCGAGCCTCATCTTCGGCACCGAGCGGCAGACCCCCGACGGCCGGTGGGCCTCGGACCACCTCGGCTACCTGGCCGTGCTGGCCTTGAAGTAACGCGAACGCTGCTCCGGGCTGGCGCCGACGCGCCAGCCCGGGGTTGCCACAGGCCGCCACGATGACGCCCCGACGCGTACGCCCGGTCGGCGGTCAGTAGGTCCCGCCCCGCCCCACCTGCGCGGACACCCGCTCGTGCAGCGCGGCGAGGGCCGGGCTGACGGCGGCGGTGAGCGGCTCCGGGTTCGCCAGCCGACGTGCCGGGTCCGGTAGCCAGGCGAGGTCCGCGTCGAACCGGCCGCGCGCGGCGCGTACCTCACCGGCCGGGTCGGCGACGGCCAGGCGACGGCCGCCGCGCATGACCGGCACGAGCAGCGGCTCGCGGTCGCCCGGTGGCGGTTCGTCGCGCAGCCCCACCACGTCGCCGCTGGCACCGGTGGGATCGCGGAAGACCTGCTTGGGGCCGGGCAGGGTGGCCTTGCCGGGTGACAGCTTGAGCACCGGCCGGTCGCCGACGGCCACCAGTTTGTAGGCGCTGTCCAGGGACGGCGCGTCGAACGAGACGCCCATGCGGGTGCCGACGCCGTACGCGTCGATGGGTGCGCCCGCGGCGACGAGCGCCGCGATGACATCCTCGTCGAGGCTGCCGCTGGCCAGGATCTGGGCCTGGGTCAGCCCGGCGTCGTCGAGGATCGCGCGGGTCTGCACGGCGAGCGCGGCGAGATCTCCGGAGTCGAGCCGCACGCCCACCGGGCCGGTCAGCCCCAGCTCCGCGATGACCTCGACGGCGGCTCGCACTCCGGCGGGCGTGTCGTAGGTGTCGACGAGGAACACCGGGTTCGTCGGGAAGTCGGTCGCGAACGCGCGGAACGCGGCGCGCTCGTCGGGGAACGCCTCGACGTACGAGTGGGCCATGGTCCCGGACGGCGGCAGTCCGTACCGTCGAGCGGCCTCGACGTCGCTGGTCGCGGCGAAGCCGGCGATCGCGGACGCCCGGGCCACGGCCGCGCCGGCCTCGATGCCGTGGGTGCGGCGGAACGCGTAGTCGACCAGCTGCGCGTCGCCGGCCGCGACGCGGCATCGGGCGGCCTTGCTGGCGATCGTGGTGTGGAAGGTGATGAGGTTCAGCACGCCGGTCTCCACCAGCTGCGCCTCGGCGATCGGCGCGGTGATCTCCAGCAGGGGTTCGTCGGCGAACACCACGCGGCCCTCCGGCACGGCCCAGACATCACCGGTGAACCGCAGCCCCGCGAGCGCTGCCAGCGTCGCTTCGTCGAGCCCGACGGTGTCGCGCAGGTAGCCGAGTTCACCCTCGTCGAACGCGAAGCCTTCCAGGAATGCCAGCGCCTCGGCCAGCCCGGCGGCCACCAGAAAGCCACGCTGCGGCGGTAGGCGGCGGACGAACAGGCTGAACGTCGCACGCTCCACCATGTCCCGGCGCAGGTAGCTGGCCGCCATCCGCAGCTCGTACAGGTCGGTACGCAGCCCGGTCACGATTCCTCCATCGGCACTGGGCACGGTCAACGGGCCGGTGGCATCGTGGTGATGCCAACCCGTCGGGTCCGGGGCGGACGCAGGCTGGGGCGTCCGGCCCCCCGGATTCCGAGCCAGCACGCCGCGAGGCAGCAGTTGGGCGCGGATACCCCTCCCGGTCCCCGGTACACCTGACGGCGGTGAACACACCGGCCACACCGCCTCGCAGGGGTCCGCATGCCGCCGCCCGCCACTCGGCGCGCACCGCGTCGAGACCCTCCGCGTTGACGACTCGCGCTACGCCTTCGCCACGCTCGCCGGCTCCGGCGGCGTGTGCGGCCCGCTGGCCCGCCGCTCGTCGCCGTGCCCCGGCCACCACGCCTTGTGCCCGATCAGCGCGGTCAGCGCCGGAACGAAGAACATCGACATGACGAACGCCGACAGCACGATGCCGATCGCCACCGCGAAGCCCATCTGCTGCAGGAACGAGATCGGCGCGAGCAGCAGCACCGCGAACGTCCCGGCCAGGATCAGCCCGGCCGCCGCGACGGTCGGGCCAGCGTGTTCCACTCCGATGGCGGCAGCCTCGTGCGGCTCGTTGCCCTCCCGCGCCTCCTCGCGTAGTCGGGCGATCATCAGGATGTTGTAGTCCGTCCCGATCGCCACCACGAAGAGGTAGAGGATGATCGGCAGCTGGAAGGTGACACCGGGCTCGCCCTGCAGCCCTTGAAAGAGGTAGACCGTGGCGCCCAGCGTGGCGGCGAAGTTGAGCAGCACCGCGATCACGAGGTAGATCGGCGCGACCAGGCTGCGCAGCAGCAGCGCGAGGATGAGCGCGATCAGGCCGGCCGCGACCGGCAGGATCACCGACAGGTCGCGGTTGTTCGCCGAGTTGATGTCCGCGAAGATCGCGGTGGTCCCGCCGACCAGCGCCCGGGTGCCGGGCGGGGCCGCCGCGTGCACGGCACTGCGCAGGTCCTCGCGGACGAGGGTGATCGCCTCGTTGGAGACCGGGTTCTCGTCGAGCAGCAGGTTGACCCGGGCCACGCTCGGGTCGGTACTGCGCTCCGGGGGCTGTGCCTGGCCGACACCCGGGGCTTTCGCCACGGCCGCCGCGAAGTCGTTGACCTGTTGCTCGGTCAACTGCGACCCGTTGCTGGTGGTCAGGTAGACCTCGGTAGGGGCGAGCGCGCCGGCGGCGAACCCGCGCTGCAGGTCCTGCGCGGCCTTCGCCGACTCGGTGTCCTGCGGGAAGCCGGCGCTGAAGTCGTAGTCGGCCTTGTAGGCCAGCACGCCTGCGGCGAGCGCGACCAGAAGGATGCCGGATGCCGCCGCGACGAGTGCCGGCCGGCGCCCGACGACGGCGCCGAGCCGGTGCGAGATGGTGGCCTTGGGCGCACGCTGCCACGCCTTCGACGGCCAGAAGACGTACCGGCCGAGCAGCGAGACGACCGCCGGGATGAGAGTGAGCGAGGTGACCAGCATGACGCCGACCGCGATCGCGAGCGCCGGGCCGAGCGAGCCGAAGAAGCCCAGGGAGGCGAGGAGCAGCACGAGGAACGCGACGATGACCGCTCCAGCAGCCGACGTGATGACCTCGCCGACCCGTTGGACGGAGACGATCATCGCGGTGCGCTTGTCGTCACCGGCGCGCAGCCGCTCCCGGTAGCGGAAGAGCAGAAACAGGATGTAGTCGGTGCCGATGCCGAACAGCACGATCAGCAGGATCGTCTGCAGATCCTGACTGACACTGAGATCGAATGCCTTGCCCGCGGCGGCGACGAGACCCGTCGTGATGCTCAGGACGACGCCGACGACCACCACGGGCAGCAGCGCGGCGATGGGGCTGCGGAAGATGATCAAGATTAGTCCGATGATCAGGATGATCGTCGCGACGCCGACCACGGCGAAGGCATTGTTGAAGGTGTCCTCGTTGTCGACGAAGCTCGCCACGTCGCCGGCCACGCCCGCGGTCAGCCCACTGTTCGCCAGTTCCGGGCCGATGTCCGCGCGCAGATCGCGTACGGCGTCGAGCAGCGCCGGGTCGTCTGGGGTGGGGGCGTCGAGCCCGACGTTGACCACCTGCACCGACTTGTCCGGCGCCACAGCTGGCGGCCCGGTCAGGTAGCCGGACGTGTGCGGGATGTTCTTGGCCTTGAGCGACTGGGCGAGCTGGCCCACCCTCGCCTCGTCCGCCGGCGTGAGCTTCTGCCCGTCGGCGCGCTTGACCACGATGATCGCCATCGCGGTGGCCTGCTGCGGAAACGCCTTCTGCCCGAGCTCGGTGGCCTGCACGGACTCGTACGAGCGGGGCAGGAAGCTTTCCTGATCGGCGGAGGTGATGTCGCTCAGCGACGGTGTGGTGAGGATGATGGCGGCTGCCGCGAGAACCCACCCGGCAATCACCCACCACGCTCTGCCCACAACGAATCTGCCCAGCCGCTCGAACATGGTTCTCCCCCGCGTGTTCGGCACCACCGACGTCTGGGCCTGGAGCGCCCAGGGCACCCGCCCGTCACTCTGCCGGCAGTCTTCGCTACCCGCTGTGCAGACTACCTTCGCGTGGCACTCCTTTTCGGATGCTTCGGCTCCGGGGGCTGCGGGAGTTTCAGCTGTTCAGGTACGCAAGCACCGCCAGCACCCGCCGGTTGTCGTCGTCCGACGGTGGCATCCCGAGCTTGCTGAAGATGTTGTTGATGTGCTTGCTGACGGCCTTCTCGGTGACGAAGAGCCGTCCCGCGATCGCCGCGTTCGACCGCCCCTCGGCCATCAGACCCAGCACCTCCCGCTCCCGGGCGGTGAGGTCCCGCAGTGGCTGCATGCCGGAGTTACGGGCCAGCAGTTGGGTGACCACCTCCGGGTCCATCACCATCCCGCCGCCGGCCACTCGGCGTAGCGCGTCGATGAACTGGCCGACGTTGGACACCCGGTCCTTGAGCAGGTAGCCGACTCCCCCGCTGCGGTCGGCGAGGAGTTCCCGGGCGTACAGCTGCTCGACGTGTTGGGACAGCACGAGGATCGGTAGCCCGGGCATCTCCATCCGGGCCGCGAGGGCGGCTTGCAGGCCTTCGTCGGTGAAGGTGGGTGGGAGGCGCACGTCGACGACGGCGATGTCGGGGCGGTGCCGGGTGAGCGCCGGCAGCACGGACGGCCCGTCGGCGACGGCCTCGACGACCTGGTGTCCGTTCGCGTGGAGGATGTGCGTCAGCCCGTCCCGGAGGAGGGCAAGGTCCTCCGCGATGACAACTCGCACGGCAGCTCCATGGTCACGACGGTGGGTCCGCCGGGCGGACTGGTCACGGTCATCGTGCCATCGAAGGCTGCCAGACGGCGTCGTACGCCCGCCAGGCCGGTCCCTGCGTCCGGCGTGGCGCCGCCGCGCCCGTCGTCGCCGACCTCCGTGCGCAGCACACCGTCCCGGTGCACCAGAGAGACCCAGGCGCGCCGGGCGCCACTGTGCTTGGCCACGTTGGTGAGCAGCTCGGCCACCGCGAAGTACGCCGCGGACTCGACCGCCGCGGGCGGGCTGCCGGGCAGGTCCAGGTCGACGTCCACGTCCATGGGCGGCGCGACGGTGAGGGCGAGTGCCTGCACCGCCCCGTTGAGGCCGCGTTCGGCGAGTACGGGTGGGTAGATGCCGCGGACGAGGTGGCGGAGTTCGGCGAGGGCGTGGCCGCTGGTCTCCTGCGCCTCGCTGAGCAGTCGCGCCGCCCGTGCCGGGTCGTTGGCCATGAGCTGCTCGGCCAGGCCGATGCTCATCCGCAGTGCGACCAGCCGGGCCTGCGCACCGTCGTGCAGGTCGCGTTCGATGCGGCGCAGCTCGGCGGCCTGCGTGTCGATGGTGTCGGTGCGGGTGGCGGCGAGGTGCCGGACCCGCAGGGCCAGCTCCTGCGCCCGGGTGGGGGCGAGGAAGAAACCGGCGAAGCGGAAGTGCAGCCACAGCAGCCCCGGTGCGACGGCCAGCCCGCCGGTGAGGATCAGCCAGCCCTGCGGCGCGGCCAGCCACGCCTTCGCGAGGTTGTCCATCGGCCAGAACACACCGTAGCCGTACCAGTCGATGCTCAGGTAGAGCACCAGCGGCACGAAGAGGGCGCCCTCCAGCCCGTACGTGGCCAGCGCGAAGGCGAGCAGGCAGGCGCCGCCGGTGACCGCGCCGGGGATCAGCCAGGCGAGGTCCCGCCAGGTCGCCGGGTCCGAGACCACCCACCGGAACCGCTGCCAGGTGCCGAGCCGCGCGCCGGCGGGCACCGGCGCGTACGGCGAGGCGATCGGCACGCCGGCGGATCGGCTCAGGCGCCGTTGCAGCGTCAGCGACAGCCGTACGAGCACGGTCACTGCGGGGAAGAGGGCGAACCCGATGCCGAGGGCGGGGATGAGCGCGAGGGAGACCACCGACAGCGCGAGCAGCAGCACGTTGGTGGTCAGGCTGAGCAGGGCCACAGCCAGGCCCTGCACGGCGGCGAGCGCGCCGGGCCGGATCTGCTGCCAGACGGTCGAGCGTACGGAGCGGTCCACGGCGTCATTCTCCGCCCGATGCGCCACCGGAATCGGTGGTGCTACCACCACCTGCCTTCGGGACCTGCCACCCCTGCCTTCCACCTGCGACGGCCGAAGGATCGAAGGCATGACCAGGCAAAAGGAAACCGCGCGGCACCGACTGGCCGCAATGCCGTCCGGCCGGCGCAGCAAGTACGTGATGCTCGTCTTCTGGCTCGTCCTCGTCGCGGCGGCCGGGCCGCTGGCGATCAAGCTGACCGAGGTGCAGGACAACGACTCCCTCGGCGCGCTGCCCGCCACCGCCGAAGCCAGCCGAGCGGTACAGCGGGCCGAGGAGGCGTTCCCGGACTCACAGAAGCCACTGGCCGTCGCCGTCTACGTCCGCGAGGGCGGGCTCACCGACGCCGACCGCGCGAAGGTCGACGGCGACCGCACGGCGTTCGCCCGGTACGCCGACGGCGGCCAGGTGCCCCCGCCGGTGGCCAGCGAGGACGGGCGGGCGCTGCTGCTCTCCTTCCCGATCGCCGGGGACGCCGACCAGCGGGCCGACGCGGTGGCCGGCGTCAAGGAGCAGCTGAGTACGGACGCACCGGCCAGCCTGCGGACGGCGCTCACCGGTCCGGCCGGCGGCGAGGACGACGTCTTCGACGCGTTCGCCGGCATGGACAGCACGCTGCTGCTGGCGACCGCGGCCGCCGTCGCGTTGCTGCTCCTCGTCACGTACCGCAGCCCGGTCCTGTGGTTGATCCCGCTCATCACGGTCGCGGTGGCCAACCAGCTCGCCAGTGCCGTGGTGTACCTGCTGGCCCGGCACGCCGGGCTGGCCGTGGACTTCCAGAGCCAGAGCATCCTGACCGTGCTGGTCTTCGGTGTCGGCGTGGACTACGCCCTGCTGCTCATCGCCCGCTACCGGGAGGAACTGCGCCGGCACGCCGACCGGCACGCGGCGATGGCCGTCGCGCTGCGACGGTCGATCGGCGCGATCGCCGCCTCGGCGGCGACCGTCGCGATCGGCCTACTGTGCCTGCTCGCCGCGCAACTGCCGTCCACCCGGGGGCTCGGACCGGTCGGCGCGGTCGGGATCGTCGCGGCGTTCCTCGCCATGACCACCATGCTGCCGGCCGTGCTGGTCATCTTCGGGCGGTGGCTGTTCTGGCCGTTCGTGCCGCGATACGCACCGGACGCGGTCGGGCTCGACGTGGCGGCCGAGCACGGGGTGTGGCGCCGGATCGCCGGTTTCGTCGGCCGGCGGCCCCGCGCGGTGTGGCTGGGCACGGCGGCGGCGCTGGTGGTTCTCAGCTTCGGCATTGGCAACCTCAGCATCGGCATGCCGCATGACGAGTCCTTCACCAAGGAGGTCGGCTCGGTCACCGGCCAACGGATGATCGAGGCGCACTACCCGAGGGGAGCCGTCGCACCCGCCGAGATCCTGGCCGCCGCCGGCCCGGCCGACCAGGTGGTGGCCGCCGCCCGTACCGTGCCGGGGGTTGCCGAGGTGGGCGAGCCGGAGCCCTCGCCGGACGGCCGCTGGGTGCGCATCGCGGCGGTCCTGGCCCACACGCCGGACAGCGACGCGGCGCTGGACACCGTCAACCGGCTCCGCGCCGCGGTGCACGCCGTGCCGAGCGCGCAGGCGCTGGTCGGCGGGGACACCGCGTACCTGCTCGACGAGGAGCGGACGGTCGGCCGGGACAACCGGGTCGTGGTGCCACTCGTGCTGGCTGTCGTCTTCGTCATCCTGGTGCTGCTGCTGCGGGCGCTGGTCGCGCCGCTGCTGTTGCTCGCGAGCGTGGTCCTGTCCTACGCCGCGGCGATGGGCGCTGCCGGGCTGATCCTCGACGCGATGGGCTACCCGAAGCTCTTCGTCGGGATCCCGCTGCAGACGTTCCTGTTCCTCGTCGCCCTCGGCGTGGACTACACCATCTTCCTCGCCACCCGGGCTCGGGAGGAGACGGCGCGGCTCGGGCACCGGCAGGGCGTGCTGCATGCGCTGACCGTGACCGGCGGGGTGATCACCAGCGCGGGCGTGGTGCTGGCCGCCACGTTCGGCGCGCTCAGCGTGCTGCCGCTGGTGCCGTCCGTGCAGTCGGCGGTCATCATCGGCGTCGGGGTGCTGCTCGACACGTTCCTCGTCCGAAGCCTGCTCGTCCCGGCGCTGGCGCTGCACATCGGCCCCCGCACCTGGTGGCCGAGCGCCCTGGCACGGCCAACGTTCCGGCCGGTCACGGCGCCGCCGATCGAGCGGGCACCGGCGGCCTCATAGGAGATCCCGCGGGAGACGGGGGCCCTGACCAGCGGCGGCGCGCCGGTCAGGGCCCCCGTGGGCGACCTCGTCAGCCGACGCTGACCAGACCAATGTCGAGGGCCGTCTCGGCGCCCTGCGCGAGCTGCACCGCGTCGGACTGCGCCGACTGCTGGTCCGGCACGTCGAAGGTGACGAAGACGTCGGAGTCGGTGGCGTCGTCACTGGTGTCCGGCGTGGTGAACCGGTACGTGGTGGAGAAGAGTTCGGCGTGCAGCTCGTGCTGCCCGTCGCGCAGCGCCACCCGGTAGGTGCCGTCCGCGTTGACGGTGACGTTTTGCGCGGGGCCGTCGGACGGCAGCACCGACAGGGCCAGTTCACCGGCGGACAGCCCGGTCTCCTCCGGGTCGCGCTGGCCGTCCGCGTCCGCGTCGAGCCAGACCCGGCCGGTCAGGTACGCGGCGGTGCCGTAGACGAAGCCGCCCTGGTACGTGTTGCCGCGCGGGTTCTCGCCGGGTGTGCTGGTGGAGAGGGTGACGGTCACCGGCAACAACCCGCCGGGCTGGCCGCCCTCCGGCACCCGGCCGCTGAACGAGAGCACCGGGGTCTGCGCGCCCGGGGCGAGCGGGCCGTTGACGCACTCCCACTCCTGGTCAGTGACGACGGTGGTGCACTGCCAGGACGGGTCGGACTGGTTGCCGACGCCCCCGAAGAGGCCGGCGGCGGCGATGACCCGGACCCGAACGTC
This sequence comes from Micromonospora sp. NPDC005161, assembly GCF_053599855.1. Taxonomy (NCBI): domain Bacteria; kingdom Bacillati; phylum Actinomycetota; class Actinomycetes; order Micromonosporales; family Micromonosporaceae; genus Micromonospora; species Micromonospora sp. NPDC005161. The sequence continues at coordinate 14,083 of NZ_JBSFYQ010000001.1, forward strand.
CTCGGCGGTCTGGGTGCCGTTGTTGGCAAAGTGCATCGGGTGCTTGACCCAGTCCCCGGCCAGCACCTCGTACCCGGGGATCTGCACCACGCTGGAGACGTAGAGGTCGGGGTAGACGACGCCGGCATCGTAGGTGACGGTCTGCCGGGTGGTGTTGTTGCGGGTGCTGGACTCCCGGCTGGTCGACGAGACGGTGGCGGTGATGTCGCCCCTCTCGCCGTCGGCGCCGGGCCGGAACCGCACCCCGAAGGTCATCGGGGCGGCCTTCTGCCCAGCGGGCAGCGCGGCGTGGGCGCAGACCAGGGCGGCGCTCAGCGCGCACTGCCAGCCGTCCGCCGCCGGGCCCTCGCCGTCGACGTACGCGTTGGCGGGCAGGTCGACGGTCACGGTGACCCCGTCGGCGGTCGCGACCCCCGCGTTCGCGACCGTCATGTCCGTCATCACGGTCTCACCCTGCACGGGGATCCGCGCCCGGTCGACGGTGAGCCCGACCGTGAGGTCGGCACGGTCCACGGCGGCCGACGCGGGGCTCGCGACGGCCACCGACCCGAGGGTGGTGGCGAGGACGGCCAGCGCGAGTGCCGCGCCGGACCGTCGGTGGAGGATGCTCATACAACTCCTGTCCGTAGGGACGGTGGTCTGTTGTGGCCACCCCGCGGCAAACCGGGTAGACCCAAGATCACCGATGCTTCCGGACGTTTGGCGACGGTCGCCGGCGCGGCGTTACATCGGGTGGGGGAGGAATCCGTCCCCGCTTCGGCGACCAGCCCCGGGGCAATGACTAGCCGCCCGGCGACCGGGTACGCGCGACCGTGGTGGCGACCGGGCCGGTGCCGACACCTCTGGGAGGAGACACATGGCGAAGTTTCTGTTGAGGTCGACCTACACCATCGACGGGGTCAAGGGGTTGGCCGACGAGGGCGGCACGAAGCGCGCCGAGGTCGTCCGCGAGTCGATTGAGGCGGCCGGCGGGCAGATGGAGTCGCTGTACTTCGGGTTCGGTGATCACGACACCTACGTGTTGTGCGACCTCCCGGACAACAGCGCGGCGGCCGGACTGGCTATCGCGATCCGGGCGGCGGGCGGCGTGGACACGAAGATCACGCCGGTGCTGACCCCGAGCGAAGTCGACGAGGCGACCCAGCGGAAGGCCGAGTACCAGCCTCCGGGGAAGTGAGTGTCCGCCGATCCAGCGCACGCGCCGGTTGAAGCGCGGCTCGGTCGCAATCCGGGCGGAACGGCGGGGTGCTCTCCCGTGGCGAGCCGCTACGAACGCGGGCGCGTCGTACCCCGTCGCTAGCGTGGCGTCAGCCCTGCCCGGTGACGCGTGGAGGAGCCCGCGATGATCGACCCCCTGTCCATCCAGGTCCGCGACGTGCCGACCAGCGCCGCCTTCTACGACGCCGTGCTCGCCCCGCTCGGCGGCCGCCGCCTGCTGGAGTTCCCGAACGCCGCCGGCTACGGCCGGGACCGTCCCGACTTCTGGCTGGGCCCGACCGAAACCCCCGGCGAGGCCCGCGAACTGCACCTGGCCTTCACCGCCGACGACCGAGCCGCCGTCCAGGCGTTCCACGACGCCGCCGTCAAGGCCGGCGCGGAGGTGCTGCACGCACCCCGGGTCTGGCCGGAGTACCACCCGACCTACTTCGCCGCGTTCGTCCGCGACCCGGACGGCAACAACGTCGAAGCCGTCTGCCACGCCCCCGCTTGATTGGACCTACCGACATGGAACAACGAATCAGCCTGGTCACCCTCGGCGTCACCGACCTGGCGCGCGCACGAGCGTTCTACGAACAACTCGGCTGGCGCGGCCAGGAGGTCGAGGAGACGGTCTTCTTCCAGGCCGGCGGCCTGGCGGTGGTGCTGTGGGGCCGGGACAAGCTGGCCGCCGACGCAGGCATCGACGATCGGGGCACCGACGGCTTCGGTGGCATGACCCTGGCGCAGAACGTCCGCTCGCGGATCGAGGTCGACGAGGTGATCGCCGCGGCGGTGGCCGCTGGCGCCGGGGTGACCAAACCGGCCCGGGAGACCTTCTACGGCGGCTACGCCGGCTACTTCACCGACCCCGACGGTCACGTGTGGGAGATCGCCTGGAACCCCGGCTTCCCCCTCGCCGAGGACGGCACCATCACGGTCCCCGACTTCAGCGCCACCGGCTGAGCCACACACACGAAGGCGCCACCGGCTGAGCCACGCATGAAGGCGCCACCGGCTGAACCACCCACAAAGGCCGGCAGACCAACTCGTCAGGGTTCCGTCGTTGGGCAGAGCAGCCGGTCCAGCAGCGGCAGCTGCAAGGGATCCAGGCAGAGCGTGATCAGGGCGGCGTCCGGCGACGGCGATGGACTGGTCGGCGCCGAAGCGGTCGGTGTGGGCGATGCCGTGGGCATGATCGGGCGGTTTACCGGGGGCGGGTTCGTGGTCGGGGCCGGCCCGGGCGTCGGCGCCGTACTGGCGGACGGGACCGGAGCGGTCGGCGGACCCACAGCGGTCGGCGGGCCCACAGCGGTGGCCGGTGCCGGCGCAACCGGAACCGCCGGCCGCACGGAAGTCGTGTTCAGTGGGGCGTACGGCCCACCGCCTGTGGTTCGGGCCGGCAGCGTACGGCCGACCGACCCGGCCCTCCCCCGCTCCGGCGCCACCGGACCGACAGGAAGAACCGGCACGAGTGCGTCGACAGCCGTCGGAGCGTCGGTGGTGACGAAGGCCCCCGCTTCTGCCCGCTGCACAGGGCCGGCCGTTTCCGGCCCGAAAGCTCCGGGGCCCAGTGTCGCGACCACCACCGTCGCGACCGCGGCGACGGCGACCACCCGGCGATCGGGGCGTACCGCCGTCCACGGCGCTTCCTTCGGCTCGACGAACGGCGGCGGTGTCGGCCGCGTGCTCTGGTGGGCGTCCAGCAGGGCGTCGACCTGCGCGGTGACGGTGGCGCGGTCTCCGGCAAAAGCAGCGACCGCGAGGGTGAGGTAGAAGCGAAAGTTCACCGCAGCGCTGGCGGGGACACGTAAGCCACCGAGTCGACTGTGGTCGTGCAGCAGGGTGAGGGGTACGTCGGGGTGGTGGGCGGGGCCGGCCAGGTCCGCGTACCGCCATTCGCGCCGGCGCTCGCCTCCGGCGAACGCCACCCGGTGGCTGGTCACGACGGCCATGCCGGCGTCGACGACCCGCAGGCCGTTCGGCAGGGGGCCGGCGGGTGTGTCGGCGAAGGTGGCGGGGCCCGGCGTCGGCAGGCCGGCGACGTGCCGGGCCTCGGCTTCGACCAGCTCCGCGATGGGGAGTACGCGGAAGACGAGTTCGTTGTCGTCGAGGTCCACCGGCAGGCCGGTGCGCGGCTGGGTGCACCCGAGGAACCCGGCGGCTTCGATCCGCAGCCGGGTCAGGTGGTCGTTGCGTCGCTGCCAGGTGTCGGTCTCGCTGCGGTACTCGCGCCGTCGCCGCTCGTTCTCGCGCTCGGACCAGGCGATCCGCCAAGGGGAACATGCCAGTGAAGTCACGGTCACACGCGGTACAACCGCTCATGTACGGGACAGGCAACGCGGACGGGATCGATGCTTCCCTTTGTTCCCGAAAGGAGAAAATTGACGAGCTAGAGCACCTCAAGCCGTGCCGTGGCGTCAGCGGGGACGATCGCGAAGTGGACGGTCCGGCCGGTCCTGCGCCGTCCGAGGCGGTGCATCAGTGGCACGAGCACCCCGTGCAGCAGCGGGTACTTGCGGCGCAGCGTGCGGGCGGCGGCGTCGTACTCCGGGCCGGTCAGCCGGCGGGCGGTGGCCTGGACCGCCGGGCCGGTCGGCACGCCGCGGGCGGTCGAGGCGGCCACGGTGACCGTCGGGTTGTTGCCGATGCGCCGGGTCTTCCAGGCCCGTTCGAAGCTGCGCACGTACGCCCGGTCGCCGGCCACGGCGATGCTCACCGGCGTCGCGACCGGGCGGCCGTCGCGGCGGTACGTCGTCAGCAGGACCGTCTTCTGCCCGCCGAACGGGGTCAGCTCCGGCGCGCTGGACTGCGAGACCGTGCCGAGCACCCAGCCCCGCTCCCGCCACCGGTACGCGAACGCCACCGCGGCCACCGCCACGGCGCCGGCGATCGCGGCGGTCTGTCCGGTGGTGCCGCCGAGGTTGCGGTCGGCGACGTGCACCACCGTGTGGGCCGTTCCGCCGACCGCGTAGCCGGCCAGCGCCACGGTGAGCGCGTCGGCCCAGATGGTGGCGAGCAGCAGGGTCACGCCGATGCCGAGTTGGAAGGCGCCGATGTCGTGCACGAAGTGTCGGTGTGGCGGGAAGTCGGCCCAGGCGCTGAACGAGGCCGGCGCGAGCAGAGCCCACACCCCGACGACCGCGCTGGCCAGGCCGAGCAGGGCGGCGGCGAGCCGCACGATTGTTCTCATACAGACCTGACGGGGCGACGCTTGCGGGCGTGACAGACCAAGAGCGGAGCCGGGCCGACGATCGACCCGGCTCCGCCACCTGTCACTACGGACGCAGTGCGGTGAAGAACTGCCTCAGCTCACCGGCGAGCAGGTCCGGCTCCTCCAGCGGCATGAAGTGCCCGCCCCGGCCGGGTTCGCTCCAGTGCCGGATGTCGGTGCAGGCCCGCTCGGCGATGGAGCGGGGCATGTTGGCCTGCGAGGGTTCGGTGCTCACCGTGAACGCGGCGGGCACGGTGATGTCGGGTCGTGGGGTGTTGTGGTCGAAGTCGACGTACTGCCGGAACGACGAGCCGATCGTCCCGGTCGCCCAGTAGAGCGTGATGATGGTGAGCAGGGTGTCCCGGTCGAAGCTGTTCGCCAGGTCACCGTGGTTGTCGCTCCAGTCCCGGTACTTGTCGACGAGCCAGGCGGCCAGCCCGGCCGGGGAGTCGACCAGCGCCGCCGCGAGGGTGTCCGGCCGGGTGCCCATGATGGCGCTGTAGCCGCCGTCGGTTTCGTCGTACGCGGCCTCGGCGTCCAGGTAGGCCTGCTCGGCCGCCGACAGCGGTCGGGCGTCGAAGCTGGCCGGGAACGGCGGGTGGATCATGTGGATGCCGGCCACCTGCTCGGGGTACAGGGCCCCGAGCCAGCCGGTGGCCACCCCGCCGATGTCGCCGCCGAAGGCGCCGTAACGCTCGTAGCCGAGCACGTCGGTCATCAGCTCGTGCAGCGTCCGAGCCAGAACCGCCCGGGTCACCGGCTCGTCCGGTACGTCGGAGAAGCCGAAGCCGGGCAGCGACGGCACCACCACGTCGAAGGCGCCACCATGCCCGGCGGGGTCGGTGAGCCGGTCGACCAGCGGCAGCATCTCGACGAAGCTGCTGGGCCAGCCGTGGCTGAGGATCAGCGGCAGCGTCGCGGGCGCGCCGGCCGGACGTTCCGCGCGGACGTGCAGGAAGTGCAGCTTCCGGCCGCCGACGACGGCCAGGTGGTGCGGGTACGCGTTGAGCTCCGCTTCGCGGGCCCGCCAGTCGAACCCGTCGCGCCAGTAGGACACCAGGTCCCGCAGGTAGTCGGGGTCGGCGCCGCCCTGCCACGGTTGGTGGCCGCTGCGGTCGATGAAGCGGGTACGGGCCAGCCGGGCCCGCAGGTCGTCGAGGACCGCATCGGATACGTCGATGCGGAACGGGGAGAAGGTCATTGGTCCTCCGAACAGGAGGGCGCTCCCCGACGCGAAAGGTCAGCTGAGGGGGACGGCCGAGAAGAGCGCCCAGGAATGACGGTTGGCGATCACCGGGCTCACCTCCTCTCGTGGCTGACGAAGATCACTCTAGCCCAGCGGGCCGGGCATCGGATTTCGGGCCGGGAATCGGGACGGCGCGGGCGGCGGGTACGCCTCGCAGTGCTCGGTCCACTGCTCGGCGGCGACGGCCAGCACGTCCGCGGAGACGGTGAGGATCAACGGGTAGACCGCGGTGGACGGTCGGCGCATCCACGGCGGCAGTGACTCGGCGGAGAACTCCACGATCAGCTCCAACCGGCGGCGGCGGATCACCCGGCTCCGCAGGGCCAGGTTGGGTTCGGTGAAACGGACCATCGCCGGTGCCGGGCTCGACCCGGCGGCCGCCTTCGCCTGCCCGCGCAGCCAGCCGCTCAGCGCGCGGGCCTCCTCGACCATCAGGCTCGGGTAGTGGTGCGACCAGGTCTGACCGTCGGCGGTGCGGGCGTCCACCTCGACGAGCAGCCAGTCGCGCCAACCGGGCGCGGCCCGGTCGGGGTCGTCGGGCGGGTCGATGCCGGGCTGGTAGCCGACCGGGCGGATCCGCACCCGGGCGCCGTCGTCGGACCGGATCTCCACCCGATGATTCTGGCCGACCGAAGACGACGGTAGTACCGAAGTCGGTATTAAACGGTCACTTCGTCACAGTTCGCCGCACGCCTCGGTGCTCGGCACACGCGTTCGACCGGCCGCCGGTCAGGCTGACCGAGCCGTCACGGCACTGCACCAGGTAGCCCCGGCCGGCCCAGAACTGCGGCACACAGTCGAACCAGTCACACACCTCGGCGGCCGGCCGGCGGATGCGGGTGCCGTTGCAGAAGTCGTACCCCAGGGGGTTCACCGGCGCCCCGCAGCGCGGGTCGCGCGTCGCGGTGGGCGACGGGCGCGGTGCCTTGAACGGCTTCGGCGATGTGCGGGGCGCCGGCGGTGTGGCCGCCGGGCGGACCAGCGCGGGGACCACGCTGGGGGTGGGCGCGGGGGTGGCAGCGACCGCGACCTCGGCGCCACCGGTCGGGTCCGACGGGTCCGACTCGATCAGCGCCGCCGGCACCAGGAGCGCGACGGCCGCGGCCACCGCGACGGTCCGCCGCCCACCGGGCACCAGCGCGGAGAGCCTGGCCTGCGCGGGCGTGGCCGCGGCCGGCCGGAACGGCTTGAGCTGGGCGTGCTCGGCGATCAGCTCGTCGAGCTGGGCGAGCACCGTGGGGCGCTGCTCGATCGCGTCGGCGAACGCCAGCGTGAGCTTGAACCGGAAGTCCGCCGCCGCGTCGGTGGGCAGCATCAGCCCGGAGGTACGCCGCCGGTCCAGCACCTGGATCAGGGTGACCGGCGCCGCCGGGTCGTGGGCCAGGCCGGTCATCCTGCCGTACGCCCAGTCGCGCCGGCCGCGACCGCCGAGCAGCACCAGCCGACGGCTGGTGATCACCGCCATGCCGGCGTCGGTGACCCGGACGCCGTCCGGGCGGCGCGGGCGCAGCGGCCCGGACGGCGGGGCGACCGTGAGATCCGGCGCGGGCAGCACCGTGGTGTGCCGCACCTCGACCAGTTGCGCGGCCGGCAGCGCCCAGAGCACCACCTCGTCGCCGGCCAGCTCCAGCGGCAGGCCCGCGCCGGCCGCCGCGGAGCCCTGGAAGTCAGCGGCCAGGGCGCGCAGCCGGCGCAACTCGTCGTCGCGTCGCCGCCACGCCGCCTCCGCGCCGCGGAACGTGCTGACCCGCCGAACGTTCTGCCGGTGCGCCCACCGGTACCGCCATGTGGAACCCGTCGAATCAGTCTTTGCCACGCCGACTCCTTCGCCGCGCAGGCCACCAACCGGGGTGTCACACGTGTTAACAGCGACGGCGCGCCACCCGGACACGCCAGAAAGGGGCGAAGTAGCCGATCGGCGGAACAAACAGCACGATAGGGCGATAGTGCTGCCGACGTTCATGCGGTCCGGCGTGCCGCCGGCCGCTGTCTCGGTAACGTCAGCCGCAGCCGGGTGGCGACGCCGCGACACCGCCGTGCGGAGGGGGTGACGATCGTGCCGCAGAGCATCCGGCCCGGGGTGGTGATCGGCGTCGACGTCGGCACCACCAGCACCAAAACCGTCGCGTACGACACCGGCGGGCGACAGCTCGCCAGCCAGTCGGTCGGCTACCCGCTCGACGGTCCGCAGCCCGGGTACGCCGAGCAGGACCCGCACCTCATCCTCGACGCGGTGCTGGAGTCGATCCGCGTGGTGGTGGCTGAGCTGGACGAACCGGTGGTCGGGCTGTCGTTCGGCTCCGCGATGCACAGCCTGATCGGGCTCGACCCGGCCGGCAACCCGCTCACCCCGTCGTTGACCTGGGCCGACGCGCGAGCCACCCGGCAGGCCGAGCGCCTGCGGGCGGTGCCGTCCGGCCTGGCCCTGCACCGGCGGACCGGGACACCGATGCACCCGATGTCGCCGCTGCCCAAGCTGCTCTGGTTCGCCGAGCAGGAGCCGAAACTCTTCGAACGGGTCGCCCACTGGGTCGGCATCAAGGACTGGGTGCTCCTGCGGCTCTGCGACGCGCTGGTCACCGACCACTCCGTCGCCTCAGCCACCGGCCTGATGGACATCCACAGGCTGGAGTGGGACAGCGAGGCGCTGGCCATCGCCGGCATCACCGAGGACCAGCTGCCCCAACTGGTCTCCACCACCACCGTGCTGCCCGGGCTCACCCCGCAGGCCGCGGCGGCGACCGGCCTGCCGCAGCGCACCCCGGTGGTGGTCGGCGCCGGCGACGGGCCGCTGGCGAACCTGGGCCTCGGCGCGGTGCGCCCCGGCATGGTGGCCTGCACGATCGGCACCAGCGGCGCCATGCGGGCGACGGTCGAACGGCCCGGCGTGGACCCGCTCGGCGGGGTGTTCTGCTACGCGCTGACCGAGGACCGCTGGGTCGTCGGCGGCGCGATCAACAACGGCGGCATCGTGCTCCGCTGGGCCGGTGAGGCGCTCGCCCCGGACCTGGGCGAGCGCTCCGAGAAGGAGCTCGTGGCGCTGGCCGCCCGGGCGCCGGTCGGCTCGGGCGGGCTCATCATGCTGCCCTACCTGCACAGCGAGCGGGCGCCGCACTGGAGCGCGCTGCCGCGCGGCGCGTACGTGGGGCTGACCCACGCGCACCGCCGGGAGCACCTGATACGGGCCGCGCTCGAGGGGGTCTGCCAGCAGCTCGCGCTGGTGCTCAGCTCCGTGCGCGCGGCCGGCAACGAGGTCCGCGAGATCCGGGCCGGCGGTGGCTTCGCGCGCAGCGGCCTGTGGCGGCAGATGCTCGCCGACGTGCTCGGCCTGCCGGTGAGCTTCCCGGCCGGGCCCGAGGGGTCGGGCTTCGGCGCGGCCCTGCTCGGCATGCAGGCGCTGGGGCTGATCCCCAGCATCGACGTGGCCACCGACCTGGCGCGGATTGAGGAGACCGTCCGCCCGGACCCGGCTGCCGCCGCCACGTACGCGGCGCTGCTGCCGCTCTTCGCCGAACTGTACGACGCGCTGGCGCCCACGTTCTTCTCCATGCGCCGGCTCGCGCCCAGCCTGCCCACGGAGCGCTTCCCCACGGCGCCACCGACCTGACAACCGCCCGGACGGGTGACGCCGATCCCGACGACCCCACCCGCCGCCCACGCTCCATATCGTGCAAACGTGAGAAAAAGCGACAAGAAGCACTCATCTTCTCAGCTGGTCACCCCCACCCGCGTACCCCGGAAGTGGCTGATCGCGGCGGTCGCGCTGATCATGGTCGCGACGACCGGGCCGGCCACCGCGGACGGTCCCGGCGCGGGGCCGGAACACCAGGGCGAGCCGGGGTACGGGGCCGAGCAAGCGGACGGGGTCGGGCAAGCGGACGGAGCCGACCCGGGGGACGAGCCCGGGGCGGAGCCGACGCCGGAGCGGACGCCGACCAGCGAGGTGTCCTGGCTGTCGTTCCCCGGCGGGGTGTTCGCGGTGGACTCGCTCGGGCACACCGTGCGGTACCGGGCCTGCGACGGCGACACCGGCCGGGTCGCCGACCCGGACATGCGCGTCGCCGCCGGGGTCGCCACCGGCGAGGTCACCGTCGAGGGCAGGAGCTACCGGTACCGGGTGCCGCTGATCGGGCGGAGTCAGGGCACGCTTGCGGTGACCCGGCACCACCACCCGCCGACCGAGCTGACCGGCATGGTGGTCACCAGCCCACAGCCGCCCACCGATCCGGTCGCGGGAGCCCGGCTGTTCCCGCTCAGCGGGCAACTCGCCCGGGTGGTCGCCGACGCGAGCCTCAACCCTGCCGGGGTCACCGTCCGGGACCTGTCCGGCCAGTACGGCGATCAGCAGATCGCGGTCAACGGCTCGCTCCGCCCCAAGGCGGCCAGCGTGATCCAACTGTGGATCCTGGTCGAACTGCTCCGCCGCGTCGACTGTGGACAGGTCTCCCTCGACGACGGCGTACTGGTCACCCCAGCCGACGTGGTCGGCGGCACCGGTCAGCTGCAGTTCGAGACGTTCCCGCAGGTGGTCACCCTGCACCGGCTCGCCCAGTACCTGATCAAGTACAGCGACAACATCGCCGCGAACGTGCTGATCACCTACCTGGGCGGGTTCGCCCCGGTCAACGCGCTGATCGACTCGATGAACCAGCGGTCCACCATCCTGGCCCGCCGGATGCTCGACAGCGCGGCGGCCCAGCGCGGCGAGGAGAACTACACCAGCCCCGACGACGTGGTGTCGTTGCTCGGCGCGGTCTGGGACGGCGAGATCCTCACCCCCGCCTCCCGCGACCTGATGATCGGCTTCATGCGGGAACAGACCCTCAACACCGAGATCCCCGCGGCGCTGCCGCCCGGAGTGCCGGTGGCGCACAAGACCGGTGACCTGCCGGACGCCTCGCACGACGTCGGCTACTACCTGATCCCCGGCTCGGAGACCGCCGTCGCGTTCCTCACCGCCGGGCCGATGGACACCGGCGACGAGACGGTCCGCCGGATGGCCCGCACCGTCTACGACTACCTGGTCACCCCGACGGACGGGGCCTATGAGGAGTGAGCCGGGCTCAGGCGCCGGGGATGTTCGCCGGCGGGTCCTCGCCGACCAGGTCGGCCGCCGGCGGCTCCGCCGTCACCGGGAGACCGAAGTCCGAGTACGTCAGGTCCAGCTGCGCGGTCTGCGACTGCTCGCTGGCCAACTCGATCCGGTAGCGGACCAGCCGCCCCTGCTCGTCGACGGTGGCGGTGAACGGCACTGCCGCGGCCCGGTCGCCGAGCACGGCCCCGACCCCGCTGCCCAGCACCGCGCCGCTCTCGCGCAGGTCCAACGTGCCGGCGTATTCCCGGACGCCGGTCTGCCGGACCTGGGCCGGCGCGGTCAACGTGCCGGCCAGTCGGGTGTTGTCCAGGCCCTGCTTGGCGGCGGGCGCGCCGGGGGCGCCGACGTGCCACCAGGTGCGGCCGTCCCAGACGGGGACCCGGCGGTCCGGGGCGGAAACCCGCACGTAGACGTCCGGCCCGGTGGTCAGGCGCTCGATCTTCACCTCGCCGGTCGGCACCTTGAGCGAGGTGGTCTCCAGGCCGCGCCGCGCCTTCGGGTCCCAGAGCACCACCGTGCCGTCCCCGCCCGCCTCCCCGCCGGCGCCCAGGGTCAGCTTGTAGGTCTGCTGGTCGATCTTCGTCGCCGCGGCGACCAGCACGCTGACCGGGTCGGTCGCGGCCGGGGCGGGTGACGCACCGGCCGCCGGGCGACCCGCGTCGGGCTCGTCGCCCCCGGCGACCAGGGCCCACACCCCGGCGGCGATCGCCACGACCAGAACGGCGCCCGCGGCGACCAGCTTCGGCTTGTTCACGGTCATCTCCCCCGAGCGGCGCGCCCGCCGGCCGGTGGCCGATCGACGCTGACCGCGGTGCGGTCCGGCCAGACTAGCCGGACCGCACCGACCCCTGTTCCCGGTCGCCTCCCGGCCGATCAGGCGCGGCTGATCGCGTTGGCGTGGATCGCCTCGTTCAGGTACGCCGCCAGCCCCGGGGCGATGTCCTCGTAGTGCCGGGTGAACCGCTCGTCGGCCAGGTACATGTCGGCCAACCCGGTGTGCACCTCGTACGAGCACTCGTAGAACCAGCGGCCGATGATCTGCCGGTGCTCCTCGGCCAGGTCCATCGCCTCGGGGCCGTCCGCCGGGGCGCCCGAGGCCAGCACCGCGACGATCCGCCGGCCCCAGTCCTCGTTCTCCGCCTTGATCCGCAGCCAGTCGTCCTTGGTGTAGCGCGACGCTCGCCGGTTCGACTCCCGGTACGCGTCGGTGTCGCCCCAGCGCTGCTCGGCCTCGGCCTCGTGCTCCTCGGGGTTGAAGTCGCCGAAGACCTCGAACCGCTCCTCCGGCGTGAGTTGGATGTTCAACTTGCTCGCCTCCATCGCGAACTCGATCGCCGTGACCATCTCCTGCAACCGCTTGATCCGTACCGTCAGCAGCTCGTGCTGGCGGCGCAGGTGCGCGGCCGGGTCGGCCGCCGGGTCGTCGATGATGGCGGCGATCTCCTCAAGCGGGAAACCCAGCTCCCGGTAGTACAGGACGAGCTGCAACCGTTCCAGGTCCGCGTCGTCGTAGCGGCGGTAGCCGGCCGCGGTTCGCCCGCTCGGCGAGAGCAGCCCGATCTCGTCGTAGTGGTGCAGCGCTCGTACCGTCACGCCGGCGACCCTCGCGACCTGACCCACCGTGTACGCCATGGTTCCCCTCCCTTCCGGGAACCAGGCTCCCGCCTGCCGCTACGTCAGGGTCAAGGCCGATTCTGACCCACCGTGCCCGGGCCGTCCGGCCGCCCGTACAGATAGCCCTGACCGCGTGGGCAACCGATCGCGGTGACCGCCGCGTGCTGGCGCTCGGTCTCCACCCCCTCGGCGACCACCGCCAGGTCGAACGCGCCGGCCAGCCGGGTGACCATCTCCACCGTGGCGTACGCCCGCTCGTCCGCCCCCAGCCGGGCCACGAACGAACGGTCGATCTTCAGCTCGGTGGCCGGGATGCGGTGCAGGTAGCTCAGCGACGAGTAGCCGGTGCCGAAGTCGTCGATGGCGATGCCGATGCCCAGTTCCCGGAGCTGGCGCAGCCGCTCCAGCACCGCCTCGGTCCCCTCGATCAGCGCCGACTCGGTCAGCTCCAGGGTCAGGGCGCGCGGCGCCAGACCGGCGTCGGCGGTGGCCTCGGTGACCGTGGCGATCAGGTCCGGCCGGCGCAGGTGCGCCGCGGAGATGTTCACCGCGATGGTCGCCTCCGGCGCCTGGTCCCGCCAGGTCGCCGCGGCCCGGCACGCCTCGTGGATGACCCAGCGGTCGATCGGCAGGATCAGCCCGGTCTCCTCCGCCAGCGGCAGGAAACGGGCCGGCGGCAGCGTCCCGAGCCGGGGGTGCCGCCAGCGCACCAGGGCCTCGGCGCTGCGCACCGCGCCGGTGGCCAGGTCGACGATGGGTTGGAACTCCAGGTGCAACTGCTCCTCGTCGACGGCCCGGCGCAGGTCGGCGATCAGCTCGGCCCGGGACACGGCCGACTCGCGCAGCGCCGGGGTGCACGTCCGGTACGCGGACTTCCCGGCCGCCTTGGCCGCGTACATGGCGATGTCGGCGTCGCGCAGCAGGTCGGTGTGGGAGGCGTGCTGCGGGCCGTACTCGGCGATGCCGATGCTCGCCGACGGATGCACGCCGACGTCCTCGTCTCCGTCAGAGGGTCGCAGGGCGTCCAGCAGCCGTTCGGCGAGTTGCTCCGGCGGCACCGGTGGGTCGCCGTGGACCAGCACCGCGAACTCGTCGCCGCCGAGCCGGGCGATGGTGCCGTCACCGTTGACCGCGGTCCGCATCCGGGCCGCCAGCCCGGTGAGCAGGGTGTCTCCGGTGGCGTGCCCGAACCGGTCGTTGACCTGCTTGAACCCGTCCAGGTCGAGCAGCAGCACGGCCACCGGGCGGCCGTCGCGCAGGGCCGTGCGCAGCCGCCGGTTGAACAACAGCCGGTTGGGCAGACCGGTGAGCTGGTCGCCGTACGCGAGCCGGCGCAGCCGGGCCACCAGCCGCAGGTTCTCGTTGGCGGCCAGCCCCTGGCGTACCGCGAGGGCCGCGACCAGCGCCATCATCGTCACGAAGAGCAGCTGCGGGGCCTGCCCGGTGGGCCGGCGGGCCAGGGCCACCGCGATGATCGCCCCACCCACCGGCAGGTACGGCAACGCCACCCGCCACCACGGCGGCGGCGACTCGGCCGTCTCGTCGGTGCCGTCGCAGTCCGGCGGCGGCGGGTACCCGGCGGCCAGGCCGATCAGCAGGTAACTCAGCGGCCAGCACAGGTCGATCAGATGACCGGCGGCGTAGTCGCCGCGCGCGACGAGCGAGACGTACCCGGCATCGGCGACCACCCGCATGGTGAGGCTGGCCGCGAGCACGCTCATCGGCCGCCACAGCGTTCGGGCCGGGCCGGCGACCGCGACCAGGATGGTGAGCTGCATCAGGTCGAACATCGGGTAGAGCAGTCCCAGCGTGCGGGCCGGGTCGGCCAGCTCGGCGGCGGCGACGTCACGGAACACCAGCACCCAGGCGATCGGCACCAGGGCCAGCGCGACGATCACCCCGTCCAGCAGCGCCCGGGCTCGCCCGACGGCGGTCCGGGGCGCGGAGGGTGAGCAGAGCAGCGCGGCGGTGCCGGTGAGGATGCCGGCGGTGAAGACCGCCCCGACCAGCGGGGTGTGCGGCAGGTCCCCGCCGCCGACCCGTTGCGCCGTCCAGATCGCCCGGCCGAGCGCGGCGAGCGCCATGGTGGCCGCGAGCAGCGTCCAGAACCGGCGCAGTGGAGCCGGGTGCCGGCGAGCCGCCCCGGCGCAGGCGCCGGTGGCCCAACCGGCGACCAGCAGCGCGCCCAGGTCGCTGACCAGCGCGGCGCCGGGTAGCGCGGCAACCAGCCAGAGCGCCTCCAGCACCACGACACCGGCCGCGGCGAGCAGGCCGGCGCGACCGGCCGGGGTTGGTACGACGGTCGTCGGTTTGGGTTCGTCCGACAGAGGGCCGACCGGCGGTGCCCCGGCCGACACGGGGCCGCTGGGGGGCGGGGCGGCGCGCGCTGAGTCGGCCTGCTTCACGTCCTGCGGCGGCACGATCGCTCCGGCTCCCTCTCATGCGGGCACCTCGACGGACGGTCCGGTCCCCGGCAAACCTGGAGAGCCTAGCCAGCGCCCGCGTGCCCTCGCCAGGGCCGAGCGGCGAGTTCCGGGCACCCCTGGCGGTCGCGTCCCCGACACTGCGGCCCCGGCAGCCCGGCCTTCCCGGTCCCGGCGGGCACGGCGGCACCGCAGTGGGACCCGGCACGGCCGAACGCCCGACCCCCGTCATGCGGGTCGGGCGTTCAGTCGGTCGAGTGCCGATGGATCACTTCTCGTCGCTCTTCTCGTCGCTCTTGTCGTCGGCCTTGTCGTCGGCCTTGTCGTCGGCCTTGTCGTCGGCCTTGTCGTCGCCCTTGTCGTGGCCCTTGTCCGACTCCCGGTCCTCACCCTTGTCCGAGTTCCAGTCGTCGTCCTTGTCGGAGCCCCACTCGTCGCTCTTGTCGGAGCCCCACTCGTCACCCTTGTCAGAGCCCCACTCGTCGCCCTTGTCAGAGCCGCTCTCGTCCCAGGCCCGGCTGTCGCTGGCGTCCCAGTTTCGGTCCTCGTCCTTCTTCTCCCGGTCCTCGTCGGTCTTGATTTGGCCCCGGATCTCGCCGTTCGGATACTTCTTGGTGTGCACGTTGACGTACGTGACACCGGCCTCGATCGCGTCGACGACTTCGTCGAACTCACCGGGTTCGATGCCCTGGTCGGCCGGGCCGACCACGTCATCCGGCTTGATCGTCCCCTTGATCGTGGCCGGAGCCTCGGGGCAGGCCTGGACGCCCTTCGACGGGCCACCCTTCCCGTCCTTGATGTTCGAGCACAGGAAGACCGCGATGCCGCCGCTCTGGTGCCGCCCACCGAAGTGGATGTGCGCCTGCTGGACGTCCTTCAGGTCGTCGTAGCTCAGCCGGTACGTGATCTCTTTGTTCCGCTCGTCGATCTTCGCCTCGAACCGCCCGTTCCCGGGCGTCGAGATCGTGAGCGGGTCCTCCTCGTAGCCGCTGAGTCTCGCCCGCACGGTCTCCTTCTTGTCCCGCCCCTTCTCATCCCGCGAGCCACTCCAGTCCCACGAGTCGTGCGATTCGCGCTTGTCGCCCGAATCGGCTCGCCCGTCGCCCATGGCCGCGGTTCCCACGGTGGTCGCGGCCACCGCCGCGCTGGCCGTTACCGCCAAAGCCCAGAGTCGAGTACGTCCCACCATCACTGCTGTTCCCTCCTAGACGAGGCCTGGGCCCGGTATCGGCAGGGGCACTTGACCACCCGTCAAGGGCGCAGGCACGCGAGGGCGGTTGGCGCCCTATGGTGAAATTGTTCCATGTTTGCCCGATACAGGAGCTGTCTTCCCTAATTCAGGCTGTCTTCCCTGATCCGACTGTCAGCGAGATTCATCGGGATTGCTCCGAATGGTCCGCTCTTCGGCCGCACGGGTGGTTCGAGGGAAGGCAACGACGAAGCGCCTGACCGCTGATTCCAGCGGTCAGGCGCTTCGTTGCGGTGGTGCGCCGCGAGGTTCGAGACCTCCCGGCCGACCGGGCCCCGGGTCGGCCGGCGGCGACTACCAGCAACTGAGACAGGTCGTTGCCGCGATCCAGGCGGCCGATCAGCCGCCAGCCACCGGTATGGGCGGTGGAGGTGGGTGTGCGACGGAGGTGGTCAGCGGCCGGCGGAGCGGTTCCAGGGCGAGCGGGGCAGCGCGGTGCCGGCCAGCGGGCGGCGGGCACGGCGGCGTTTCCGCCGCCCGGGCGTGCAGGGCGCGCGCGGGACGGTGTGGACCGGAGCGCCGGCAGGCGGAGGTTGACGGCCGATCAGCCAACACAGGAAACGGGCCATCGGCGGTTCAGCCCACCGGTAGGCGCTCGGCGTCGGACCTGGAGATCTCGTACTGCGCCCCGCAGAACGTGCACTGCTGTGCGTACCGGGTGCGGATCGGGATGAGGGGGATGAAGAAGAGGGTGAACCTGGTCGACCGGCGGGTGATCACCTGCGCGGCGTGGTTGCCGCAGTTGCGGCAGACCTGCTGTGCGACACCCAAACGGTCGGCCTTGGTACGGAGACCAAAGATGAAGAACATCGCACGTCAGTACCCAATCCGGCCCGGTAAATCACCCGTGCGGCCACCGGAAGCGCGGCGAGCGCCGGCCCGTGGTGCGGTGGGCCGGCGCTCGCGGGAGCGGTTACCGCGTCAGCTGGCCGCTGCGGTGGGCTGGGGCTCCAGGCCGGGCACGTCGGCGGCGAGCCAGATCGGCTGCCAGTCCGGCACCTCGTGGAAGCGGCGCAGCTCCGCCAGGCCGGACACCGACCCGCTCCAGGCCGCGTACGGGGGGTTGCCCTCGTCGAAGCCGCTCTGCACGAAGGTCAGCGTGGTCCGGCCACCGGACTCGGCCAGCTCCCAGGTCGTGACGCCGGTGGGTCCCCAGTCGACGGACATCTTCCGGCCCGGCTCCAGGTCGACCACCTTGGCCGCGTACCCGGCGTCGAAGCCGCCCATGGCGTACCGGCCGCCGACCCAGGGCTCGATGCCGATCGGGTAGCCGAACCAGGCGCTGGCCTGCTCGGAGTCGGTCAGCGACTGCCACACCTTGTCGGCGGGGGCAGCGATGACCAGCTCGCCGCGCAGGTCGGCGGACGTGAAGTCGGTGCGCGGCAGCAGCGGCCGGCCCTCCAGGTGGGCGGCCAGGTTGGCGACGGCCAGCGCCCAGTAGGTCTGGAACACACCGCGGATGCTGGAGCCGCTCATCGCCTCAGCGAAGTCGAAGTGGCTCTGCGTCAGCGTCAGCACGGTGCTGTCCGCGCCCTCGGCGGTCAGCTGGAACTCGGTGGTGGTCTCCACCCCGTCCAGCAGCCAGGTGAAACGCAGCGTGTGGTCGTCGGCGTGCAGCAGCCGCTGGTGCGGGGCGTCGCCCTCGGGGGTGTACCGGCCCCAGAACTCGTACCGCTGGGGCAGCTCGACCTCGGCGTGCTCGGCCAGCCAGAGGCGCAGCTCGGCCGGGTCGGTCAGGGCCTGGCGGACGCGTCCGACGGGCGCGGAGAGGCGGGCCTGCACCTTCAATGGTTCACTCATGGTCGTTCCCTTTCGGATAGCAGGCCACGGCGAGCTTGAAGGCATCCCCTTCGCTGCCGCCGTAGCGGGTGAACAGGTCCTGAAGTGCGGTTTGCAGGTCGTGCAGGAACTGCTGGCGTTGCTCGGCCGGCACCCGGATCTCGCCGGAGACCCCGATCGAGGGCAGCTCGGGCGCCGCCCGGTCCAGGGCGGCGACGTCGGCTTGGACCTCTTCCATCAGGTCCAGCAGGTAGCCCAGGCTCAGCTCGTCACGGGCCCGGCGCAGCCCGATCCGGCCGACCAGCCGGGGCGAGAGCCAGTAGGAGCGGGCGGCGGCCTGGTAGATGCCCTCGGTGATGCCGCGGACCTTGCGCTCGTTGACCAGCTCGACCAGGCCGGCCGCGACGAGCTGCTTGACGTGGTAGTAGACGCGCTGCGGCGTCTGGTCGAGTCGGGTCGCGACCTCGGTGCAGGTGCGCGGTTCGGCCAGTTGCCGCAGCACCTCGACGCGCTGCGGCTTGAGCAGGACCTCGGCCTGCTCGATCTGTTCCAGGTACAGGACGTCTCTCATGGCAAAATCAGTTTGTACGTACAAAACTTGTTTGTCAATCGCTTCGCGAGAAGCCGCGCCGACTTTTCGGCGCGGCTTCAGGCGGCGACGGTCAGGGCAGCCAGTCGGGCCGCAGCGGATAGCTGCTCCGGCCCTCCGGGCCGTTGTGGGTGGCCAGCACCTGGTGCAGCTGGATGCCGTTGCGCTCGAACGCCATCCGCGACCCGGCCATGTACAGCCCCCACACCCGGGCGGTGCCCGCACCCACCTCCGAGACGCAGAAGTCCCAGTGCTCGACCAGGTTGCGGCACCAGGCGGCCAGCGTCAGCGCGTAGTGCTGGCGCAGGTTCTCGTCGTGGTGCACCTCCAGTCCGGCGTCGTGCACCTCGCTGATCAGCCGACCCGGGCCGGCCAGCTCCCCGTCGGGGAAGACGTACCGGTCGATGAACGCGCCGGAGCGGTGCGGCGCGCGATTGTCCGCCCGCGTGATGCAGTGGTTGAGCAGCCGGCCGCCCTGCCGCAGCCGGTCGCGCAGAGCCCCGAAATAGGCCGGGTAGTTGCGCACCCCGATGTGCTCGGTCAACCCGATCGAGGAGATGGCGTCGAACTGCTCCGCGGGCGCGTCCCGGTAGTCCAGGTGCCGCACCTCGGCCAGCTCGGTCAACCCCTCCCGCTCGATCGCGGCCTGCGCCCACTGGGCCTGCGCCTTCGACAGGGTCACCCCGAGCGCCTTGACGCCGTACTCGCGCGCGGCGTGCCGCACCATGCCGCCCCAGCCGCAGCCCACATCCAAAAGCCGCATCCCCTTCTTGAGCGCCAGCTTGCCGGCGACCAGGTCGTACTTCGCCGCCTGGGCCTGCTCCAGCGTGTCCTCCGGAGACCGGAACACCGCGCAGGTGTACGTCATCGACGGGCCGAGCACCTTCTCGTAGAAGGCGTTGGAGACGTCGTAGTGGTGCGAGATCGCCGTGCTGTCGCGCACCCGCGAGTGCCGCAGCCCGTTCATCACCCGCTTCCAGCGCGGTTGCGCCTCCTGCGGCGGGGCCGGCGGCGGCAGCAGCCGCTCCCAGCCCAGCCCCCGGACCAGCGTCAGCCCATCGGCCAGCGACGGTGGGCGCAGCCGCAGCTCGTCCTTGAGCACCCGCAGCGCCTCGTACGGGTCGCCCGGATGCACCCCCTGCAACGCCAGGTCACCACTGACGTAGGCCCGGGCCATGCCCAGGTCGCCGGGGGCCGTGAGCAGGTACGACAACCCCCGCTCGGTACGGATCGACAGGGTGATGCCGGCATCGGTCGGGCCGACGGCGCTGCCGTCGTACCCGGTGATCCGCACCGGCAGCGGCCCCGCGGTGACCGCGCGGACGACATCCGCCACGGTCGGACCCGTATGCCGGCCCCCCGCCGGCGGGGTGGCGGGGACGCTCGCCGCCCCCTGATCTCGGTCGGTCAGGCTCATGCTCGTGCTACCGCCTTTTCGTACAGTCCCGTCAGCCGGTGGTCCGGGTCGTAGCGGTCCTTCACCGCGCGCCACGTGTCGCCGCCGTAGAGGCGATCGAAGGCGTCCCGGTCGTAGTACGCGTCGGAGTAGAGCGACTTGTGCCCGCCCGACTCCGACACCCTGCGTTCGATCGTGCGGTTGACGTCGCCGTCGGCGGCGCCGGACGCGATCGGCACGCTCCCCCAGAACCCAATGTTGACGTAGTCCTGCCCCGGCCGGAGGGGATACAGCGGCCACGACCGCGCCGAACCGGGACCCGCCGGCTCGCGCAACCGCAACGGACAGAGCCACACCGGGTTCATCCCCACCGCGCCGGCGAACCAGCGCAGGAAGTCGGCGGTACGTTCGAGCGGGATCTCCACGTCCTGCACCACCCGCTCCCGGGCCGGCTGGCCGCGCAGCCGGTCGATCCGGGCGGCCACCTGGTGCCGGTGCTCGAGCCGGACCAGTCGGTGGTAGACGTCGCTGCGCCGGTAGCGCGCCGGCCAGAGCCGCCGCATCACCGGGTGCTGGGCGCCGAACGCCGCCGAGCACCAGAACCAGTCGGTGTCCCAGCGCCACAGATAGTCGTACGCGGTGAGCACGTCACGGGTGCGTTGGCGCAGCGACCGGTAGTAGATCGCCTGGCCGGTGTAGTCGCTGGGCGGCTCGGCCGCGTCGGTGAACGTGGCCAGCACCAGGTACGCCTCGCCGGGGCTGAACATCACCCCGTCCATCGCGTCGACCGGTTCGCCGGCCCAGGACCGGGTCGCGGTCACCTCGGCGATCGCGTCGGTGAGCGCCTCCAGCCGGGTGAACCGGATGTTGCGCAACGCCACGTACCGGCCGATCGGTTGCAGCTCGATGCGGAGCCGGGTGGCGTAGCCGAGGCTGCCCAGGGAGTTGGGGAACGCGGTGAACAGGTCCGCGTGTTCGCCCTCCGGCCGAGCGGTGATGATCTCGCCGGAGCCGGTGAGCACGTCCAGCTCCCGTACCGACTCGTGTGGCAGGCCGTTGCGGAAGGAGGTCGACTCGATCCCGAGGCCGGTGACCGCCCCACCCAGGGTGATGGTGCGTAGCTGCGGCACCACCAGGGGCATCAGCCCGTGCGGCAGCGTCGCGTCGACCAGGTCCTCGTACGTGCACATGCCCTGCACGTCGGCGGTGCGCCCGGTCGGGTCGACCGACAGCACCCGGCCGAGGCCGCTCACGTCGAGGCCCGGGGTCCGGGGAGCGGACCGGGGGCGGAACAGGTTGGAGGTGCGTTTGGCGAGCCGGACAGGCTCGCCCGTGGGCACCGCGGCGTACGACCGCCGCAGCGTGTCCACCGCTTGATCATGGTCAAAGGAGTGATCCACACGCTCAGCGCGCATGTGATCACCTTACGCCCGTACCCCGGAAACCGTGGGATGTCGACGGTGGCCATTTCCCGTCCGGTGCCAGGCCCGACGGTTACCGTGGCGGGCATGCCGTCGCCCGCGATCACCGCCCTGGACTCCGCCGGCCTGCCCTACCGTCTGATCTCGCACGGCGCGGTCAGCAGCCTGGCGGAGGCCGCCGCCGTCCAGGGCGTGGCCGTCCCGGACGTGGTCAAGACGATCGTGGTCCGCCGCGGCGCGGACGACCACCTGTTCGTGCTCACGCCCGGCGACCGGGTCATCTCCTGGCCCAAGTTGCGCACCCTGCTCGGGGTGCACCGGCTCTCCATGCCGGACGCGGCGGGCGCGCTCGCCGCCACCGGCTACGAGCGCGGCACCATCACCCCGTTCGGCGCGAGCACCGCCTGGCCGGTGATCGCGGACGAGCGGCTGCGCGGCCGGGAGATCACCCTCGGCGCCGGCGAGCGCGGCCTCGCCGTCGCGGTCGACGCCGACACCGCGATCGCCGCGCTCGCGGCCACCGTGGCCGACGTCACCGATCCACAGCCGACCCGCTGAGCCGCCGCGACCGCTGCCGCCGTCGGTGCCACGGCCTAGTCTGGGTCGTATGCCGAAAGCTGTGTGGAACGACCTGGTCGTCGCCGAGAGCGACGACACCGTGCTGGTGGAGGGCAACCACTACTTCCCCCGCTCCGCCCTGCGCGACGACCTGATCCGCGAGTCCGCGACGCACACCGTCTGCCCGTGGAAGGGCACCGCCTCCTACTACACCCTCGAGCACGAGGGCAGCACCAGCGAGGACGCGGTCTGGTACTACCCGGAGCCGAAGCCCGACGCCGAGATGGTGCGTGACCGGGTGGCGTTCTGGAAGGACGTCCGGGTCGTCGACTGACGTCGGGCTGGCATCGGCCCGCCGAGGTGGGTGGCGCCTCAGCCCCGGAAGCTCCAGGCCCGGGGCGCGGTCGCGGCGACCAGCACGGCTTCGGCCACCGGCTTACCCGGCCGCCGGCGCAGCAGCAGCGACAGCCCGGCCGCGCCGATCGACAGTCCGCCGGCCACGTACCAGGCCATGGCGTAGTCGCCGAGCTGGTCCCGGACCAGCCCCGCGCCGGTCGCCGCGACCGCCGCGCCGAGCTGGTGGGCGGCGAACACCCAGCCGAACACGACCGCCCCGGCGGTGCCGAAGTACTCCCGGCACAGCGCCACGGTCGGCGGCACGGTGGCCACCCAGTCCAGGCCGTAGAAGATGATGAACACCAGCATGCTGGGCTTGGCGGTGCCGGCGAACAGGGTCGGCAGCAGCAGCAGGGACGCCCCGCGCAGCGCGTAGTAGGCGCCGAGCAGCAGTCGGCTGTCCACCCGGTCGGTCAGCCAGCCGGAGGCGATCGTGCCGACGATGTCGAAGAGCCCGACCAGGGCGAGCAGCCCGGCGGCGGTGGTCTCGGGCATGCCGTGGTCGTGCGCGGCCGGCACGAAGTGCGTACCGACGAGGCCGTTGGTGGTCGCGCCGCAGATCGCGAACCCGCCGGCCAGCAGCCAGAACGGCCGGGTCCGGGCCGCGGTGGCGAGCGCGCCCAGCGCCCGGGTCGCCGCGCCGCCGGTCGCGGGTGGCGCCGCGACGACCTCGGTCGCGCCGTAGGCGGGCAGGTCGAGATCCGCCGGGTGCTCGCGCAGCAGCCACACCACCAGGGGTACGACCGCCAGCGCGGCTCCGGCCACGACGAGTGCCGCCGTACGCCAGCCGTGGTCGCGCACCAGAACCGCGATCAGCGGCAGGAAGACCAGCTGCCCGGCCGCCCCGCCCGCGGTCAACACCCCGGTGACCAGGCCCCGTCGGCGGACGAACCAGCGCCCGGTGACGGTGGCCACGAAGGCCAGCGCCATCGAGCCGGTGCCCAGCCCGACCAGCACGCCCCAGCAGAGCAGCAGCTGCCAGGAGGCGGTCATGAAGACCGTCAGCCCGCTGCCCGCGGCGACCAGCAGCAGCGCCACCGAGACCACCCGGCGGATGCCGAACCGGTCCATCAGCGCGGCGGCGAACGGCGCGGTGAGCCCGTAGAGCAGCAGGTTGACCGAGACGGCCGCGGAGATGGTGGCCAGCGGCCAGCCGAACTCGTCGTGCAGCGGGTGCAGCAGCACCGAGGGAGTGGCGCGGAAGCCGGCCGCGCCGACCAGCGCCACGAAGGCGACGGCGGCGACCAGCCAGGCGGGATGCAGGCGGCGGTTCTTTCTCACGCGGACCAGTCTGGGCGGCGCCGCCGGCACCGACGAGTGGCCGGAAAGCCATCATGCGCAATAATCGGGCCATGACCGTAGGACCGCACCGGATCGCCGTACTCGCCCTCGACCAGGTCGTCGGCCTGGACCTCGGCACCCCGTCCCAGGTGTTCAGCACTGCCCGGGCCGCCGACGGGACGTCCTTCTACGACGTGCGGATATGCACTCCGGGCGGCCAGCCCGTCCGCAGCACCGCCGGCTTCCAGGTGGTCCCGGACCACGGGCTGGAACTGCTCGACACCGCCGACACCGTGATCGTCGCGGGCATCCACGACGGCAGCGCGCTGACCTCGGGCACCGTCGAGCCGGAGGTGGCCGAGGCGCTGCGCTCGGCGTACGAGCGGGGCGTTCGGGTGATGTCGATCTGCACCGGGGCGTTCGTGCTGGCCGCCGCCGGGCTACTCGACGGGCGTCGGGCCACCACCCACTGGGCGTACGCGGAGCAGTTCCGCCGCCTGCACGACCGGGTGGACCTCGACCCGGGCGTGCTGTTCATCGCCGACGACCGGGTGCTCACCTCGGCCGGAGTAGCCGCCGGCATCGACCTCTGCCTGCACGTCATCCGCCTCGACCACGGCAGCGAGGTGGCCAACCGGGCGGCCCGCCGCTGCGTGATGCCGCCCTGGCGCGACGGCGGCCAGGCGCAGTACATCGAGCGGCCGGTGCCGAAGGCCACCGACACCAGCACCGCCGGCGCCCGGGAGTGGGCCCGGCAGCGCCTGCACGAACCGATCGCGCTGCGCGACCTGGCCGAACAGGCCCGGATGAGCGTGCGCACCTTCACCCGGCGCTTCCGCTCGGAGACCGGCCTGAGCCCCGCGCAGTGGCTGCTCCAACAGCGCACCGACCACGCTCGACTGCTGCTGGAGACGACCGACCTCACCGTCGACCAGATCGCCCACCGCTGCGGCTTCGGCACCACCGCCGCCCTGCGCCAGCAACTCCACCAGCGCATCGGCGTGGCCCCCTCCGCCTACCGCCGCACCTTCCACCCCCGCGCCGAGCCCGTCAGGAGCTGACGCCCGACCACCCGCCCACGGGGGTCAGGTGCGGAGCATGTGGAGTTGGGCCTGGTGTTTGGGGAGGTGGACGCGGGTGTGCAGGTCGAGGGTGCGCGACCAGGGCAGCGTGTCCTCGACGATGAGGTCGAAGCCCTCCCGCAGGTGGGTCTCGACCGGGGTTTCCGCGGCCAGGCCGAGCTGGTCGACCAGCTCGCACAGGCGGTCACTGGTGCCGTGCAGCAGCGCGGCCAGGCCACGCAGGCCACCCTGCTCGGCGACCAGCGCGTCGAGCTGCGGACGGTGCATGTCGTCCAGGTCGTAGTAGGCGAACGCCGACCCGGCCAGCAACGCCTCGGTGGCCTGGATCATCAGCTCGTCGTTGGCCACCAGGTGCGCCACGATCTGCTCGGCGCTGAGCTGCCCCTCCGGCGGCGGCCCGAACCCGGCCCCGTCGATCTCCGCGAACACCGCGTCGTACGCCCGCCGCAGCCCCCCGCTCTCCACACCCCCAGTCAACCCCGCCGGGCGGGGGTTAGCGGCGGGATTGGCGGGAGCGGAGGTAGTCGCTGACCACGTACTCGCCCAGGTCGTCGGTGTCCGGGGTGAACATCCGGCCTCGGCTGCGCCGGGCCACCGCGTCGACGAAGCGGCGCAGGCCCGGGTCGTCGCCGAGCATGAACAGGTTGAGGGTGGCGCCGTAGCGGCTGAGCCGGTCCACCTCGCGGACGGTCGCCTCGATCGTCTCCGGCAGCGGCGGCCAGTGGAACAGCGCCTCCCCGACATCCGGATCCAGGTGGGCGGTCGGCTCGCCATCGGTGACCACCAGCACCACCGGCTCGGCGTCCGGATGCCGACGCAGGTGCCGACCGGCCAGCCGCAGCGCGTGCTGGAGGTTGGTGCCCTGCTCCATGTCCGGCTCCACGGCGGCCAACTCCTGCTGACTGAGCGTCATCGCCTCCCGGCCGAAGCCGACGATCTGCAGGGCGTCCTGCGGAAAGCGCGTCTCCATCAGGTGCGCCAGCGCCAGCGCCGTCTGCTTCATCGGGCCCCAGCGCCCCTGGGAGATCATCGAGTACGACAGGTCGACGCAGAGCACCACCGCCGCGGAAGCCCGCTTCTCGGTCTCCACAACCTCGAAGTCGTCCACCGCGAGCTGCACCGGCACACTCGGCCCGGCCCGACTCACCGCCCGGGTCAGCGTACGGACCACGTCCAACGGCTGCTCGTCGCCGTACTGCCAGGGTCGGGATCCGCCGCTGACCTCGCCGGCGGCACCCGCCGAACGCAGATCGTGCTGGCCACGCGGGCCGGCGGTCAGGTCGGAGAAGACCCGCCGCAGAGCGGTCCCGCCGAGCCGGCGCAGCGCCTTCGGGCTCAGCGTGAGCCCGTCCGCGTCCCGGCTCACCCAACCCTGCCGGCGTAGTTCCCGCTCCAGCTCACGCAGCCGGCGGACATCGTCGGCGGCGCTCCGGCCCAGCGTCCGGGCCACCGCGTCGACGTCCACGTCGTCCAGGGTGGCGCCGGGGTGTTCCTGGTCGAGCTGGTCCAGCAGGTCGTCCAGCTCGCCGATCTCGCCCAACGCGCCGGCCGCGTCGGCGTAGCCCAGCGGCTGCTCGCCCCGGACCCGCTCGCCGCGCCCCCACCGCAGGTCCGGCCGCAGCGCCCGCAGGTTGGCGTCGAGCGCGGACAGCTCCCCGGCAAGCTGGTCGCCGAGCGACTGCCGCATCAGCCCGGCCAGCTCGGCGCGCTGCCGGTCGGAGAGCGAATTCATCAGCCGCTCGCCCGCCGCCGAGCGCCGGGCCAGCACGTCGATCAACTCGTCGACGGTCTCCGGCCGCTCCGGGAAGAAGTCGCCGTGCCGGCGCATGAACTCGGCGAACGCGTCGGTGGTGTCCTCCGCGCGGCCGTGCCGGGCCAGCAGGTCGTTCAGGTCGCTCATCATCTCGGCGAGTCGCGCCTGGACGGCCGGGTCGGCGGAGGCGCGCACCGCGTCGCGCAGGCCGGCGAAGCGCTGGCCGAGCACGTCGCCGCGAAGCTGGTCGAGGATCTGCTGGTACGACTGCCGGGCGTCCGCGCTGGCCCACTGGTAGCCGGCCAGCTCCTCCACCGCCCGTGCCGTGGAGCGGGGCAGGTTGTCCAGCACCGACTCGGCGAACCGCGCGCCATCGTCGTCGCGGCCGCGCAGCTCGTCCCGCTCGGCGGCGAGGGCCTGGTCGAGCAGGGCCCGCGCCCGGGTCACCGCGCCGTCCAGGTCACCCCGGCGCAGCGCCTCCCGGCGCAGCCGGCGGGCCCGGGCGGCCAGGTCGTCCAGCCCGCCACGCCCCTGCGGACCACGGCGCAGCAGGTCGCGCAGTGCCTCCCGCAGGCTGCCGCCGGCCAGCACCTCGGCGCCGACCGCGTCCACCGCCTCGCGCACGTCGTACGGGGGCGCGAGCGGGTCGGGGCCGCCGCGCCACTGCCCGTACCGGAACCGGTTGCCGGCCACGGTCAGCCCCGGCCGCCGTAGACGGTGCGCCCGGAGTCGGTGACGTCCTTGCCGAGCCGGCGGGTCAGGTGCAGCCCCTCCAGCACGAACTCGACACCGGCGGCGGCCTCCTCCGGGGTGGGCGCGTCGCCCAGGCCGAGCCGGTCCAGCACCTTCGCCAGCCCGGGCACGGTGCCCACCTGGCGCAGCAGCTCGGCGGCGCCGACCAGCTCGCCGGTCTCGATCGCCGCGCCGTCCTCGACCAGGCCGGTGAAGCCGGACAGGTCCAGCCCGGCCAGGTGGGCGCGGAACGTCTCGGCGGTCGCGGTCCGCAGCAGGTGGGCCAGGATCTCGATCTCCCGCCCCTCCTCGCCGCTCTCGAACTCGACCTTGCCGCGCAGGGTGCTGGTCGTCGACACCGCGTCGCCGACCCGGGCCACCGCGGCCTCGGGGCGTCCTTCCGGGGTGCCGGTCGCGGCGAGCAGACCGGCACGGCGCAGCGCCGCACCGGCCACGGTCTCGGCGGCGGCGATGGCGAACCGGGCGGAGACGCCGGAGCGCGGGTCCACCGACGGTGACTCGCGCACCGCGCGGGCGAACCGGGCCAGGACCTCCAGGACGTGCTCCGGCACCTCGGCGACCAGGTCGGCCTCCTGCCGGATCAGCTCCAGCTCCAACTCCAGGTCGAGCGGGTAGTGGGTACGGATCTCCGCGCCGAACCGGTCCTTGAGCGGGGTGATGATCCGGCCCCGGTTGGTGTAGTCCTCCGGGTTGGCGCTGGCCACCAGGAGTAGGTCCAGCGGCAGCCGCAGCTGGTAGCCGCGGACCTGGATGTCCCGCTCCTCGAGGACGTTGAGCAGCGCCACCTGGATCCGCTCGGCCAGGTCGGGCAGCTCGTTGACGGCGAAGATGCCCCGGTTGGTACGGGGCACCAGCCCGAAGTGGATGGTCTCCGGGTCGCCGAGGGTGCGGCCCTGTGCGATCCGGATCGGGTCGACGTCACCGATCAGGTCACCGACGCTGGTGTCCGGGGTGGCCAGCTTCTCGCCGTAGCGCATCGAGCGGTGCAGCCAGCCGACCGGCTGGTCGTCGCCGGCCTCGGCCATCTGGGCGCGGGACGCCGGGGTGAGCGGGTGCATCGGGTGTTCGTTGAGCACCGAGCCGGGGATGACCGGGGTCCACTCGTCGAGCAGCGCACCGAGGGAGCGGATCAGCCGGGTCTTGCCCTGGCCCCGCTCGCCGAGCAGCACCATGTCGTGCCCGGCGAGCAGCGCCCGCTCGACCTCGGGCAGCACGCTGTCGTCGTAGCCGACGATGCCGGGGAAGCGGGCCTCGCCGGCACGCATCCGGGCCAGAAGGTTGCCGCGGAGTTCCTGCTTGACGGTGCGGTACTGGTGACCGGCCGCCCGAAGCGCGCCGAGCGTGCCGGGCAGGTCGGCCGGTGGAACCGGGATTACCGGGGAGGGCGCAGTCACCCGACCCACGCTAGCTCACATTCGCGGGGGCGCCCCGGCATCGGGGGGCACCCCCGCTCCCACCATCAGCCCCGACCGCAGCGCCGGCAGGCTCCGCGGCGGCGCAGGTGGTACGCGTAGGTGGCGGCACCGAGCGTCACCCCCCAGAACGGCCAGAGCAGCATCGGCGCCCCGGCCAGGCTGAACCCGTGGGTGAGCTGCCAGAACTCGGGGTTGCTGAGCAGCCCCAGGGTGGCCGCGGTCACCGCGACGGCGACCAGGGTGGCCGGCACCACGGCCAGCTTCACCGGCACCCGGCTGCCGGCCAGCCCGAGCATCCAGCGGGGGAACCGCTCGCCCCACCGCTGCACCAGCCCGAGGGTGAGGATCGCGCCGACGGTGGCGAACGCGCCCAGCCCGAACCCGGCCCACACCAGTCCGGTCTCCCGCATCTCGGTCAGGAACTCCTCAGAGATGCCCAGCGGGATGCCGGCCGCCCAGGCGAACCGGGTCACCGCGTACGCCAGCGGGATGGCCGCGGCGATGCCGGCGGCCCACCGACCCCAGCGCGCGGCGGCGGCCGGGGTCGTCCAGCCCCGGTCGGTGTCGTAGCGGCCGCAGCCGACGCAGGCCCCGGCGGTGCGGCGCTGCCAGGCGAGCACCGCCCCGGCCAGCAGCAGCCCGCCGACGAGCGCGGCGAACCGGGCGAACAGCGCCCAGTTGAAGATTTCGGCGTAGTCGACGGGCGGCCAGCCGAACGGCGCCCCGATGATCAGCATCGGCGCGTAGCCGAGGATGACCAGCACCCGGGCGTCCGGAACGACCACGGCGAGCACGAACGCCACCGTCCAGCCGTATCCGGCGAGCAGCGCCCGCAGCGCGCCGGGCGGGCGTACGGCCGGACGGCTCATCGCCAGCGCCGCCACTGCGGCGGTCAGCAGCACCCCCGCGAAGAGCGGGGTGGCCAGCTGCACCGGCACCAGGCGCAGCAGGTTGACGTCGCCGCCGTGCGGGTCGTTCGCGCCGAACGGGTAGCCGGCGCCGGTGAGCGTGCCGAGCAGGGCGAGCACGCCCCACAGGCCGAGCCAGCCAGCGGCCAGCGGGGCCAGCCGGTCGGGCCATCGGGAGTCGGGACGGGGTCGGGAGGCAGTGATCGTCGTCATGCTCCCAGCCTCGGCCGGTGGCCGGCCGGGCCCCTCCCGCGCGGCGGTGAACCCGCTCCCCCGGGAGAGGGACCGGTCAGCCGGACGGGGTGACGAAGCCGGACTCGTAGGCGGCAATCACCGCCTGGGTGCGATCGCGTACGCACAGCTTGGCCAGCACGTTGCCGACGTGCGTCTTGACCGTCTCCACGCCGACCACCAGATGCGCGGCGATCTCCGGGTTGGACCGGCCGGTGGTCATGAGCCGCAGCACCTCGGCCTCCCGCTCGGTGAGCCGGGCGGCGGTCAGCCGGTCGCCCCCCGTCGGGCCGTACGCGCCGGCCAGCCGGCGGATCGCGGCCGGGAAGAGCAGCGACTCCCCCGCCGCGACCACCCGGACCGCCTCGACCACCTCGGCCGGCCGGGCCCGTTTGAGCAGGAAGCCGGCGGCGCCGGCGCGCAGCGCCTCGTAGACGTACTCGTCGTTGGCGAAGGTGGTGACCACCAGCACCCGCGGCGGGTCGGCGGAGGTGGCCAGCAGGTGTCGGGTGGCCTGGATGCCGTCGATGCCGGGCATCCGCACGTCCATCAGCACCACGTCCGGCCGGTGCCGGGCGACCAGCGGCGGCACCTCGGCGCCGTCGGCGGCCTCGGCGAGCACCCGCAGGTCGGGTTGGGCGTCGATGATGGCCCGCAGCCCGACCCGGATCAGCTCGTCGTCGTCGACGATCAGCACACCGGTGGTCATCGCGTCTCCTCGTACGGCAGGCGGGCCCGGATCAGCCACCGGCCGCCGTCCGGGCCCACGCTGAGCCGGCCGCCGAGCAGCAGCACGCGTTCCCGCATCCCGTCCAGGCCGCGGCCGCCCCGGCCCGGGTCGGCCCGGCCCACGTGACCCATCGCGTTGACCAGTTCCAGCTCCAGCGCGTCGGGGTGCAGGTCCAGCCGCAGCGTCACCGGCCCGTGGCCGTACCGTGCCGCGTTGGTCAACCCTTCCTGGACGATCCGGTAGCCCTCCCGGGAGACCGCCGGCGGCACCCGCGACGGGTCGCCGGTGCGGTGCGCGTGTACCGCCAGCCCGGTCGCGCG
This sequence comes from Micromonospora sp. NPDC005161, assembly GCF_053599855.1. Lineage (NCBI taxonomy): Bacteria > Bacillati > Actinomycetota > Actinomycetes > Micromonosporales > Micromonosporaceae > Micromonospora > Micromonospora sp. NPDC005161. The sequence continues at coordinate 44,733 of NZ_JBSFYQ010000001.1, forward strand.
GGCGTCGGTGACCAGCCGATCCAGGTCGGCGAGGGTACGCTGCGGCGCCACCCCGGGCCGGTCGCCACCGGTCTCCCGAAGCAGCCCGAGGACGTGGTCCAGCTCGTCCATCGCGGTCCGCCCGGCCTCCTCGATGGCGGTGAGCGCCCGCCGGACGAACTCCGGGTCGGTGTCGAGCACCTCGCGGGCGGCCCCGGCCTGGAGAGTGGCCACCGTCAGCGCGTGGCCGACCGAGTCGTGCAGTTCCCGGGCCAGCCGGTTGCGTTCGGCGAGCCGGGTGGCCCGCGCCTCCAGTGCGGCGATCCGCTCCGCCGGGGTCGGGCCGAGCAGCACCGGTGCCATCGACCCGGCGAGCGCGCCGAGCCCGGCCACGGCGTAGCCGAGACCGGCCAGCAGGACCACCCCGGTCAGCGTCAGCCAGCCGGTGTCCCGCCCGTCCAGTGGCCCGAACCGTTCCCGGCTGACCAGGTCGGCGCCGATGCCGAACTGCTGGGCGATGAAGGCCAGCGCCATCGGCACGGCCGTGATCAGCGCGACCATCACCAGCGCGCCGATGGTGAGGTGGGTGGCGATCCACAGGGCGCTGCGCAGCCGGGTGTCCCGGTCGCCGCGGTGCCCCGGCGCGGGGTCGGGCAGGTCGACGCCGAGCAGCGCCCGTACGGCGGCGATCTCCAGCGCCCGGCTGCCGTCGAGCAGCAGCGGCACCACGGCGATCACCAGCGCGATCACCAGCAGGGCGAACACCAGCGGACGGGGGACCTCCGAGCCGGTGAGCAGCTGGGCGAAGGTCACCGCGAGCAGCCCGTACGGGAGCGCCAGCACCCCGCCGAGCAGCAGGAACACGCCGCGCCGCCAGGTGCTGCCGGCGACCAGCGGGGCCAGCGCCGCTCGGGGGGTCACCCCGCCATTCTGCTGCCGTCACCGGCCTCCGCGACTCCCCCGTGCCGGGGAGATCGAGCGGCGTTCAGCGGTGGTCGGCCACGTATGACTGCGGGTCCTTGTCGCGGAACGCCAGGTCACGCCCGTTCTTGTGCTCGCCGTAGAAGGTGAGCCAGCGGTGGCCCAGCTCGGCGCGCAACTCACTGCTGGCATGCCGGCGGAAGTCGGGTAGGGCCTCGTCCTCCTCCTCGGCCAGGTGCTCGCTGTTCTCCCGGCGGGCCGTGCCGACCGCCGCCCACCAGCGTTCCGAGCCGACGGGGTGCAGCTTGGACTCGGCGATGGCGTCCCTGATCTTGTTGTGGTCGCCGATCGCGTCGGCGGTCTCGTCCTCGCCGTCGTCGCCGTGCTTGACCAGGTGCGGGTAGAGGATCGCCTCCTCGGCCTCGGCGTGGATGTCCAGGTGCAGGGCGAGTGGGTCCCAGATCGCCAACAGCTCCTGCTCGTCGCGGGCGTCGTCGAGGCGGGCGAAGCCGCGCCGGAAGGCGGCGTGGTCGTCCAGGATCAGTGCGGTGATGTCGTCCACTGTGCTCACTTTCCCGTCGGACTGGTGAACCGGGCGCGCAGCATTCGGGGCATCGCGGCGAGGCCGGTGATCGGACGGAACCGTTTGGCGGCCTCGGCCAGCGCGGCGTACTCGTCGTCGGCGAGGTCGATGTCGGCGGCGGCGGCGTTGCGTTCCATCTGCTCCACTCCGGACGCGCCGGGGATGGCCAGCACGTTCGGGTGGCGCAGCACGTAGGCCAGCGCGATCTGGCTGGGGGTGGCGTCGTGCGCGTCGGCGACCTGGCGCAACGTGTCGATCAGGGCGCTGCCCCGCTCCAGGTTCTCCGGCAGGAAGTACGGGTTGGCCCGCCGCACCGCGCCGGTCGGCGGGTTCTTCGCGTCGTACCGGCCGGAGAGGAAGCCCTGGGCCAGCGGGCTGTACGCGATAACCACCCGGCCGGCCTCCCGGGCGTACGGCAGCAGGTCCTGCTCGGGCGCGCGGTCCACCATGCTGTAGCGGACCTGGTTGCTGAGCACCCGCCGGCCGAGCGCCGCCTCGGCGACCTGCCAGCGGCGCAGCCCGTAGTTGCTCACCCCGACCTCGCGGACCAGCCCGACGTCCTGCAACGCGCGCATGCCGCGCATGGTGGTGTGGTCGGCGACCAGCGGGTGGGGCTGGTGCACCTGGTAGAGATCGAGGGAGGTGACGCCGAGCCGGGCCGCCGAGGCGACCGCCCGTTGCTGCACCACCGCGGCCACCGGCCAGACCGGGAAGAGCTTGGACGCGACCACCACCTTGGGCCGGTCGTCGCCGAGCGCCGCGCCGAGGATCCGCTCGCTGCGCCCGAAGCCGTAGACCTCCGCGGTGTCGAAGACGGTCACGCCCAACTCGAGGGCCCGCCGCACGATCTGCGCCGCCTGGCGCTCGAATTCCGGGCCGTACCCCCACTCCCGGGAGCCGAACTGCCAGGTGCCCAACCCGATCTTCGACAGCGGTTTGGGAGTGTCGAGCGCAATGAGACGCATGGCCTCGAAGCTACCCCTTTGTCCGGGTCCACGCGCCCGATCCCGCGTACCCCGAGCCGGAGCTAGGCTCATGATCGTGACCTACCTCGCCGCGGATGACCGCTACGACACGATGACCTACCGGCGCAGCGGACGCAGTGGCCTGCGGCTGCCCGCCGTCTCCCTCGGCCTGTGGCACAACTTCGGCCCGGACCGCCCGTACGAGCGCCAGCGCGACATCGTCCGGCGCGCCTTCGACCTGGGTGTCACCCACTTCGACCTGGCCAACAACTACGGCCCGCCGCCCGGCGCCGCCGAGGAGAACTTCGGCCGGATGCTCGCCACCGACCTGAAGCCGTACCGGGACGAGCTGGTGATCTCCAGCAAGGCCGGCTACCTGATGTGGCCCGGCCCGTACGGCGAATGGGGCTCGCGCAAAAACCTGATCTCCTCGCTGGACCAGTCGCTGACCCGGATGGGACTGGACTACGTTGACGTCTTCTACTCGCACCGGTTCGACCCGGACACCCCGCTGGAGGAGACGATGGGCGCGTTGGACGCCATCGTCCGCTCCGGCAAGGCCCTCTACGTGGGCATCTCGAACTACAACTCCGAGCAGACCGCTCGCGCCGCCGCGATCCTGGGTGAGCTGGGCACGCCGCTGCTGATCAACCAGCCGTCGTACTCGATGCTCAACCGGTGGACGGAGGCCGACGGCCTGCTCGACACGCTGGAGCAGGTCGGCGCCGGCTGCATCGCGTACAGCCCGCTGGCCCAGGGTCTGCTGACCGACCGCTACCTGGCTGGCATCCCGACCGACTCCCGGGTGCGCACCAGCGTCTTCCTCAACGAGAGCGACCTCAGCGAGGAGAAGATGGCCACCATCCGGGGGTTGGGGGCGGTCGCCGAGCGGCGCGGTCAGTCACTGGCCCAGCTCGCGCTGGCCTGGGCGCTGCGCGACCCGCGGATGACCAGTCTGATCATCGGGGCGAGCAGCGTGGAGCAGCTGGAGACGAACGCCGCCGCGCTGGACAATCTCGACTTCGGCGCCGAGGAGCTGGCCGAGATCGACCGGCACCTGGGCTGAGCGCCGCCGGGCGGCGGCGGGGGCCGGGTCACCAGATCCGGCGCCGCCCCGCCCGGTGGTTGCGCACCCCGCACTGCCGGCCGACCGGCGCGGCGCCGGCGCGACGCAGCCGAGCCGCGCCGACCAGCAGCGCGATGACCAGCACGGCGCCGGCACCGGCCAGCATGGGCCACCGGCTGCTGAGGTCGGTCACCGACGCCACGGGCACGCCAGGGTCGGCCGCCGCCGCCACCGCCGGCTCGGTGGCGGCCGGCCGGCTCGCGGCGGTACGCGGCACCGCCGGCGCGCCCTTCGTCGCGGCGGCCGGTTTCGGGGTACCCGTCGCCGTGCCGCCGCGCGCCGCGCGGAACACCACGTCGGAGCAGGAGTAGTAGGTGTCCGGGGTGTTGGAGTTCTGCCAGATCGTGTAGATCAGGTGTCGGCCGTTCCGGCCCGCCGGCAGCCGGCCCGGCAGTTGGTACGCCCCGGCCCGCACCGGCGGGTCGGTCACCGTCAGAAACGGGCGCCACTCCAGATCCGCCCAGGTCAGCGGTGCCCGCGGGTCATAGCCGGGCCGGGTGACGTAGAGCCGGAAGCTGCCCCGGTGCTCGATGGTGGTCCGGTACCGGAAGGTGAACCGGGCGCCGGCGGTCACCTCGGTGCTCGGCCAGTCGGTCCGGGGCAGGTCCAGCCCCCGGTACGCGGAGAGCCCTCCGCTGCACAGCTCACCGTCCGGGATCTTCTCCCGGTCCCGGCCGTTGATCGCGGCGACCCGGACGTTGTCCCACTCGCGTACCGCCGCACCCGCCTCGACCGCCGCCCGGCAGGCGCTGGTGGCCGCGTACCGGCCCTCGGGCCCGCAGGCCGCCGCCCGGCTGACCGGGCTGGTCGGGGCGCCGTGCGCGGCGGCGGGCGCGGCGCTGAACGGCACGGCCGCGACGGCGACCAGCACGGCGGCGAGCACTCGGCGCACGGTCATGGTGTGACCTCCCGCGCAGTGGTACGGGCGCGGGGCGACAAAGGTTCGACGTCGGGGCGGCCGGGGATCGCGGACCCCTGACCTACAGCCGAAAACGCCCTGACCGGATACTCCCGGTCAGGGCGTTTCGCAAGGTGGAGCCGAGGGGACTCGAACCCCTGACCCCCACACTGCCAGTGTGGTGCGCTACCAGCTGCGCCACGGCCCCTTGCTGTGTCCCGGTCGCCCGGGCACTGGGAAACTATACACATCCCGGTCGGCATGGTCATCTCGCGGGGTCCCCGCCGACGCCACCCCCGGGCTCCCGCCGAACCGGGTCAGTTGAGCGCCACGTCCGGCGGGAAATGGGCGACGGCGGCCATCATCCCGCCCTGCCGGCGCAGCACCATCGGCCACAGGTCGTCCGGCCGGTCGACGAAGGCGTCACCGGGCAGCGCGTCCAGCAGGAACCAGGAGCCGTCGGCGATCTCCTGCTCCAACTGGCCGCTCCCCCAGCCGGAGTAGCCGGCGAAGACCCGGATGCCGCCGATGCTCTCCCGCAGCCGCTCCGGGTCGACCGAGAGGTCGATCGTGCCGACCGCCCCGGAGACCTGGTGGAAGCCCTTGACCCGGCGCAGCGGGTGGCGCATCCGCGCCAGGCAGATGGCCGAGTCGGGCTGCACCGGGCCACCCTCGAAGAGCACCGCCGGGTGGCGGGCCAGGTCGTTCCAGTCGCCGAGCACCTCGGCGACCGGCACCTCGGTGGCCCGGTTCAGCACCACGCCGAGCGCGCCGCCCGGCTCGTGGGCGACCAGCAGCACCACCGTACGGTCGAAGTTCGGGTCCTTGAGGGCCGGAGTCGCGACCAGCAGCCGCCCGGTCATCGACTCCATCGCCCGTCCGCCGATCGCCTGGCCCTCTCCCTGCATCCCACACACCCGTCAACCGTGAACCCGCGCCGGGGATCCGCCACCCACCGGATCCGCACGGTGCACCGGGATCATCCGTGCTGTCAACGCCATGCCTGGCACCATAGCCTGCGTCCCGGGTGCTGGCTAAGGTCTGACCGGCGGGTGATCGGACAGTTGAGACGGAGCGCCGATCGGCACCGACGGCGGGCGTCGCGGTGATCGACGGATCGCGTTCCCGCCCCGGCACGACCGGATACGCCAGGGTGCGCCCCCGGTCACGACGCCCGGGAAACGCCCGAAAGGTCCGTCACATCCCGATAGATTCGGCTGATCGAGAGGGCGGCGCGGTCGTCCCTGCGCGCGACACGGAGGCAGGTGGCGATGGCAACGGTCCGGGACGCGACGTACGACGTGCTCCGCACCCTCGGCATGACCACCATCTTCGGCAACCCCGGCTCCACCGAGGAGCCGTTCCTGCGGGACTTCCCGGCCGACTTCCACTACGTCCACGCCCTGCACGAGGCGACGGCGGTCGCGATGGCCGACGGCTACGCCCAGGTCACCGGCGCACCCGCCCACGTCAACCTGCACACCTCCCCGGGCACCGGCAACGGCATGGGCAACATGGTCACCGCCTGGCACAACAAGACCCCGCTGATCGTCACCGCCGGCCAGCAGACCCGCGAGATGCTGCTGCTCGAACCCCGGCTCACCAGCCGTCGGGCCGCCGAGCTCCCCCAGCCGTACGTGAAATGGGGCTACGAGCCGGTCCGGGCGCAGGACATCCCCGCGGCGCTGCTGCGCGCGTACGCGACCGCAGTGCAGCCGCCGGCCGGGCCGGTGTTCCTGTCCCTGCCGATGGACGACTGGGACCAGCCGGCCGACTCCCCACCCGCACCACGCACGGTGGCCACCCGGTTCGCACCGGACCCGCAGCGGCTGGGCGAGTTCGCCCGGGCCCTGGCCGGCAGCCGCGACCCCGTCCTGGTGTTCGGGCCCGGGGTGGACCGGTCCGGGAGTTGGTCGACCGCGATCGCGCTGGCCGAACGGCTGGCCGCGCCGGTCTGGTCGGCCCCCGCCCCGGAACGGGCCGTGTTCCCGGAGGACCACCCGCAGTTTCGCGGGGTGCTGCCGTTCGCCATCGGGCCGCTTGCCGAGGCGCTGCGTGGACACGACACCGTCCTGGTGGTCGGCGCTCCGGTATTCCGCTACTACCCGTACGTGCCGGGCGATCACCTGCCCGAAGGCACCCGCCTGCTGCACGTGACGGACGACCCGGACGAGGCCGCCCGGGCCCCGGTCGGGGACAGCCTGCTCGGCGATCCCGGGCTGACCCTGGCCGCGCTGCTCGAGCTGGTGCCGCCGGCCGACCGGTCGCCACCGGCGCCCCGGGCCGCCCCGGCGCCGCCGGAGGTCACCGCGCCGCTGAGCGCGGACGCGCTGTTCGCCGCGTTGGCCGCGCACTGGCCGGCGGACGGAGTGCTGATCCAGGAGTCACCGTCCAACCTGTCCGCACTGCGCCGCCGGCTGCGGATCGCCCGCCCGGCGTCGTACTTCACGATGGCCAGCGGCGGTCTCGGCTACGGCCTGCCGGCCGCGGTCGGGGTGGCGCTGGCCGAGCGGGACACCGGGCGCGGCCGACCGGTGGTGGCGGTGGTCGGCGACGGCTCGTTCCACTACTCCGTGCAGGCGCTGTGGACCGCCGCCCGGCTGTCCCTGCCGGTGGTGGTGGTCGTGCCGGTCAACCAGCAGTACGCGATCCTCAAGGCGTTCGCCGAACTGAAAAAGACGCCCGGGGTGCCCGGACTGGACCTGCCGGGCCTGGACATCACGGCGATCGCGGCCGGCTACGGCTGTGCCACCGAGGTGGTCGAAACACCCGACCAGCTCGGCTCGGCGCTCGCCGCCGGACTGCGCGCCGACCGCCCCACCGTGCTGCCGGTGCCGATCAGCACCGACGTGCCCACCATCCTCTGACCGGCACTCCCGGCCTGCCTCAGCCGGTCAGCGCGGGGCGATCGACAGCGGGGTGCCGGTGGAGACGTCCAGCACCGGCCGTGCGCCCAGCGGCGCGGCCAGGGTGACGGTGACCGGCTCCAGTTTGAGCAGGTCGGGACAGGGGCCGGTCGACCGGGCGGTGAAGCCCCCGCCGACCACCACCACGTCCGGCCGTTCCCGCACGAGCGGAGTGATCCCGGTGTCGCAGGCGCCGACACCGAGCCGGACGGTCAGCCGCGCGCCGTCGACGGCCGTCAGGTCCTGAGCGGACAGCAGTCCGTCCGGCAGCGGCCGCGCCGGGGCGGTGGGGTCGGGGACTGGAACGATCGCCGTCGGCGCGACGGCGAGCCGCGCCACCGGAACGGCCAACTCCTCGACGGTGAACAGCCAGGCCGGGACCTGCGCCTCGCCCCGGCTGGTGCGGACCGGCACGGTGCCGAGCGTGACGCCGGTGACGGTCAGCGGAAGGCAGGCGGTCTCGGGGCCGCTGCTGACCCAGCCGTCCGGGCCGGGTTCGATGGTGGGGCCGGGGGTCGGCAGTCCGGGCCGCTTCGGTCGCCCGGGGCAGGGCAGCGGGTCACCCTGGTGGAGCTGCCGGTACGCCTCCGCCGCGCTCACCAACGGCAGGGTCAGCCGGCCGTCCGGGAAGCGGATCTCCCCGCCGACCCGGGTGGGCGGAATGGGCACCTGCTCCCGGTACCAGCCGGCCCGGAAGGCGGCCTCGGTGTCGGGGGTGAAGCGGGGGTCGCCGGTCAGCACCGTCGGCCCCTGCAACGGGACGTACCCGGTGCGCCATTCGGGGCCGGGGCGCCACGCCTCCGCGACCTCGGTGGCCCGCTGGTCGAAGGTTTCCGACCGGTGCGCCGGGGCGGTGGGTCCGTCGGCCGGGCCGCCGCCCGTCGGGGCGCAGCCGACCGCGAGCAGCAGCAGGGGCACACCGAGGAGCAGAAGCGATCGACGCATGCGGGTTTCGACGGTCCCGTCGACGCCCTGGTTCCCGCCGTCGGCGCGCCCACGCTCAGGTCTCGCCACCCAGGTCCGTCTGGTACGCCTGCCACAGCAGGTCCGCGCCGCGCCGCCGATGTCGCGCCAGCGTCCGCAGCAGGTACGCGGCCCGGTGGCGCAGCTCGTCCGGGCTGGCGTCGGACTGCTCGGCGACCCGCTGCACGGCCAGGAGCGCGGCGCCGATCGCCGTGTGCTCCCGGGTCAGCAGCCGGACACCGTGGCAGAGCCGGGGCGCGTGGGTGAGCAGTTCCCGGTAGAGCCCGCCGGGACCCTCGGTGACCTGGACGTGCTCGGTGAAGCCCTGCCTGACCGGGTGCAGCCGCAGCAGCACGCGTTCGCGCCAGTGCGGCTCGGTCGGCGCCGCGGCGACAGCACGGGCGAGCACGTGCACGTCACCGGTGAGCCCCGCTGGGCGCGGGTCACCGGGCAGCCGCTCGGTGGGGAGGCTGGCCGGATGCGAATGCGCGGCGGGCGGCCGGGCGACGACTGTCGGCTGCTGAACCGGACCGGTGACCATGGGCACCTCCCGCGCTTGCGCTGCTACCGCATACCGCGATGGTGAACCCGCCCGTCCGCCCCTGTCCAGGGCCCCTGGCCGCCTCTTCTGCCCCACCCGCCCCAGTGGTCCCGCGCGCCCCACCCGTATGCGGCTCAACCGGCGAAGGGGTGCTCCGCGAGGCGACGCAGCGCGCCGGCGACAGCGTGCGCGTCGCCGTCACGGCCGTCGGAGGGACGCCCGGTGGTGATCGCGTCGGCCAGCGCCCGCAGCTCGGACGGGGGCAGGGTGGGCAGCCCCATGCCGTGCAGCGGGATGGTGAGCCGCCGTCCGCTCTCGTGGTCGGTGGCGACGATGACCGGCGCGCGGTGCCCCCGCGCCCGCGGGTCGTCGTCCCCCGCCCCGCCGTACGGCACCATCCCGGCGTCGATCCGGGCGGTCGCGAGGTCGACGATGCGGCTGCCGAACGCGCCGCGCACCCGCACCCGACTGCCGTCCAGCCAGGCGGCCGTCCGCAGCACCCGCAGCACCAGGTAGACGCCGAGCAGGGCGAACGGCAGCCCGCACAGCCCGACGAGCCGGCCGGACCCGGACTGGTCCCAGCCGCCACCGCCGCCGGAGTCCCGCAGCGCGGGCGGCAACATCCCCGGTGGCACGTCGCGGGCCTCCTCATAGGAGGCGAACCCGTCGCCGGGGCCGGTCAGCTGGCGCAGCAACCCGTCAGCGACCAGGGGCAGCAACACGAACGCGGCACCGACGGCGGCGACGAACACGCCGGCCAGCACCGAGACGGTGCGCTGGCCGGGTGACGCACCGACCGACAGGCGCAGTTCCTCGATCCGCACAGCCGGCAGCCTAGGCGAGCCGGGCTGCCGGCCGCGTGCTGGCGTCCGCCGGGTGCGAAAACCCGGGGACCCCGGATACGACGATGCGCCCCGGCCGGTGGGCCGGGGCGCATCGCTTTCGAGGTGGTGGAGGTGCCGGGAATCGAACCCGGGTCCTTCGCCGGTTTGTCAGGGCTTCTCCGAGCGCAGCTCGCTGTGCCTCTACTCGGCCCCACCGCTCACGCGAGCAAGTTGGTGTGACGGGCCCAGTCGCTGATTAATCTCGCCGCACGGACCCCGCGACCGGGTCCGATTGGCCAGCCTCCTAGCTGATGCCGGCTACTGGGACGAAGGCGTTCCCAGGCCGACAGACTTAGCTACTCGCCTCAGGCGGCGAGAGCGAAGTCAGCGCGATTGTTCTTGGCGCTTATAAGTTTCCGACGACCGATTCTCGAGACGACGTCGGCTTCCTCGGCTCGCTTCCCCTGTCGCTGCGTACGAAGTCGAAACCAGTCACCCCCTCGACAGGCCGCCGATGTTGGCGGCACTGACAAGACTAACGCCTGCCGCAACGGGTTTCATCCCGAGCCCCGGGTCGGCGTGCCGACCCGGACAAACGGGACAAACTAGTCGTCCATTCCCTTGCCGCGTCGACCGCTGACCCGGGCGATCTCCCGGTCCGCGTCCCGCTTGGCGAGGTCCTGCCGCTTGTCGTACGCCTTCTTGCCCTTGGCCAGGGCGATCTCCACCTTGGCCCAACCGTCGGAGAAGTAGACCTGCAACGGGACCATGGTCAGGCCCCCCTCGCGGGTCTTGCCGATCAGCCGGTCGATCTCCCCACGGTTGAGCAACAGCTTGCGGGTACGCCGGGGCTCGTGGTTGGTCCAGGTGCCCTGGGTGTACTCCGGAATGTGCATCGCGTGCAGGAACAACTCGCCGTTGCGCTCCTGGGCGAACGCGTCCACGAGCGACGCCCGCCCGGCCCGCAGCGACTTGACCTCGGTGCCGGTCAACGCCATGCCCGCCTCGTACGTGTCGAGGATCGAGTAGTCGTGGCGCGCCTTCTTGTTGGAGGCGACCACCTTGCGCCCCTTTTCCCGTGGCATCGGCGCCACCCCCTCTCCTGATCATCACCCGCCGGGGTCACCCCGGCCGGACAACCGATCATGCTACCTGAATCACAAGGACCCTCCCGCGCCGTTTATTTCCGGCGCGGGAGGGCCCCCGGGAGACGACGGGACGACCCCTACGGTCGCTACACCCGCAGGTAGAAGCGGAGGGTGGTCCAGGCGGTGACGGCGCTGATCAGGCCACCGACGCCGGCCATCAGCGGGAAGATGAACAGGATGTCCCCCCAGCTGATCGGCGAGAGCAGGCCCTCCAGGGCCTTGAGCGACCCGTCGAAGAGCAGATACTTCGCCGCTATCAGTGCCGCCAGGCCGAGCAACGAGCCGATCAGGCCGGCCACGACGGCCTCCAGCACGAACGGCGCCTGGATGAACCAGTTGGATGCGCCGACGAGCTTCATGACCGCCACCTCACGCCGCTTGCTGTACGCGGCCACCTGAATGGTGTTGGCGACCAGCAGCAGTGCGGCGACAGCCATCACGATGGCGGCGGCCAATGCGATGTTCTGGATCGCGGTGAGGATGTTGAAGATCTTGTCCAGCAGTCGGCTCTGGTCGACGATCTCGTCGACGCCCTCGGTGTCCTTGTACTGGTCGTAGATGTTCTTGTACTGCTCCGGGTTGTTCAGCTTGATCCGGAAGGACGGCGGAAGGCTGTCCTCCTTGACGGCGCTGATCAGATCCGGCGCGTCCTGGAACATCTCCTGGAACCGCTTGTACGCCTCGGCCTTGTCGACGTAGATGACGTCGCTGACCAGCGGGTCGGCCTCGAGCTTCGCGTTCATCTGCTCGCGCTGCTCGTCGGTCACGTCAGTCTGAAGGAAGATCGAGACTTGGATGTTCTTGTAGTAGAGGTCCTTCATGTCGTCGACCTGGCGGTACATGAGACCGCTGGCGCCGAGCATGGTCAACGAGACCGCCATCGTGATGATCATCGCGACGGTCATGGTCACGTTGCGCCACAGTCCGACCAGTACCTCGGACAGGACGTATTTCACGCGCATCGGGGGTTCCTCCGGGTCTCCGGCATGAAGTGTTCGTCGTCAGGCTGCGCAGGGGTGGAGCGCCGGCTCACCCGTAAACGCCGCGAGCCTGGTCACGGACGATGCGACCGCTCTCAATCTCTACGACGCGGCGGCGCATCTGGTTCACGATGTTGGAGTCGTGGGTGACCATCACGACGGTCGTGCCGGTGCGGTTGATCCGGTCCAGCAGACGCATGATCTCGATCGAGGTGTCCGGGTCCAGGTTTCCCGTGGGCTCGTCCGCCAGGAGGATCAGCGGACGGTTCACGAACGCCCGGGCCACGGCGACCCGCTGCTGCTCACCACCGGAGAGCTCGTGCGGGTAGCGGTGCTCCTTGCCACCGAGCCCGACCAGCTCCAGCACCTCCGGCACGACCCGACGGGCAACCGCCTTGGTCTTGCCGATCACCTCAAGGGCGAACGCCACGTTCTCATACGCGGTGCGGTTCGGCAGCAGCCGGAAGTCCTGGAAGACGCAGCCGATCGAACGCCGGAAGTGGGGTCGCTTCCAGGAGCGCATCGAGGTGACGTCCTTGCCGTTGACGACCACGCGCCCCTTGTTGGGGGCGACCTCGTGCAGCAGCATCTTGATGATCGTGGACTTGCCGGAGCCGGATGGACCGATGAAGAAGACGAACTCGCCCTTCTCGATCGAGACGGACACGTTGTCGAGCGAAGGCCGGGACGCCTTCGGGTACGTCTTCGTCACTTGCTCAAGCTGAATCACGGGTGGTGAGTCTACGCGGTGTGACGACAGAGCCAAGCCCCACGCCCCGCACAGACGGTGCGCGTCCTCGAATTAGGGTCTTACCGGGAGATCGACGACGCGCTCCGCCTGCGTGTGATCACGCACCGTCGCCGGCGATCTGACGCTGCTTGCGCCAACGGATACCCGCTTCGATGAAACCGTCCAAGTCGCCGTCGAAGACCGCGCTCGGATTGCCGGTCTCCTGCTCGGTTCGGAGATCCTTCACCATCTGATACGGGTGCAGAACGTAGGAGCGCATCTGGTCGCCCCACGAGCCGGCGGCGTTCTCCTTGAGACCCTCAAGCTTGGCCTGCTCCTCCTGGCGCTTGCGCTCGAGCAGCCGAGCCTGGAGCACCCGCAGCGCGGAGGCCTTGTTCTGCAGCTGAGACTTCTCGTTCTGGCAGGTCACCACGATGCCGGTCGGAATGTGCGTGAGCCGGACCGCCGAGTCGGTGGTGTTGACGCTCTGCCCGCCCGGGCCGGAGGAGCGGTAGACGTCGACCCGCATCTCGTTCTCCGGGATGTCGATGTGGTCGGTCTGCTCGGTGACCGGCAGGACCTCCACGCCCGCGAAGCTGGTCTGCCGGCGGCCCTGGTTGTCGAACGGGCTGATCCGGACCAGCCGGTGGGTCCCCGACTCGACGCTGAGCGTGCCGTACGCGTAGGGCACCTTGACCGCGAAGGTGGCCGACTTCAGGCCCGCCTCCTCGGCGTACGAGGTCTCGTAGACCTCGGTCGGGTAGCCGTGCCGCTCCGCCCAGCGCAGGTACATCCGCAGCAGCATCTCGGCGAAGTCCGCCGCGTCCACGCCGCCCGCCCCGGCCCGGATGGCGATCAACGCCTCCCGGGAGTCGTACTCGCCGGAGAGCAGGGTGCGGACCTCCATCTCCTGGATGGCCTTGGTCAGCCCGGTGATCTCCGATTCGACCTCGGTCAGCACGCCCGGGTCGGACTCGGCCTCGGCCAGCTCCAGCAGCACCTGGGCGTCGTCAAGCTGGGCGCGCAGGCTGCCCAGCTTGCTGATCTCGCCGTTGACATACGACAGCTGCGAGGTCACCTGCTGAGCCTTGGCCTGGTCGTCCCAGAGGTCCGGGGCGGAAGCCTCCTCCTCCAGCCGGGCCTTGTCCTCGTGCAGACGGTCAAGGTTGAGGACGGCCTCGATGTTTCGCAGGGTGGCGTCGAGTTCCTTGAGCTGTTCGGCGTAATCGGCAGCGGTCACGACAAACAAGCGTACTGTGCCGTGGGCAGCTCAGCTCGTTCCGTATGCGTGAACCCGCCGATCGTCACCCGACGGGGGCGGACTTCAGCCACGACAGGGCCGCGCGGTGGTAGGCGACGGCGAACTCCAGCGCGCTGGCGTCGTACGTCTCCCCGTCCCGTTTGGCGTTCTTCACCTGTTCCCGCACCTGGGCGAGGGCCTCCGTGTGGTATTCGTTGGCGGAGGCGTACAGGCCCTTGAGCTGGCTGGCGGAGTGCAACTCGCCGAAGGCCATCCGGAGCGCTATCGGGTTGCGGATGGTGTCCCGCCCCGGGTTCTCCGTCAACCAGCGGGAAAATGTCCGTTTCCCGCTGGCGGTGAGCGAGTACGGCTGACTCATCCGCGGCCCGGGCTTGCCGAGCCGCACAAAACCCCGCTCGGCCAGCACCGGCAACTCGCGGTAGACCTGGCTGCGGGTCATCGACCAGTACGGCGCCAGCCGACGCTCAGCGGCGGCCATCAACTGGCCACCTGTCATGGGACCCTCGTGGAGCAGCCCGAGCAGGGCCGCCGCCGTGGGGTTGACTCCGGAATCCGCCATGCCCACTACGCTGCCACTTTGCGCTCCCGGCGTCCAGGATTTGCCGGTTTGCCACCCGATAGGACTTCCTATGTGCACTGTCGGTCGCAGACAGTCCATTGAGGACTATCGATGGATTGCGCGGACCGGTCGCGCCGACCCGGTCAGAGCCGGCTGCGCAGCTCCCACAACTCCGGATAGAAGCGCGTCTCCACCCGGGACCGCAGGTAGGCGCCGCCCGCCGACCCGCCGGTGCCCGGCTTGGTGCCGATCTGCCGCTCGGCCATCAGCACGTGCCGGGCTCGCCACAGGGAAAATGCCTGATCGTGGGCGACCAGCGCCTCCGCGAGGTCCCAGAGCGGCCCGAACCGCTCCCGGTCCGCGGCGATCCTGGCGTACGCCGCGAAGCGCGCCTCGGCGTCGCCGACCGGGAACCCGGCCCGGGCGAGCACGGCCAGGAAGCCGTCCCAGAGGCTCGGCTCGACCAGTCGCCGTTCCAGTCGGTCCCGTTCGGCCGGCGGCAACCGGCGGAACCGGTGCAGGAAATCCGGGTCCTTGAGCCCGGAGAGGAACTCGATCTCCCGGAACTGCACCGACTGGAACCCGCTGGCCGGGGCGAGCTTGGTGCGGAAGGCCAGGAAGTCCTGCGGCGTCATCGTGTCGATCACGTCGACCTGGCCGACCAGCACCCGCTCCACCACGTGGCAGCGTTCCAGCCGCACCCGGGGCAGGTAGGTCTCGCCGGCCAGCATGCGGTCCCGGGCGTCGGACAGCTCGGCGAGCAGCAGCTTGAACCACAGCTCGTACACCTGGTGGATGGTGATGAAGAGCAGTTCGTCGTGGGAGGCCGGGTCGGACTTCGGCACCTGCGCGGCGAGCAGGTCGGCCAACCGAAGGTAGTCGCTGTAGGTGAGCAGGCCGCCCTGCTCGCCGAAGCGAGGGTCGGGCGCGGGGGTGGGGTGCGTCACCCCGGCCAGGCTACCGCCGGCGGCAGCGCCACGCGCGCCGCCGGCGGTCGACCGCCTCTCAGCCCATGTGGGGGTACGTGTGGTCGGTCGGCGGCACGAAGGTCTCCTTGATCGTCCGCGGCGACACCCAGCGCACCAGGTTGAGCCAGGACCCCGCCTTGTCGTTGGTGCCGCTGGCCCGGGCGCCACCAAAGGGCTGCTGCCCGACGACCGCGCCGGTGGGCTTGTCGTTGATGTAGAAGTTGCCGGCCGCGTACCGCATCCGCTCACCGACCGCGTCGACCACCCGACGGTCGGTGGCGAAAACCGACCCGGTCAGCGCGTACGGGGCGATCGACTCGGCCTGCGCGACCACGTCGTCGAAACGGGCATCGTCGAAGACGTGCACGCCCAGGATCGGCCCGAAGTACTCGGTGGTGAAGGTCTCGTGGGCGGCGTCGCTGCACTCGAAGAGCGTCGGCCGGACGAAGTACCCGACCGAGTCGTCGGCGGTGCCGCCGGCCAGCACCCGGCAGGTGTCGTCACCGGCGATCAGCTCCAGCGCGGCGGTGTGCCGCGAGAACGCCTTGTCGTCGATCACCGCGCCACCGAAGTTGCTGAAGTCGGCCACGTCGCCGTAGGTGAGCGAGTCGGCGGTGGCTGCCAGCCGGTCCCGCAGGCCACCCTCCCAGAGCGACCGCGGCACGTACGCCCGCGAGGCCGCCGAGCACTTCTGGCCCTGGTACTCGTAGGCGCCGCGGATCAGCGCGGTGTGCAGGGCGTCCACGTCGGCGCTGGTGTGCGCGACCACGAAGTCCTTGCCGCCGGTCTCGCCGACCAGACGGGGGTAGCCCCGGTAGCGGGAGATGTTGTCGCCGACGGTCCGCCACAGCTGCTGGAAGACCTTGGTCGAACCGGTGAAGTGGATGCCGGCCAGGTCCGGGTCGGCGAGCACGACGTCCGAGACCTCCTCGCCCCGGCCGGTGACCATGTTGATCACGCCGGGCGGCAGGCCGGCGGCCTCGAACAGCCGCATGGTGAAGTGCGCGGCGAACTGCTGGGTCGGGCCCGGCTTCCAGATCACCGTGTTGCCGAGCAGCGCCGGTGCCGAGGGCAGGTTGCCGGCGATGGCGGTGAAGTTGAACGGGGTGACCGCGTAGACGAAGCCCTCCAGCGGGCGGTGGTCCAAGCGGTTCCAGACGCCGGGCGAGGAGCTGGGCTGCTCCTCGAGCAGGCGCCGGGCGAAGTGCACGTTGAACCGGAGGAAGTCGATGAACTCGCAGGCCGCGTCGATCTCCGCCTGGATCGCGGTCTTCGACTGCCCGAGCATGGTGGCGGCGTTGAGCGTGTCCCGCCACGGGCCGGCGAGCAGCTCGGCGGCGCGCAGGAAGATCGCGGCGCGCTCCTCGAACGGCAGCGCCCGCCACATCGGGGCGGCGTCCTTGGCCGCCTTGATCGCAGCGCGGGCGTCGTCCTGGGTGGCGTGCGCCGTCACACCGAGCACGTGCGCGTGCTTGTGCGGCTGCACGACGTTGATCGGGTCGCCGGCGGCCATCCGCTGCTCGCCGCCGATGGTCATCGGCAGGTCGATCCGCTCGGCGGCGAGCTCGGTCAGCCGCCGCTGGAGCCGGTCCCGGTCGGGGCTGCCCGGCTCGTAGTTGCGAACCGGCTCGTTGCGCGGCTCGGGTACGGAGAACACGGCATCCATCAAGGCTCCTGGCGATCTCGACAGCGGTGGCGAAACCGGACCCGCGGGCACCGACCGGACGGCCGAACACCGGACGCCGCACGGGAGGGCCGAGCTGCGGCGGGACCTCCCACGATTCTTCCATGCTGGGGTGCCCGCCTCACCTCCACCACCGCCGTCCCGCCAAGGACCGCCCCACCCCTCCTCTCCTTACCGATGAGACGCGGGCGGGTGAGCCGGCCCGGACAGCGGGCACCCGTCCGGCGTGAGCCGCGCCGGTCGGCACCGGTCGCGGCCGTCCCGTGACGGCGGAAGGTCCATCGGGCCCGCGTACCCTGAATGGTCGGTGACCTGCCGCCTCGAAGGGGAGACGATGACCAAGCAGCCCGGCCGCGTCCCGGCCGCGGAGTCGGACGAGCCGGCGGTCGACCCGGCCATCCCCAGCGGTCGGCCCGTGGCCGCGCCCGGCGCGGCCGTGCTCGCGCTGCTGGCGATCGGCTGGCTGGCCGCCATGCTCTGGTCGACCCGGGAGGCCATCGCCTCGTCGGCGGCCGGGGTCACCGCGATCAGCCTCTCCGCGTTCGCCCTGCCCGGCGTGATCTCCGCCGCGCTGGTGGCCGGGGCGGCCGTCGCCCTGGCCTTTGGCAACCTGCTGTCCCGCCGGTACGGCGACGGGGCCACCCTGCGCTTCGTCGGCGCGATCGGGGCGGGGATGGTGGTCAGCCTGGCCGCCGCGCTCGCGATCAACCTCACCTACTTCGACACCTCGACCACCAACGTCATCGCGGGCACCACCGCGGCCGCGGCGATCATCGGTGGCGCGGTGGCCGGCGCGCGGACGGCACCGGCGGTCGGCGCGGCGACGGCCGCCGCGCTGGGCGCTCTGGTCTTCGTGGTCGTGTTCAGCCGCGCCCGGGATCCGCTCTTCGACCTCTTCGGCGCGGGCGACAGCCAGGAGTCGCTGGTCAACGCGGCGAAGTGGGTGTCGCGCACCGAGTCGCTCGTCGCCGGCCTGCTGGCCGGGCTGCTCGCCTTCGGCTACCTGCGCTGGGCACGGCGACAGGCCGTGCGGCGAGATTCCGGCGCGCCGGCGCTGCGCTGGCCCGCGTACCTGCTCGCCGGAGCAGGGCCGGGGCTGCTCCTGCTGCTCGCCGAGGTGATCATCCGGATCGGTGGACGGTCGCTGCTCGACCTGGCCGGCGCGCTGAGCGAGGCGGACGCGGTGGCGCAGACCTCGATGGGCACCTCGCGGGTGGACAATGGCATCTGGGTGCTCTTCGTGGGCGCGCTGACCGCGCTCATCGCGTTCGGCCGCACGCTCGGCCCGGCTCGGCCCGACGACGAACCCGTTGCGCCCGACGACTCCCCCGCACTGGACGCCGACGCGGACGACGCGGACCCGGCCGAGGTGGACCGGGCCCGCTGACCCCGACCGGCGTCCGGCTCAGCCGGCGGACCGGAGCAGCTGGTCCAGCTCGCTCACGTCGTACCACTCCAGCTCGTGGTCCTCGGCGCCGTCGACGGTGAACTGGGCGTCCGGGTCACCGGCGGCGGCCTCGGCCACCACGTCGGCCGCGGCGGCGACCTCCTCGACCGCGTCCGTGCCGTCCACGTGGATCGCCGCGACGGCGCCCACCGGCACCGCGTCGACCAACGTCACCGTGCTGGAACCCAGCTCACCATCACCGCGCCCGAGCGCGGCGCGCGGCAGGTCGGCCGAGATGACGACCCGGCGGCGGGGCGCGGCCGGATCGGCGCGGAGCAGGTGCAGCGCGTCCTGGGCGGCCCGGGTGAACGCGACGTACTCCAACTCCTCCTCATCGCCCTCGGCGTACCACTCGCGCAGCGCCGGGGTCACCGCGTGCGCCTGGTCGGCGGTCAGCCCCTGCTCACGCAGGTGGGCCAGCATCGGTACGGTCGCCGGCACGTACACCCGGACAAGCTCGTCGGTCACCGGTCGTCTCCCCGCTCAGTCCTCCACCGGCGGCCGCCGGCACGGGCGCAGATCATGCCGCACGCCGTGACCGTCATACACCTCGCATCCAGCCGGTGGAAGTTCCCCGCCGGTGTGTCCCGCCGCGCCTGGTTCGTCGCCAGGCCGTATTGGTGCTGGGTGGTCCGGGCTGTCGATGGCAAACTGAGGCAAACGACAACAACCCCGGGAGTTCCTGTGGAGCCGAGGTTCCTGCTGCTCTCCGACGTCGCCGCCGAGCTGAACGTGTCGGACTCGCAGGTCTACCACATGGTGCGCAGCGGGGAGCTGCCGGCGATCAAGATCGGTGGTCGTGGCCAGTGGCGGGTCGAGCGCGCGCGGCTGGAGGAGTACATCGCGCACAAGTACGCCGAGACCGCCGACTGGGTCCGCAGCAACCCGCTCGTCGACCGCGACACCGAGTAGCCACCGCTATCCGCTGTGCCATTGACCGAGGCCGTTCCATGGCCCAGAATCGAGTGAGTCGAAGGCAAACGAAGGCAAACGCAAGATCAGCAGGGGCAGCGATGAGTGAATCGCGATCCGGTCCGTCCCGGCCACCCGTGCGGCTGCGCCCCGTCCCGCCCATCGACCCTCCGTACGCCGACGAGGCCGACGGGGCGTACTGGCCGCCGACCCACGGCCAGCTCGCCCTCGACCTGTTCGCCTCGACGAGGCCGGACCCGGTCCGGCCGCCGGACCGCCGCGCCGCCCTCCGCCGGGTGCCGGCGCGGCCCGACATCCACCCGGTTCCGCCCTCGCCGCCGGCGACCACCCCGGAGTCGATCCGGGTCGCGCACCGCTTCGTCGACACCTGCCTGGAGGTGGTCAACGGCTACCGCTCGCCGGCGCAGTTGCGACCCCTGCTCGACCCGGCCCGGGCCGGTGACCTGCTCACCGAGCTGGCCCGCGCCACAAGGCGAGCCCGGGCCACCGCCTCCGGCTCGGACGATGCCTCCGAGCGGACCGATGCCTCCGAGCGGACCGATGCCTCCAGGCGGACCGATGGGTCCCGGCGGGCCAGCGTCTCCGGGCGGGCCGGTCCTGAGGGGCGGGCCGGTCTTGAGGGGCGGGTCGGTCTTGAGGGGCGGGTCGGTCTTGAGGGGCGGGTCGGTCTTGAGGGGCGGGTCGGTCTTGAGGGGCGGGTCGGTCTTGAGGGGCGGGTCGGTGCCGCCGAGAGGGTCGGGCAGCCGGGGCGAGCCGGGATTTCCCGCCGCCGTGCCGAGCGGCCGGTGGTCCGGCTGCGCCGGCTGCGAGCCTGTGAGCCCCGGGAGGCCGCGGTAGAGGCTGCCGCGGTGTTCACCGGCGCGGGCGGCCACAGCTGGGCGATGGCGCTGCGCCTGGAACACCTCCGGGGCCGGTGGCTCTGCACCGCCCTCCAGGTCCTCTGACCCGCACCTCCGACACCGCGACGCCTCGGGACCGCACGCGCGCAGGCCGGCTCCTGCCTGCGGGCCGCCGGCCACGGGCTACAGACCAGATGATCGCCCCGGTTTACCGGAAATCGGGTCGTCGGCAGACCGCTGGCACCCGACTTTTCCGTGGCCACCGTCCGGCAGTCGTGTGCCGAGAGAGGGCTATACCTGTGAGTCATCCGGACGGGCACACGCGGGTCCGGGGACACGAACAGGCCCCGGCCAGTTGGCCGGGGCCCGTCGAGGTGCTGTCGGTCAGCCGCCGTTGGGGGCGCCGTGGCAGCGCTTGTACTTGCGGCCCGAGCCACACGGGCACGGCGCGTTGCGGGACGGGCCGTTGCTGGCCTCCGCCTGGTTCGGCGCGGGCCGTCGGGCGGCGGCCGACGGGACCGCCGGGCCACGCAGCCCGGAAGCCGGCCGCTGCGGAGCCGACGGAGCCGTCCGCCCCGGCGCCGCCGGGGCACCCGGGGCCGGTCGACCCACACCGAGCGCCGGGGCCTGCTGCTCGGCCTGCTCGACAGCCACCGCACCGGGGCTGGACTCACCGTCGACGGTGGGGGCGGAGTATTGCAGGCCCTGCCGCTGCGGCGCGCGGTTGAGGCCCTTCGCCCGGATCTCGACCGGCTTGTCGAGCAGCGTGACCTCCTCCGACTCCGCGGCCGGCTCCGGCTCGGTCACCTGGACGTCGACGTTGTAGAGGAAGCCGACCGTCTCCTCCTTGATGCCGTCCATCATGGTGGCGAACATGTCGAAGCCCTCGCGCTGGTACTCCACCACGGGGTCGCGCTGGGCGTACGCCCGGAGGTTGATGCCCTCCTGGAGGTAGTCCATCTCGTAGAGGTGCTCGCGCCACTTGCGGTCGATCACCTGGAGCAGCACCATCCGCTCGAGCTGGCGCACCCCCTCGGTGCCGACCTGCTCCTCACGGCGGTCGTACGCGGCGTTCGCGTCCTCCTTGAGGCGGGCGACCAGGAAGTCGGCGTCCATGCCGGCCCGGGAGCCGCCGGCTTCCTCCTCCAACTCCTCGATCGTCACGCCGACCGGGTAGAGCTGCTTGAGGCTGGACCAGAGCTGCTCAAGGTCCCAGTCCTCGCCGTAGCCCTCGGAGGTGGCACCCCGCACGTACGCCTCGACGGTGTCGTCGATCATGTTGCGGACCTGCTCAGAGAGGTCCTCGCCGTTGAGCACGCGGAGCCGCTCGGCGTAGACGACCTGGCGCTGCTTGTTGAGCACCTCGTCGTACTTGAGCACGTTCTTACGGATCTCGGCGTTCTGACCCTCGATCTGGGCCTGGGCGCTCTTGATCTGCCGGGTGACCATCTTCGACTCGATGGGCACGTCCTCCGGGATGTTGAAGCGCTCCATCACCGCCTCGACCGCACCGGCCCGGAAGCGCCGCATCAGCTCGTCCTGCAGCGACAGGTAGAAGCGGGACTCGCCCGGGTCACCCTGCCGGCCGGCGCGACCGCGCAGCTGGTTGTCGATCCGCCGCGACTCGTGCCGCTCGGTGCCCAGCACGTACAGGCCACCAGCGGCGGAAACCTCGTCCGCCTCGGCGTCGCAGGCCTGCTTCCACGTGGGCAGGACCTCCTCCATCGCCTTGGCGTACTCCTCCTCGTTCTCCAGCGGGTCGAGGCCGCGCTGGCGCAGATCGTTCGCGGCGAGGAACTCGGCGTTGCCGCCGAGCAGGATGTCGGTGCCACGGCCGGCCATGTTGGTGGCCACGGTGACCGCGCCCTTACGCCCGGCCTGGGCGACGATCTCGGCCTCCCGCGCGTGGAACTTGGCGTTCAGCACGTTGTGCGGGATGCCCCGCCGGCGCAGCAGCTGGGAGAGGATCTCGGAGTTTTCCACCGAGACGGTGCCGACCAGCACCGGCTGACCCATCTGGTGCCGCTCGGCGATGTCCTCGATGACCGCGTTGAACTTGGCCTTTTCCGTCTTGTAGATGACGTCGGGCCGGTCCTCGCGGACCATCGGGCGGTGGGTCGGGATGCTCACGACGCCGACCTTGTAGACCTTGTTGAACTCGCTCGCCTCGGTCTGCGCCGTACCGGTCATCCCGGACAGCTTGCTGTAGAGGCGGAAGTAGTTCTGGAGGGTGATGGTGGCCAGGGTCTGGTTCTCCTGCTTGATCTCCACCCCCTCCTTGGCCTCGATCGCCTGGTGCATGCCCTCGTTGTAGCGACGGCCGTGCAGGATGCGACCGGTGAACTCGTCGACGATCAGGACCTCACCGTCGCTGACGATGTAGTCCTTGTCGCGCTTGTACAGCTCCTTCGCCTTGATGGCGTTGTTCAGGTAGCCGACCAGCGGAGTGTTCACCGACTCGTACAGGTTGTCGATGCCGAGCCGGTCCTCGACCTTGGCGACGCCGCGCTCGGTGACCGCGATGGTGCGCTTGGAGTGGTCGACCTCGTAGTCGCCCTCGCCGTCGGTGCCGGGCTGGAGCCGGGCCACCACGCCGGCGAACTCGCCGTACCAGCGGGCCGAGTGCTCGGCCGGACCGGAGATGATCAGCGGGGTACGCGCCTCGTCGATCAGGATCGAGTCGACCTCGTCGACCACTGCGAAGTTGTGACCCCGCTGGACCAGTTCGTCCCTCGACCAGGCCATGTTGTCGCGCAGGTAGTCGAAGCCGAACTCGTTGTTGGTGCCGTAGGTGATGTCGCACTCGTACGCGGCCTTGTGCTCGCTGGCCGGCCGGTTGGGCAGCACCACGCCGACGGTCAGCCCGAGAAACTCGTGCACCCGACCCATCCAGGCCGCGTCGCGCTGGGCGAGGTAGTCGTTGACGGTGACCACGTGCACGCCGTCGCCGGAGAGCGCGTTGAGGTAGACCGCCATGACCGAGGTCAGCGTCTTACCCTCACCGGTCTTCATCTCGGCGATGTTGCCGAAGTGCAGTGCCGCGCCGCCCATCACCTGGACGTCGTACGGCCGCTGGCCGAGCACCCGGGCGGCCGCCTCGCGGGCCACCGCGAACGCCTCCGGCAGCAGGTCGTCGAGGGTCTCGCCGTCGGCGAGCCGCTCGCGGAACTGCTCGGTCATGCCGCGCAGCTCCTCGTCGGTGAGGTTGACGTAGTCGTCCTCGATCGAGCTGACGGCGGCGGCGATGGCCTTGAGCCGGCGCACCATGCGGCCCTCGCCCGCGTTAAGGACCTTTTCCAGAATCGACACGGATCAACGCTCCCCTAGACAGTCTCGAACCATCGTAGGCGCTCCATCGGCGCGATGGTCACTGGTGGCGGTGGTCCACCCCGCCGAACCCGACATAACTCGCGTACCGGGTGCGGACCGGACGTTATCCGGTTACGCCGTTGGCGAACGTTCCGGCACGATGCACTGGTGGAGCCTGTGGAGATCAACGAGGACGGCCTGCTGCTGCGGCCCTGGCGAAGCAGCGACGCCGACGCGGTGCACCGTGCCTGCCAGGACCCGGACATCCAGCGCTGGACCACCGTACCCCGCCCGTACCGACCGGAACACGCGCACGGATTCGTCACCGACCTGAGCGGACGGGCCTGGGCGGAGGGCACGGGCGCGCCGTTCGCGGTGTGCGACCCGGCCACCGGCGACCTCCTCGGCTCGTGCGGGCTGGTCTCCATCGACGCCGGCGGCACCGGTGAGATCGGCTACTGGACGGCGCCGTGGGCGCGCGGTCGAGGCGTGACCGTGCGGGCCGCCCGGGCGGTGGCCCGCTGGTCCTTCGGCACGCGGGGGTTGCGCCGGCTGATCTGGCAGGCCGAGGTGGGCAATCATGCCTCCCGGCTGGTCGCGCTCCGCGCCGGGTTCCGGATCGACGGCCGGCTGCGGTTGGCCGACCCGGCGCTGGAGGGCGGCGCGGACGGCTGGATCGGGTCGCTGTTGCCCGGCGAGGTGCCGGCGCCGGGTTCGACCGGGCCGGCCGGACCCGGCACGCTGGCCGCCCGACGGGCCGCCGTGTTCGGCCGCCCGCAGCTCACCCTGTTCGCCACCGCCGGGCCTGGCGAGCTGCGGCTGCGCCCGATGGAGGAGCAGGACCTGGGCGCCGTCGTGGAGACCTGCCGCGACCCGGAGACCGTCCGCTGGACCACCGTGCCGGACCCGTACGAGCACGCCGACGCGCAGTGGTACCGCGGCTTCAGCCAGGAGGCCTGGGCCCGGGGAGACGCCGCCTGCTACGTGCTCGCCGACCCGGACGACCGGTACGCCGGCTCGATCGACCTGCGGCTCTCCCCCGCGGATCCGCTGCTGGCCGATGTGGGCTTCATGACCGCCCCGGCGGCCCGCGGCCGGGGTTACATGCCGGTCGCGCTGGCCGCGCTGAGCGCGTGGGGCTTCACCACGCTGGGCTTGGCCCGGATCGAGTGGAGAGCGAACGTGGGCAACACCGCCTCCCGCCGGGTGGCCGAGAAGGCGGGCTTCGCCTTCGAGGGGACCGCTCGGGGCGGGGTGCAGCACCGGGGCGAGCGGATCGACGCCTGGGTGGCCGCACTGCTCCCTGAGGACCTGACGTGACGCCGCAGCAGGTCGTCGAGGCGCACGGGGTACGGCTGCGGCCGTTCCGCGCGGATGACGCCGCCGACGTGGTCGCCGGCTGCGCGGACCCGGTGAGCCAGCGGTTCGTGCCGAGCCTGCCGGCGCCGTACACCGAAACCGACGCCCGCTGGTGGATCGGCTCGGGTGCCCCGGCGGCCTGGACCGGGGGCGGCGCGGCGTACGCGGTCGCGGACCCGGCCACCGACCGGCTGCTCGGCGGGATCGGGCTGAGCTACCCGGTGCCCGACCGGGGTCAGGCCGAGATCGGCTACTGGGTGCGGCCGGAGGCGCGCGGGCGAGGGGTGGCCGCAGCCGCCACCCGAGCGCTGGGCGAGCACGCGTTCGCCACCGGGACGGTCCGGCTGGAGTTGCTCACCGATCCGGAGAACGGGCCCAGCCAACGGGTCGCGCTGGCCGCCGGCTTCCGGTACGAGGGGGTACGCCGGTCGGCCGGCCCGAGCCGGGGCGACGGCCGGCGCGACCTGCTGGCCTGGGTACGCCTCGCCGGCGACCCGCCCGGGCCGACCGCCCGGCTGCTGCCCGACCTGCCCGGCGGGGTGCTCACCGACCAGGTGGTGGCGCTGCGCCGACTCGCCCCGGACGACGCCGAGCTGATGTACCGGCTGCACAGCCGGCCCGAGGTGGTGGCGAACCAGGCGCCACCGGTGCCGCCGGAACGGGCCGCGATCGAGCGGCGCTGTCGGCTCGCGGAGAGCGGGTGGCTGACCGGCGACATCGCCCGACTGCTGATCACCGACCTGGCCACCGGCGAGCCGGCGGGCAGTTGCGGGTTGTCGTACACGGATGTGGCCAGCGGGGAGGCGTCGCTGGGCTATGCGTTGCTGCCCGACTGGCGGGGCCGGGGTTACGCGACCCGGGCCGTCCGGCTGCTCGCCGGCTGGGCGTTCGGGCCGGCCGGTATCGCTCGGCTGACCGCCGGCACCGTGCCGGAGAACACCGCGTCCCACCGGGTGCTGGAGCGGGTCGGCTTCCACCGCGAGGCCTTGCAGCGTGCCCGGCTCCCCGGCCTGGCCGGCACCCGCCTCGACGACCTGACCTTCGCCCTGCTACCCGCCGACCTCCGCTGACAGATCATGGAGTCGTGGTGGGCGGTCCGCACCGTTTCGCGGTCGCCGCGCCCACCACAACTCCATGATCAACCTGGGTCAGGGCCGGTCGATGGCGAGGGAGATGATGCCGTAGTCGTAGGCGTGCCGGCGGTAGACGACGCTGGGGCGGCCGGACACCTTGTCCTGGAACAGGTAGAAGTCGTGGCCGACCAGTTCCATCTCGAAGAGCGCGTCGTCAATGGTCATCGGCTCCGCCGGGTGCACCTTCTCCCGGGCGATGTGCCACGGCTGCCCGTCGTGCTCGTCCTCGACCCGCTCCACGAGGGCCGTGCCGGACCGGGCACCGTCACCCGGCCCGCTCAACGGGGCGGCCACCAGGTCCTCGACCGGCAGGCCGGCGGTGGCGGCGGCGACGGAGATCGGCGCGTGCCGACCCCGATGTACGCGGCGGCGGTCGGCCGCGCGGCGCAGCCGGGTGTCGAGCTTCGCGATGGCCGCGTCGAGCGCGCTGTAGAAGTCGTTCGTGCACGCCTCGGCCCGGATCACCGGGCCCCGGGAAACGCAGGTGATCTCCACCCGCTGGCAGTGGTCGGCCTGGCGCGGATTGCGCTCGTGAAACAGCTCGACATCGACACGAATGAGTTTGTGGTCGTAGCGTTCGATCTTTGCGAGTTTCTCGGCTACGTGCACCCGGTAATGGTCCGGCACTTCGACGTTTCGGCCCTTGACCACGATGTCCACGTGACCTCCCTTGTTCGGACGGTCTTCGATCCGGTTTACCCGGCCGCGCGCCCTGGGGAGCCCCGCTGGCGTCGACCGGTCAGTGCGGCTACGCCTCCTCTCACCGCCGAGGGCGGGTGGGAATGACCTCCTACCCCCGACAGCGAAACGCTAACTCGTGTTCGTGCGGCAGTCACCCCATGTTGCCGAGACCGCCGGTGATTTTTCGCAGCTCATACACCAACGGGTGAAACGGAAACACGAACGGTTACGAAGGACGTCTCTTCTCGGTTGCCGCGAGCACCGCGGCGACGCCCGGCGCCTGCCCGGTCGCGGCCAGCACGCGGGCCGCCGCGGCCAGGGTGACCCCGGTGGTGACGATGTCGTCCAGCAACACGACGACGGGCGCCACGCCCGAGGTGCCGCCCCCGCGCCGAGCACCCGAACGGGCCCGGAAGGCCGCCTCGGCGGCCGCCGCCCGGCCGGCGCTGTCCAGCGTCACCGAGTCGGGCCGGGGCAGCGCCCGCAGCGGCCGGTGCACCCGGACCGGCCAGCCGGCCCGGCTCAGCCGCGCCGCGCAGTGCCGGGCCAGCCGGTCCAGGTGGTCGCCGTAGCGGGCCCGGGCCGCCGCCGCGGTGTCCGGCACCGCCACCAACGCCAGCGGACGGGCCCCGCCGACCGCCGCCGCGACGACCTCGGCGAGCAGCGCGCCGAGCGGGCGGGCCAGCCCGTGCCGGCCGTGATCCTTGTACGCCAGCAGAGCCTCGCGCAGCGGACCGGCGTACGGGCCGAGGGCGACGCAGGGCGGCAGGCCCGGTGGGGCGGGTGTGGGACGGACGGGACGGGGACGCAGCGCGCCCAGCGCCGTCACGCAGGTCGGGCAGATTCCGTGCCGCAGACCGGGCCGACGCTCCCGACAGCCCGCGCAGTCGGTGGGCAGGACCAGGTCGCCAAGGTCGGCCCAGAGCCCCGCGCACGACGTCAGTAGAGGAAGAACGGGGCCGACGGGTTGCTCGGGCGGAGCCCGGCCGGCGGTGGAGCGATGTCCCGTACCCGTGCGGCCTCGATCCGCTCGAACGGGCTGCTGCGGTAGGCCACCCCGTTCGCCTCGTACATGTATCCCCCGCTGGGTGACGGCACCTCGCGGTTGGTCGGGTACGCCGTCAGGTGGTTGACCTTGGCACCCACGTCGGTCTTCAGCGGCGTCTCCAGGGCCCCGTCCACGCTGAGCCCGTAGATCGCCGGCTGACCGGCCGACCCGGCCACCACCAGGCGGCCCTCCCCGCTCCAGTCCACGGCGCTGAGGCTGGTCAGCGAGGTGACGAGCGCCCGGGGCGGGCCGATGGAGACCCCGCCGCCGTCCAGGTTGACCGCGGCGACGTAGAGCCGGCCGCCGGCGATCAACGCGACCCGCTGGCCGTCCAGCGATGCGGCCACCGCGGTGACCTCGGCGGTGGGCAAGTTGAGTGGCACCTGGTACATCCCGGCGTCCTCGTCGAAGCGGTAGAGCCGGCCGTCGGCCACCACCAGGCCCCGGCCCGGGCGGGAGTCGACCGTGCGCAGCCAGACCGGACGGCTGATCGAGGCGTAGTCGTTCCCGCTCCGTTTGAGCCCGGGGCCGGTGCCCACCGCGAGTCGATGCCGGCCCTTGCCGCTGTTCACCACCATCGCGGCGAGGATCCGGCCCTCGGCCCGCGCGAGGCCCGCGGAAACGATGTTGCGGTTGACCTCAGCCGACAACGGCACGGCGCCGCTGGTCTCGCCAGCGAAGTCGAGCGGGCGGATGGCGCCCTCGTAGACGCCGAACCGCTGCGGGCCGTCTGTGATCGGGTAGAGCTGGTCGGAGTTTCGGCGCGCGTCCAGATCCTGCACGGGCAGCGAGTTGTTGCGGATCCTCAGCGCCAACTCGCCCCGCAGGTCGCCCAGCGACCAGGCCAGCTGGGTGATCAACCGGTCGATCTGGGTCTGGTCGTCACCGGACATGTCCAGGTTGACCTCCCACCGGTTGTTCGCGCCGGTGGCGTTGTTGACCAGCTCGGTGCGGTCGGGCAGCCCGACGACGCCGGGGCGCAGCCAGTCGGACGGGCCACCGACCAGCCACTTCACCACCTCGTTGACCCGGCGTTCGTCCGGTACCGCCGCCGGCAGATAGCGCTGATCGGGCACCAGACGGCTGCCGTCGGAACTCCAGAAGTAGATCGACTCGTCCTGGTAGTACCGCTGGAGGGCGTTGTCGCTGAGCAGCAGCACGTTCGGCGGGTCGAGGACGTACAGGCCGGCGCGCTCGTCGTCACCACCGAACGCCGCGCTGCGCACCCGGAACTCGTACCCCGTCTCGGTCGCCACCGGCGGGGCCAGGGTGCCGTTGGCCCGCAGCAGGCCGAGCTGTTGCACCTTGATCTTCACGGTGGTGGTCGAGTCGCTGTTGCCGGTGAAGACCGCCTCACGCAGCCGGACCACGTTCAGCGCGACCTCGCTGCCCTTCTTCTCCTTCAGTTGGGTCTGGTGCTCCGGAGCGACGAACAGCTTGACCCGCTCGTAGGCCCGGTCCGGCTCGCCAGCGGCGGCGTCCAGGAAGTTGCGCACGAACGCGTCGATGTCGCTGCCGCTGGCCGTACGCGTCGGCGGCTCGCTGCGACGGCCGTTGTCCCTGCCGGCCTCCGTCGCGGTCCCGCCCTTGCCGTCCACCCGCACGTCGGACGACGCCGGGATGCCGCACCCCCCGCCCAGCAGCAGCGCCGCGCCGAGTGCCCCGACCATGACCTGGCGCCTCACGATCGCACCTCCGCACGGTGTCCGTCCTCGGCCGGCGCCGGGTCGATCGCCAGCGTGCCGCCGGCGCCGGGCCCGATGGCCAGGGGGCCGCCGTCCCGGGGACCGCCGAACGGCAGCGCGGCGTCGGCGGGCACCAGCCGCAGCGGCGAGGTGGTCAGCCGGTCACCCGCGCGGGCCGGCAGGGTGAGCCGGAACTGCGCGCCCTGCCCGGGCGCACCCCACGCCTCCAGCCAACCGCCGTGCAGCCGGGCGTCCTCGAGGCTGATGGACAGGCCCAGACCGGTGCCACCGGTCTGCCGCGCCCGGGACGGGTCCGCCCGCCAGAACCGGTTGAACACCAACTTCTCCTCGCCCACCTTGAGCCCCACGCCACGATCCCGAACGGTGATCGCCACGGCGGTCTCGTCAATGCCGAGAGTGATCAGCACCGGACGTGCCTCACCGTGCTCGACGGCGTTGCCGACCAGGTTGCGCAGCACCCGCTCGACCCGGCGCGGGTCGACCTCGGCGATCACCGGCGTGCCCGGCAGGTCCAACTCGATCGGGACGCCCACGCGCTCGGCCAGGCCGGCGAGCCGGTCGACCACCCGGTGCACCACCGGCACCAGGTCGGTCGGCTCGGCGTCCAGCATGGCGAAGCCCGCGTCGAACCGGCTGATCTCCAGCAGGTCGGTGAGCAGCTCCTCGAACCGGTCCAGCTCGGCCTGGAGCAGCTCAGCGCTGCGGGCCACCGCCGGGTCGAACTCGTCGCGCTCGGCGAAGATCAGGTCGGCGGCCATCCGGACCGTGGTCAACGGGGTACGCAGCTCGTGCGAGACGTCGGACGTGAACCGGCGCTGCAACCGGGACATCTCCTCCAAGCGGAGGATCTGCCGTTGCAGGTTGGTCGCCATCTGGTTGAACGACGCGGCGAGCAGAGCGAGGTCGTCCTCGCCGTTGACCACCATCCGCTGGTCGAGCAGGCCGGCGGAGAGCCGCTGGGCCGTCCGCGCGGCGACCCGGACCGGATTGACCACCAGCCGGGTGACCAGGGCCGCGAGCAGCCCGAGCAGGATCACCAGGGCGACCCCGGTGGCCACCACGGTGGCTCGGGCGTCGGCGGCGGTGCCGTCCTGCCGGGTCAACGGCACGAGGTAGTAGAGCTCGACCTGGCCGAACCGGGTGGGCACCGGCGAGCCGTAGACCAGATATTTGGTGGGCTCTCCGGTCAGCCGGCCGGTGCGGATCTGACTGGCCACCTTGCCGCTGGCGACCGCGGCCCGCAGCTCCTGGCTGATCAACGGCTGGACGTTCGCCGCGGGCGCGGTGCGGGTCTGGATGACGTTCGGATAGCCGTCGGCGGTGATCGCCACCACCACACCACTGATCTGCTCGGGGTCGCCGCCGGCCAGGTAGTTGACCGTGTCCTCGATCGTCTCCTGGAGCTGCGCCTCCTGCGGCTGGCCGTACAGGGAGACCTGCTTGGCCGCGTAGCCGGCGCCGCTGTTCACGCGCTGCTGGACGTCGGTGCGGGCGCTGTCGAGCAGGATGGTGGTGATCTTGTCAGCGATCAGGTACGCGAAACCCCCGACCAGCAGGCTGGAGGCGACCAGCGTGATGGTCACCACCCGCACCTGGAGCGAGCGGCGCCAGGTCTGGTGCACCCGCGCCACCATCCGGGCGGCCCGCCCGCTCAGCGCACGCCAGAGCTCCCAGGCGGCGGACGGCCGGCGGGCAGCCGTCGTCTGAGGGGGCGGGGGCGGGGAGGTTGACACAGTGTGACCAGGTTATCCGGTCCCCGCCTTATAGCCCACGCCCCGCACGGTGAGGATGATTTCCGGCCGCTCCGGGTCCGGCTCGATCTTGGCGCGCAGCCGCTGCACGTGCACGTTGACCAGCCGGGTGTCGGCTGCGTGCCGGTAGCCCCAGACCTGCTCCAGCAGCACCTCGCGGGTGAAGACCTGACGCGGCTTGCGGGCGAGCGCGACCAGCAGGTCGAACTCCAGCGGAGTCAGCTTCACCTCCTCGCCGTTGCGGCTCACCGTGTGCGCCGGCACGTCGATGGTGATCTGGTTGCCAGGCGGCCCGATGGTCAGCATCTCCGGTGCCACGTCCTCGCCCCGGCGCAGCCGGGCCCGCATCCGGGCGACCAGCTCCTTGGGCTTGAACGGCTTGACCACGTAGTCGTCGGCGCCGGACTCCAGGCCGAGCACCACGTCGACGGTGTCGCTCTTGGCGGTCAGCATGACAATCGGCACGCCGGACTCCGCTCGGATGGACCGTGCCACGTCGATGCCGCTCATCCCGGGCAGCATCAGGTCAAGCAGGACGATATCGGGACGACTGTCGCGGAACGCCGCCAACGCCCGCTCGCCGTCGGCCACGAACGAGGGCAGGAAGCCCTCGCTACGCAGCACGATGCCGAGCATCTCGGCGAGCGCGGGGTCGTCGTCGACCACCAGTACCCGGGCTCTCATGGGATTAATATTGCATCCCCGTTCAGTTCGGTGGGACCGGCGTCAGCCGGTAACGGATAGCGCCGCCGGCAAGCGTGTCACCGCGACCCGCGGCGGCGCCACGTGGTGCGGGGCCCGGCACGGACGGATCCCCGCCGGGTTACCCATGATCCCCCTTCGGTGCCGCCCGGCGCCACCGCCGCTTCGGCCGGTCGCCCTGTCACGATCCGGACGACCGTCAGCCGAAGAGTGCCCGACCCCAGTGGTCGCCGCCGTCGCGCACCCCGGGCGGGCAGGCGAACAGGCCGCTGGAGACGTGCCGGAGGTACTCGTTCATCACGTCGTGCCGCGCCAACTGGGTCTGGATCGGCACGAACTGCCGGCGCGGATCCCGCTGGTAGGCGATGAAGAACAGACCCGCGTCGAGCCGGCCGAGGCCGTCCGAGCCGTCGACGAAGTTGTAGCCGCGGCGCAGCAGATGAGCGCCGTTGTTCCGGCTGGGGTGGGCCAGCGTGACGTGGGCGTGCTCGGCGATCACCGGCTGCCCGTCGGCGCCGCGGGCCGCGAAATCCGGCTCGTCGAACTCGTCGGTGCGGCCGAGCGGGGCGCCGCTGCCCTTCGTCCGGCCGACGATCTCCTCCTGCTCGGCCAGCGAGGTCCGGTCCCACGTCTCGACCAGCATCCGGATCTTGCGGGTGACCAGGTACGAGCCGCCGGTCATCCAGTCCGGCCCGTCGCCCGGCTGCACCCACAGCTGGTCGCGCAGCAGGTCGGTCTCCTCGGCCTTGAGGTTGGCCGTGCCGTCCTTGAAGCCGAACAGGTTGCGCGCGGTGGCCTGGTCCCGCGAGGTCGACGAGGTACGGCCGAAGCCGAGCTGCGACCAGCGGACGCTCACCACCCCCATGCCGAGCCGGGCCAGGTTGCGGATCGCGTGCACCGCCACCTGCGGATCGTTCGCGCACGCCTGGACGCAGAGGTCGCCCCCGGAGAGCTGCGGCTGCAACGCGTCGCCGGGGAACTTCGGCAGCTCGGCCAGCGCGGCCGGGCGTCGGTCGGCGATGCCGAACCGGTCCCGGCCGTCGGCGTCGCGGAACAGGGTCGGCCCGAAGCCGATGGTCAGGGTGAGCTGCGAGGGGGGCAGGCCGAGCGCTTCGCCGGTGTCGTCCGGCGGGGCCTCCGGCATCCCACCCACCGCACCGAGCACCCCGGCGTCACGCCCGGCGGTCATCCGCGCGGCGGCGGCCGTCCACTCCTGGAGCAGCTCGACCAGCCGGGCGCGATCCTTGGTGATCACGTCGAAGGCGACGAAGTGCAGCCGGTCCTGGGCCGGGGTGACGATGCCGGCCTGGTGCTCGCCGTGGAACGGCACGGCTCCCGCCGGGTGGTCGCTGGCCGCGGCCGGGTCACGGGAGCCGCTGATCAGCGCGCCCGCGCCGGCCGCCACCCCGGCGACTCCGGCCACCCCCGCACCGGCGAGCGTGATCGCTCGCCGCCGGGTCAACCTGCTCCCGCTCATCGACTCGACCCTCCCTGACGCCCGGTCACCGGGCGACGACTGCGGCGACTTTGCTGATCGGCTCGGCGAGGGCGTTGATGCCGTCGGAGAGCTCCTTGAGCTCGGCCTTGCTCAACGCGGTGTGCAGCTTCCACCCGTCGCCGTCGCGGTGCTTGCCGAGCAGCGCCTCGACGTTGGTGAACTCGGTGTCCAGCTGCTTGACCAGTTCCGGCGAGCGCTGCTCCAGCGCCGGGCGGAGGGCGGACACGGCAGCCTTGGAGCCCTCCAGGTTGGCCGCGAAGTCCCACAGGTCGGTGTGCGAGTAGCGGTCCTCCTCGCCGGTGATCTTGCCGCTGGCGACCTCGTCGAGCAGTTCCTTGGCCCCGTTGGCGAGCTGGAGCGGGGAGAGCTTCTCGGCGTTGGCCTTGGCCACGATCTCCTTGACGTCGACCAGCAGCCGGTCGGCGATCGGGCCGTCCTTGCTGATGTCGCCGGACTGCCAGAGGTCCTTCTCGATCCGGTGGAAGCCGGTGAACTCCATCCCCTCCTCGATGACCTCCTCGCGGCCGTCGATCTTGGGGTCGAGGTCGCCGAAGATCTCGGCCACCGGCTCGATCCGCTCCCAGTAGGTGCGGGCCACCGGGAAGAGCGCCTTGGACTTCGCCACGTCGCCGGCCTTGACCGCGGCGACGAACTCCTCGGTCTTCTCCAGCAGCGCGGCGGTCTGGCTCTTGACGTAGCGCTGGTAGTTGTCGGTCGCGCCGGCCAGCGCGGCGTCGGCGGTCAGCGGCTCGGCGGACCCGCTGACCTTAAGCGCACCGCGGATGCCCTTGCCGCTCATCCCGGGCTTGCAGGCCGTCTCGTACGTGCCGGCCGGCAGCTCCACGTGCAGCTCGCGGCTCAGCCCGGGGGCGATGTTCTCGACCTCGCCCATCACCCGGTCGCCGGAGGCGTACACGTAGAACTCGGTCACCTTCGCACCGGAGTTGGTGATCTTGAAAGTGGCGGTTCCGGCGCCGAGGTCGGTGGTGCCGACCTCGCAGGCGGTGTCGGTGGCCTTGACCACGATCGGGCCGCCGGACCCGGCCGCGTCACCCTTCTCGGAGTCGGAGCAGGCGGCGACACCGGTCGTCGCCAGCACGCCGGCAGCGGCCAGCGCGAAGAATCGGGCGGTACGCATCTGAGCTGTCTCTCCTCGTGGGTCAGGCACGCTGCGGCGTGGACGCCGCCTCGGCCTCGGTGCCGGTGTCGGCCCCGCGCTCGGTGACGGTGGTGGTGGTCGTCGCGGTGTCGCTCGCGCCGGTCGTCGGCGCGTTCTCGGCCTCGGGGTCGGCCGGCGCCGCGACCGGTGCCGGCGTACGACGGGCCGGGCGCAGGAAGAGCAGGAGGACCGGTACGGCGTACCCGATCCAGGCGATCGTCTCCAGCACGGTGGGCGCGGGGGTCACGTTGAACATTCCGGCGAGCAGCGCGGCGTACCAGGTGCTGGGGTCGAGCGCGGTGGTGATGTCGAAGGCCAGGTCGTTCAGGCCGGGCAGGACCCCGGCCTCCTGGAAGTCGTGCACGCCGTACTTCAGGATGCCGGCGGCGACCAGGATCAGCAGCGCCCCGGTCCAGGTGAAGAACTTGCTGAGGTTGATGCGCAGGGCGCTGGCGTAGAGCAGCACGCCGAGCGCCACGGCCGTGGCGATGCCACCGATCAGCGCGAGCAGCGGTCCGCTGTCGCCGGCCGCGCCCTGGGCTGCGGAGTAGAAGATCAGCGCCGTCTCCAGCCCCTCCCGGATCACCGCGAGGAAGGCCATCCCGGCGACCGCCAGGGACCCGACGGCCAACGCCTCGGTGAGCTTGCCGCGCAGCTCGCCGGCGATGGTGCGGGCGGCCCGCCGCATCCAGAAGATCATCCAGGTGACGAAGACCACGGCGGCGACGGAGGTGATCGCCTCGAACAGCTCGCGGTCCTCGGAGCGGGCCAGCAGCGAGCTCGAGGTGTACTCGATCAGCCAGCCGAAGAGCACCGACAGCGCCACGGCCAGGGCGACGCCCGCCCAGACCTGCGGCAACCGGTCCCGGCGCTGCGACTTCACCAGGAAGGCGACCAGGATGCTGACCACCAGGGTCGCTTCCAGGCCTTCCCGCAGGCCGATCAGGTAGGTGGCGAACATCGGGGCTCCGAGATCATTAGGCACGCCTCAGCTAACTTAGGGCAGCCATACCTTCCTCCAGTTCAGAAGCCTCGTCAAGTCGTTCTTGACCTGCTCACCCGGCCGCCCGCCGGTCGACGTTCAGCCACCCGCGGTCCCGCTGTGGAAGGATCCCCGCCGTGAAGGGATTACTGCCGTGGTTGACGGTGCTGGCCGTGGTGCTGCTGCTCAGCGCGCTGCGCCTGCGGCCACTGGCCACCGTCGTGTCACTCGGCTGGCTCGCATGGTGCGTCTGGACCTGGTTCCGCCCCGCCCGCCGCGGCCCCCGCTCGCGCTGACACACCCGCCGGGCCGACCCGAGCCGGCACGGAGACGACGAACCGGGCCGGCTGCGAACAGCCGACCCGGTACGGGAGCGTCGATCAGTAGCGGTAGTGGTCCGGCTTGAACGGCCCCTCGGTGGAGATGCCGAGATAGGAGGCCTGCTCCTTGGTCAGCGTGCTCAACTTGGCGCCGAGCGCGCCCAGGTGCAGCCGGGCGACCTTCTCGTCCAGGTGCTTGGGCAGCACGTAGACGCCGATCGGGTACTCCTCGGTCTTGGTGAAGAGCTCGATCTGGGCGATCGTCTGGTTGGCGAACGAGTTCGACATCACGAAGCTCGGGTGCCCGGTGGCGTTGCCCAGGTTCAGCAGGCGGCCCTCGGAGAGCACGATGATGGCGTGCCCGTCGGCGAAGCGCCACAGGTCGACCTGCGGCTTGATGTTGACCCGCTCGACGTCGGAGCGCTTGGCCAGGCCGGCCATGTCGATCTCGTTGTCGAAGTGGCCGATGTTGCCGACGATGGCCTGGTGCTTCATCCGGGCCATGTGCTCGTTGGTGATGACGTTGAAGCAGCCGGTGGCGGTGATGAAGATGTCCGCCTGCTCGACCACGTCGTCCAGGGTGGCCACCTGGTAGCCGTCCATCGCCGCCTGGAGCGCGCAGATCGGGTCGACCTCGGTCACCACGACCCGGGCGCCCTGGCCGCGCAGCGACTCGGCGCAGCCCTTGCCGACATCGCCGTAACCCATCACGACGGCCATCTTGCCGCCGATCAGCACGTCGGTGGCCCGGTTGATGCCGTCGATCAGCGAGTGCCGACAGCCGTACTTGTTGTCGAACTTGCTCTTGGTCACCGAGTCGTTGACGTTGATCGCCGGGAAGAGCAG
Organism: Micromonospora sp. NPDC005161; assembly: GCF_053599855.1. Classification (NCBI taxonomy): domain Bacteria; kingdom Bacillati; phylum Actinomycetota; class Actinomycetes; order Micromonosporales; family Micromonosporaceae; genus Micromonospora; species Micromonospora sp. NPDC005161. Next base: position 81,482 of record NZ_JBSFYQ010000001.1, read on the forward strand.
CGTTCCGGCGCGGTGCATCTCGTAGAGCCGGTGCACACCGGTCGTGGTCTCCTCGGTGACGCCCTTGATGCCCGAGGCGATCCGGGTCCAGTGCTGGTTGTCCTCGGCGATCGAGCGGTGCAGCAGCTCGAGGATGACCGCGTACTCCTCCGAGTCCGCGGACTCGACCGGCGGGACCACTCCGGCCTTCTCGAACTCGGCGCCCTTGTGCACCAGCAGGGTGGCGTCGCCGCCGTCGTCGAGGATCATGTTCGGGCCCTGCCCGTCCGGCCAGGCGAGCACCTGCTCGGTGCACCACCAGTACTCCGGCAGCGTCTCGCCCTTCCAGGCGTAGACCGGGACTCCGGCGGGGGCGTCGGGGGTGCCGTTCTGGCCGACGACGATCGCGGCGGCGGCGTGGTCCTGCGTGGAGAAGATGTTGCAGGACGCCCAGCGCACCTGTGCGCCGAGCGCGACCAGCGTCTCGATCAGGACGGCGGTCTGGATGGTCATGTGCAGCGAGCCGGTGATCCGCGCGCCGGCGAGCGGCTGTGCCTCGGCGAACTCCCGGCGGATCGACATCAGGCCGGGCATCTCGTGCTCGGCGAGCTGGATCTCCTTGCGCCCGAACTCGGCGAGCGACAGATCCGCCACCTTGAAGTCGCCCTCGGCGAGCGTGCTCGGCCGGGCCTCGGACGGCGTACCGCTGGCGGACGCCGGGAGGGTGCTGGTCATGAAAGCTCCTGTCGAACGATGTCTGCGCCGACCCTCCACCTTACGCGCGCCAGCGACGGGCGCCCGGGGGACGGTCGACGGACAGCGCACGGGGCGGTCGGTGGTGGACGGAAACACCGTCCACTCCCGCCGCCCCGTGCATCCCCCCGGTTTGGTTCCCCGCACGTTGTCGGACCGTCGTCGCGATAACGCTGCGTACTCATAGAGTCACACTCGGCCAAGGAAGCGTCAAGCTATTCCCGGAAAGTCGGACTTGCGGCGTGGCGCCGCGTGTGTCAGCCCAGTCCGGCGGTTGCCACATACGCCTCACCATCACCGCTGACCCGCAGCGGCTCGCCGGCCGCGGTACCGATCGCGGCCTGGCCGGACGCGAGCGTCAACGCCCCCGCCCCGTCGTCCACGGTGACCGAGCCGGCGCCGCAGAGCACCACCCGGGGACCGGGGAGCGGCAACGTCACCGAGGGCACGCCGGTCCCGACCCGCACCCGGTGCAGCGCGAAGTCGTCCACCGGCACCGGCCAGCACTCCACCCCCGGCCCGACCGGCTGAGCGGCCCGTACCGGATCCTCGAGCACCTCGAAGCGCAGCACCCGCAGCAGCTCGTCCACGTCGACCCGCTTCGGGGTCAGCCCGCCGCGCAGCACGTTGTCGCTGGCCGCCATGATCTCCACCCCGCAGCCGCTCAGGTAGGCGTGCAGATTGCCCGCGGGCATCCAGATCGCCTCCCCCGGCGTCAGGCGCAAATGGTGCAGCAGCAGCGCGACCAGCACACCCGGGTCCCCCGGGTAGGCCGCCGCCAGCCGGTGGGCCAGCTCCGCGTCCGGGCCGTCGGCCGACGCCGCCAGCACCGAGCCCAGCAACTCGTCGCGCTCCGCGACCGGCCAGGCGAGCAGCGTCTGCACCGCCGCGCGCAGCCCCACCGGCCCCGTCCGCAACGCCGCAACCACCGGAGCCAACGCCGGTACGCCGAACGCGGCGAGCGCCTCGGCCGACACCGTCGGATCCCGGAAACCGCACAGCGCCTCGAACGGGGTGAGCGCCACCAGCAACTCCGGCTTGTGGTGCGGGTCGGAGTAGTTGCGCTCCCCCGGCGGGCGCCCCGCGTCCGCCGCGTAGCCCACGCGGGCCTGTTCGGCGTCCGGGTGGGCCTGCAGGCTCAGCGGAGCGTCGGCGGCGAGCACCTTGAGCAGGAACGGCAGCCGGGTGCCGAAGCGCTCGGACACCCGCTGGCCGAGCCACTGCCCCGGCTCGTCGCGGACCAGGTCGCAGAGACTGACCCGGAGGCCGGCCCGCTCCACGCTGGCCGGGGCGCCCGGGTGGGCGCCCAGCCACAGCTCCGCCTCCGGGCCGGCACTGGGCACCGGCCGCCCCTGCAGCAGGGCGATCGCGGAGCGGGACCCCCAGGCGTAGTCCCGGATCGGGCCGTACAGCAGCTCCACCCGTCAGCCCCCGGGCCGCCCGGCCGCCTCGCCGGACGCATCCTGGGGCTGCGGTACGGCGGTGTCGGCGGCGGCACCGGTGCCGGCTTCGGCAGCGGCGGCGCTGAAGATGTCCGGCTCCAGGTAGATCACCCGGGCGATCGGCACCGCGGCGCGGATCCGCGCCTCCACCGCGTTGATGCCCCGGGCCAGATCCTGGGCGCTCTCGCAGGCCGGCACCCCGATCTTCGCGGCCACCATCAGCTCCTCCGGGCCCAGGTAGAGCGTCTTCATGTGGATGATCCGCTCCACCTCGGGGCCGTCGGTGACCGCGCGCTCGATGGCAGCCACGTCGGTGGACTCGGCGCCCTCACCGAGCAGCAGGCTCTTGGTCTCGATGGCCAGCACGATGGCGATGGTGACCAGGAGGATGCCGATCATCGCGGTGCCGGCGGCGTCCCACCGGCCGTTGCCGGTGATCAGCGTCATGCCGACGCCGAACAGCGCGAACACCAGACCGACCAGCGCGCCGAAGTCCTCCAGCAGCACCACCGGCAGCTCAGGCGCCTTGGCCCGGCGGATGAAGCGCACCCAGGACTGGTTGCCCCGAATGTGGTTGGACTCCTTGATGGCGGTCCGGAAGGAGAACGACTCCATGATGATCGCGGCCACCAGCACGGCCACCGGCAACCACTGCCACTCGGTGATGCCGTGCGGGTCGTCCCACTTGTGGTACGCCTCGTACAGGGCGAACAAGCCACCGATGCTGAACAGCACGATGGACACGATGAACGCGTAGATGTAGCGCTCCCGGCCGTACCCGAACGGGTGCTGCGGGGTCGCCTCCCGCCTGGCGCGCTTGCCACCGAGCAGCAGCAGGCCCTGGTTGCCGGAGTCGGCGACCGAGTGGACCGCCTCGGCCAACATCGACGACGAGCCGGAGAGCAGGAACGCGATGAACTTGGTGACGGCGATGCCGACGTTGGCCAGCAGGGCGGCGACGATCGCCTTCGTCCCGCCGTTGGCGCTCACGCCGTCGCTCCACTCTGCCGCACTGCGCTGCCCGCTGCGCGCATGGCGAGCCGTCCCCTACGTCCGTTCACTGGTTCGACAGCTCCTTCATCTCGGTGATGGCCGGTACCGCCATCGGGTCCAGCCCGTGGGCCAGGGCAAGGTAGATCGAGGCGAAATCCGGTACGGCGATCAGCGAGGCCAGCCGCTCCAGCGCGGACCCACCCTCAGCGGTCACCACGTCGCAGCGCACACCGCGGCGTTCGGCGAGGGTCCGCACCGCGTCCGCGCGGCGCTCCTCGACCGCCAGCGGCTCGTCCGTGTCGTCCTCGGCGTTGAGCCCGCCGTCGCGCAGCAGCACCAGCCGCAGCCGGGTGCCCTCGCCCTCGTCCTCCGCCGGATCGGCGAAGATGTCCCGCTCCCCCTCGGCCAGGCCACCGAAGACGCCGTCCAGCAACCCGACCCGGCCCCGGCCGGCCTCGCCGAGCGCCCCGGTGACCACCGGGTAGCGGGCGTTCGCCGACAGGGTGTCACCGAACCGGCGGGCCGCCACGGTGGCCAGCGGCGACGAGCCCCAGACAATCGGGACCGAGCCGGCCAGGCCCAGGGCCAGCGACTTCGCCGGGTTGACGAAGGACTCCGCGGTGGAGCGGCAGCGGTCGGCGTCCGCGTCGAGCCGGGCCGCGGTCTCCGCCAGGTCCGCCTCGTTGACCTTCACCAGCCCCAGGGAACGGGCGGCGAGCAGAACCGGCACGGTGAGCGCCCAGAGGCTGGCCCGGGCCGGAGCACGCCGGGGCACCGGGATGAACGGCGCGCGGGCCCGCTCGGCGACCGACTGCAACTGCGAGTCGGGGGCGCCCACCGCGACCAGCCGTGCGCCACGCCGGTGCGCCGCCTCGGCGGCGCCGAGCGCCTCCGGGCTACGACCGGACGCGCTCACCGCGATGACCACGTCGGCCGCACCGACCCAACCGGGAACACCAGCGCTGCGGTGCGCGATGACCGGCACCGGACAGCGCGGCCCGGCGACCGTGGCCAGCACGTCTCCGGTACGCCCGGCGGTGCCGATGCCGGCGATGACCACGGCCCGCGGCCGCCCGTCGTCGGCGAGCACCGCCAGGTTCGCCTCGGCGGCCAGCGCGGCCGTCTCGCGGACCTGCGCACCGGCCGAGGCGGTGTGCCGGAGCATGCCGCCCGGGTCGTGCTCGGCCAACGCCTCCGGGCTGTCGAGCAGGGCCTCGTCGGCGTCGCGACGCCCGCTGACCCCGGCCGTACCGTCGATCATGACGGCTGCCCGGGGCCGCCGCGCGCCTCGTCGAGCAGCAGCACCGGCACGTCGTCGCGGACCTCGAAGATCCGGCCGCACTCCGTGCAGGTCAGCGTCTGCGCCTCGGCGTCGTAGGTGAGCGGGGCGTGGTGCGTGTCCGGACAGGCGAGAATCTCGAGCAACTGCGGGTCCAGGGCCATGGCACGGCTCCTTCCACGTGTGCGGCTTTACCGGCGGCGGTGCCGACCGGCGCAGGCGATCTTATCGGCGAACCCGGCCCAGCACCTCGTCCCGGAGCGAGACCATCCGCTCGCGGGTGGGCGCCTCGACGTTGAGCCGCAGCAGCGGCTCCGTGTTGGAGGCTCGCAGGTTGAACCAGGCGCCGTCCGGGAAACGCAGCGTGAGCCCGTCCATCTCGTCGGCCACCGCCTCGGGGTACGCCGCGCGCACCTCGGCCACCGCCGCCGCCTGGTCGACGACCGTCGAGTTGATCTCACCGGAGGCGATGTAGCGCTCGTACTCGCCGGCCAGCACGGACAGCGGCAGCGACTGCTCGCCGAGCGCGGCCAACGTGTGCATCGCGGCGAGCATTCCGGTGTCGGCGAACCAGAAGTCCCGGAAGTAGTAGTGCGCCGAGTGCTCGCCGCCGAAGACGGCGTTGGTGCGGGCCATCTCCGCCTTGATGAAGGAGTGCCCGACCCGGGCGACCACCGGCTCCCCACCGTGCTCACGAATGATCTCCGGCACCGCGCTGGAGGTGATCAGCCCGTGGATCACGGTGGAACCCGGGTGCTTGGCCAGCTCCCGAGCGGCGACCATGGCCGTGATCGCCGACGGTGAAACCGGCTCACCACGCTCGTCCACCACGAAGCAGCGGTCGGCGTCGCCGTCGAAGGCGAGCCCGATCTCGGCTCCGTGCTTGACCACGGCGCGTTGGAGGTCGACCAGGTTCGCCGGGTCCAGCGGGTTGGCCTCGTGGTTGGGGAAGGTGCCGTCCAGCTCGAAGTAGAGCGGCACGATCTCCAACGGCAGGGCCGACAGGGCGGCGTCGCCGAGCACGGTGGGGACGGTGAAGCCGCCCATCCCGTTGCCGGCGTCGACCACCACCTTCAGTGGCCGGATACCGGAGAGGTCGACCAGCTTGCGCAGGTAGGCGGCGTAGTCGGGCAGCAGGTCGCGCCGCTCGGCCGGCCGGACCGGGTCGCCGGCCGGGCGGGCCTCGCCCGAGTCCAGCAGGGCCTGGGCCCGCTCACGGATCTCCGTCAGACCGCTGTCCTGGCCGATCGGGCGGGCACCCGAGCGGCACATCTTGATGCCGTTGTACTGCGCGGGATTGTGACTGGCGGTGAACATCGCACCCGGCAGATCGAGTGAGCCGGACGCGAAGTAGAGCAGGTCGGTGGAGGCCAGCCCGATCTCGATCACCGAGCGCCCCTCGGCGCGGACGCCGGCCGCGAAGGCCGCGGTCAGCCCCGGCGAGGTGGCTCGCATGTCGTACCCGATGACGACCGCGTCGCCCGGCTCGTCGGTGCTGTTGAGCAGTTGGGTGAACGCGGCTCCGAGGGCTTCGGCGACCCGCTCGTCCCACTGGTCCGGCACCGTCCCTCGGACGTCGTACGCCTTCACGATCTGGGACAGATCAGACACGGGTTCCGCTCCTTGGCCGCAGGTTCCACCGGACCTGAGCGTATCGGAGGGTCCGGGTCCGGCCCCGCTCAGCCGGGCAGCCGAGGCATGAAGACGGTGTGGTCGCCGCCAGCGGCGGCGGGTGGCTCGTCGGGGCCGGGCCGGCCATCCGGAGCGTCCGGCATGGCCTGCGTCGCGCCGGGCGGCGACGGGGGCCCGGCCGGTGGGGCGCCGTAGACCCCGCCGGTTGCGGGCCGGGGAGCCGGCACCGCGCCGTAGCCGCCGGGCGGCGGCTGCTGGCCGTACACCTGGCCGGGCTGGCCGGGCGCGGCCGGCGACCCACTCCCGGAGCGGTAGGTGGTGCCACCGGGGTTGCCCGGCAGCGGTCCGGACAGCTCGTCGGCCGGCTTCCGGTCCTGACGCGAGCGACGGAACAGCAGCACGATGAGCAGCAGGCCGACCGCCACCATCGCGATACCGAAGAACATCACCGGCGAGCCGCCGGATGATTCGGCCGCGGTCGCCGTGGTGTCGGGTGCGCCGGACACGCCACCCAGCACGGCCTGGTTCACCGCGTCGTCGGTCGGGGCGGCCTCGATGGTCGCGCTCGGGGTGGGCGACGGCTTCTTCGACGGGGTCGGCGACGCCGATGCCCGGCTGGTCAGCTTCGACGAGTCGGAACCCCGACCCAACTCCTGGCCCGCCGCGCTGAGCGCCACGCCGGTCACCGCGAGCCGGCCGGCCGGCGCACCGGCGGCGAACGCCACCCGGTACCGCACGGTGATGCCCTTGCCCTTGCAGAGGGTCGGCTTCGCCGGCGAGGTCTGCGCGGTCGCCACGCTGCCGCCGCCGCCGGAGACAGCCACCGGGAACCAGCGCCCGCCCGCGTTGACCTGCACCGACACCTGATCCGGCTGGAGGCCCGAGAGACGCAGGCCCAGGGCGGTACGCAGCAGGACGCACCCGTCCGAGCGCTTGCGCACCGCGACGTTCACCCCCTCGGGGGAGCCGCCGGCGGCGAAGCTGCTGGGCGCACCCACGCGGACCGAGTCGTCGTCGGCCAGCGCGGGGGACGCACCGAGCATCACCAAGCCGCCCACCAGACCGCAGACCGTCGCGAGACGCGCCGCGCGCCGACGAACCGTCATGATCACCTCACCGTTCCTCCCCGGGTGGGGTCCGCGGGTCAGGCTACTACCGGGCCACCCCCACCACCGGTCATAGAGCGGCCCGCATGTGTGCGGCGTTACGGTTTCCGACCCCAACCCGCCGACCTGCGGCGGGTGCCTCATGCCGTCGGTCTCCGACCGGTCAGACCGCCGCCGCGAGGGCGTCCCGGCAGAGCCGGTCGGCGGTACGGGTGGTCTCCGGCAACCGGTAGCGCGGGGCCAGCGCGAGCACCTGCGCGGTGGCGTTGGCCAGGCTCATCCGGTGCCCGACGCTGACGAAGACGGGCTTCACCCCGGCCTGGGTCCGCACCACCCGACCGACGACGTCGCCCCCGTCACGCAGTGGCGACCAGGCACCCCGCTCGGCGGGCGGCGGAACCCACTCGCCGACCAGTGGCGTCTTCCCGACCCCGATCGCGGGCAGCCCGGTGACCACCCCGAGATGACAGGCGAGCCCGAACCGGCGCGGATGGGCCAGCCCGTGACCGTCGCAGACCAGCAGGGTCGGGAGGGTGGTCAGCCGGTCCAGCGCGGCGAGCAACGCGGGCATCTCACGGAAGGCGAACAGCCCCGGGACGTAGCCGAACGCGGGCCGGCCCACGCTGACCGCGGAGTCCACCACGGCCAGCGTCCGGGCGTCCAGCACGGTCACCGCCGCCGCGAGCAGGTCACCGCTCTTCGCGTACGCGACGTCCAGGCCAGCCACCGTGGCCGGCGCGGCCGGCCCCGGCCCGACCAGGTCGACCAGCGGCCGCAACTCCTCCTGTACGGCCACGGCCTCCGCCACACTGCGCGGCCCCGCCTCCTGCCATGATCCACTCGGTTTCGGCGACATCGGGCTGTCCCACTGCCCTCGATGCCGCGATATCCCTGATCCGGAGTCGTTCATCCTTGGCGCGAGCCGCCGGCATCGTCCCCAGTGGCGCTGCCCTCCGGCCCGCCCCGAGTCGGGCCGCTACCGGTAGTGCCGGCGTCGCCGTCCGAGTCACCGCCGCTGCGGCTCTCGGCCGGTTTCCTGGTCGCACCGAAGGCGATCGCGAAGGCGATGCCGATGGCGACACCGAAGGCGACGCCGCCCGTCGAACCGAACAAGGGAATGCCGATGGCCAGACCGAGCAGGATGCCCACCGGCCAGGCCCAGGCATTGGACTGACTCTTCTTCTCCGTCCCCGGTTCTGCTGCCATCCCTGGATGTTATTCCGCCGCTCCCGGGCGGCGTGCCGCGCGCACCGGCCGTGCCGCCGCCCCGACACCCACGCCGAGCCGGACTCCGCTGACGCTCACTGACCGACCCGGCCATCGATCCGCTCGCGAAACAGGTCGGCGTGGCCGTTGTGCCGCGCGTACTCCTCGATCATGTGCACCAACAGCTCACGCAGCACGATGGTGTTGCCCTTGCGCTGCCGCGCCTGCACCCCGAGATCGGACGCCTCGACGAACCGCTCGGCGAAGTCCACCTCCGCCCGCCAGGCACGCCACGCCTCCGCCACCACCTCCGACTCGGCCACCGCACCGTCGAAGTCGCCATCGGGATCGTCGTCCGAGCAGTAGAGCTTGGGCGCGTCCTGACCCGCCATCGTCCGCCGGAACCAACCGCGCTCCACCTCGGCCAGGTGCCGGATCAGACCGAGCAGCGACATCGTCGACGGCGGAACCGGCCGCCGGGCCAACTGGTCGGCGTCCAGACCGTCGCACTTCAATTGGAAGGTCAGACGCTGGTTGCGCAGAAACTCGATGAGGACGGTCCGCTCGTCGACGATGTCGCTGCCGGAGCGGGGGTCGTCGTCCGGGTGGACGAACCTGGCCAACCATTCGAAGGTTCTGCCCGGCTCACTGCCGGAGGTATTCGCTTCGGGGCCGGGGTCGGTGAGGGAATCAGCCATACGGCGACCCTCGTCGATCCGCGACGGAAGCCGCAATGGGTTCTGCCTAACTCGCCGCCAGCCCAGGGTCCGCGCCCGGGTCACCGGCAGCTCGGAGCTGCTCCGCCCCGCACGGTCGACCCGTCGAGCCCGCTGGTCCGGGAGATCAACCGGGTCCCCACCCCGAACTCCGCCGCGCACCTGGCCATCGGCGGTCGGGTCTGGACGGCGCAGGGGACGAAGGGCGACGTCCCGCTGAACCATCACCCGCTCATCCGTACCTACCTGGACGAACTGCCGCCTGGTGAGTTGGTCCGCGGCGGCGAGAGTCATGCCGAGCTGATCGTGGTGTCCGACGTACTGCACGAGTACGACCACGTGCGGGCGGCCGAGGGCGTCGCGCCGATGGGTCGGGGCGACGCGGCGCTCCTCTTCGAGGATGCCCGGTTGGAGGTCTTCCGGATCCGTGAGCAGGGCGATCCCGCTGTTGGAGTGGCCGACCGGCCCTGCGACTCGTGCATCAACTTTCTGGTCCGCGACAACGTCCTGCCGGAGTCGGCGCGGGCCTACACCGAGACCTGGCAAGCACCGGCGGAGCCCGACCCCGACCCGGGCCGCTTTCCGCCCGACGTCGCCAACGCGTTGGTGGCGGCCGGTTGGCGACCGCACATCGGGGATCAGATCATGGCCGCCGCTGCCGTGCGGGACGTCACCGCCGTGCCGGGGCGGGCGCACCGACACGAGGTCTTCCCCGCCGCTTTGAGGCGCTGACCGCGTTCCCCAGCCTGTCGGCGCCCGGCGTGGCCCGGGCGAGCAGGTGTGGATCTCCCGCTTCGACATCCGCCCGCACACCATCGCGCACACCGCCGACACACTCGCCGACTTCGGGGCGGTGCTCGGCGTACGGCTCTTTCCGATCGGCACCGAGCAGCAGGACAGCATCCTCGCGTGGACGAGCACGGCCCGGTCTTCGCACTGGACCAGGCCGGCGAGTGGTTCCTCGGCGACACCATCGACGCCGCGCTGACCACCCTGCTGCTCGGCCGCGCCCCCGCCCGGGTCCGTGACGACGGCACCTGGCCGGTCGGCTAGAGCGCGAGTCCGGTCAGCACCATGACCCGCGGCTCGGTGTAGTCGTCCATCGCGCTGCGCAGCCCCTCCCGGCCGACGCCGCTGCCCTTGACCCCGCCGTACGGCATCTGGTCCGCCCGGTACGACGGCACGTCTCCGACGATCACCCCGCCCACCTCCAGCGACCGCGCGGCGGAGAAGGCCACGTCCAGGCGCCGGGTGAACACGCCCGCCTGCAACCCGTACGCCGAATCGTTGACCGCGGTGAACGCGGCCTGGTCGTCGGCGACCGGGGCGACCACGAGCACCGGGCCGAACACCTCCTCGGCGACGACCTTGGCGCCCGCCGGCACGCCGGTGAGGACGGTCGGGGGGTACGTCGCGCCGTCGCGCTCGCCGCCCACCTCGACGGTGGCGCCGGCCGCCATCGCCTCGGCCACCCACGTCTCGACCCGGCGGGCCGCGTCCTCGGACACCATCGGGCCCACGTCCGTCAGCTCGGAGGCCGGGTCGCCGGTGCGCAGCGCGCGCACCGCCGCCACCAGGCGCGGCAGGAAGTCGGCGAACAGGTTGTGGTGCACGTACACCCGTTGGACGGCGATGCACGACTGTCCGGCCTGGTAGTTGGCGAAGGTGGCGATCCGCTGCGCGGCGAAGGCCAGGTCCTCGTCGGCCGTCCAGTCCGCGCAGATCACCGCGGCGGCGTTGCCGCCCAGCTCCAGCGTCACGTGCTTGTCCGGCGCCTGCCGACGGATGGCCGCGCCGACCGGCCCGGACCCGGTGAACGACACGACCGGCAGTCGGGGGTCGGTGACCAGCTCGGCGGCGCGGGAGTTCGGCAGTGGCAGGACCGAGAACATGCCGGCCGGCAACTCGGTCTCGGCCAGCAGTTCGCCGAGCAGCAGCGCGGACAGCGGCGTCGCCGGGGCCGGTTTGACGATGATCGGCGCGCCGACCGCGATAGCCGGTGCCACCTTGTGCGCGACCAGGTTGAGCGGGAAGTTGAACGGCGCGATGCCCAGCACCGGCCCTCTCGGCACCCTCCGCACCAGCGCGATCCGCCCGCTGGCGGCCGGGTCGGTGTCGAGTCTTTGCAGCTCCCCGGAGAACCTGCGGGCCTCCTCGGCGGCCCACCGGAAGGTGGAGACGGCCCGTCCGACCTCGGCGCGGGCCCATTTCAGCGGTTTGCCGTTCTCGGCGGTGATCAGGGCGGCGACCGGGTCGGCGCGTTCGGCGAGCCGCCGGGAGACGTGGTCCAGGGCCGCCGCGCGGGCGTGCGCGGGCAGAGCCGCGGCCTGCGCGGCCACCCCGGCCGCGGCGGCGACGGCGGCCTCGACCTGGTCGGCCGTGGCGAGGGTGGTACGCCCCACCGGGCGACCGTCGTATGGGTGGTGGACGGTCAGCTCGCCCTCGCCGTGGGCGGGGCGGGAGGCGACGAAGAAGGGTACGGGCTCCACGCCGAGCAGCGTAGACGAGAGAGCGGCCGACGGAAACAGTCGCTGCAGCCCTTGTCTACCGCGAATTCGGTGGCCAAGATGGCAGACAGATTGCGATAACCGCCGCAGACCTCAGACCGACCGACCTCGGAGAGATCCAGCCTTGACATCCTCCTGGCCCGTAAGGGCCGGAGTTCCTCGCCGTCACCAGCGAGGGTTCCTGTTTCACCGCCGACTGCCCGAAGGGAGAACTCCCGTGAGGCCTTACGTCAGCTCCACAGGCGTTTTAGCTCTCCGCCAGCCCGGCGGCGAGGATGTTTCTGGCGGCGTTGACGTCCCGGTCGTGCGCCGCATGGCAGCCGGGGCACGTCCAGGCGCGGACGCCGAGGGTCATCGCGGTGTTGATTCGCCCGCACGCCGAGCAGGTCTTCGTGCTCGGGTGCCAGCGGTCGATGGCGATCACGGTCCGCCCGTACCAGGCGGCCTTGTACTCCAACATGCCGCGCAGGTCCGACCAGGCTGCGCCCGCGATAGCCCGGGCGAGACTGTGGTTGCGCAGCATGTTGCGCACGCTGAGGTCTTCGATCACGACCGTTTGGTTCTCGCGGACGAGTCGAGTCGACAGCTTGTGCAGGTTGTCGCGCCGCCGGTCGGCGATGCGGGCATGGATCCGGACCACCGCGAGGCGGGCTTTGGCCCGGTTGGCGGAGTCCTTGGCTTTGCGGGACAGGTCGCGTTGCGCTTTGCCCAGCCTGCGCCGGTCGGCGCGCTCATGCCGGGGGTTGGTGATCTTCTCCCCGGTGGAGAGGGTCAGCAGGTTGGTGATGCCGGCGTCCACCCCGACCGTCGTGTCGATAGGCGGCAGAGCGGCGACCGTCGGGTCTTCGACCAGCATGGACACGAACCAACGGCCGGCCGGGTCACGGGACACCGTGACCGTAGACGGCTCGGCACCGTCGGGCAGGGGCCGGGACCACACGATGGTCAGCGGCGTGTCCATCTTGGCGAGGGTGAGTTGGCCGTAGCGCCAGCGGAAGGCCGAGCGGGTTTACTCCGCCGATGCCCGGGACTTGCGCTTGGACTTGAACCGCGGGTACCTGGCGCGCTTGTTCCAGAACGCGGCGAAGCCGGCTTGCAGGTGCCGCAGGGCTTGCTGCAACGGCACCGAGCTGACCTCGTTGAGGTAGGCCAGTTCTTCGGTGCGTTTCCATTCGGTGAGCCAAGCCGACGACTGCACGTAGGTGCTGCGCTGCCGGTCGACGGCCCACGCACGGGTGCGCGCGTCGAGGGCGAGGTTGTACACCTTGCGCACGCATCCGAAGGTGCGGTTGAGCGCCGCAGCCTGTTCGGGCGTCGGATAGAAGCGGAATTTATATGCCCGCTTCACAACCTCACCCATGCTTCACATCTTACCAGCAGTCCATGTGACGCCATTTCCGAGAGGAGGGAGCGGCGTTTCCTCCCGGCCCTGCACGGCCGGGTTTCCACGCCGCACAACTAGATGAGTGACCAGCAGCAGCTGCGCAACTTCGTCAACGGCTCCTACGTCGAACGAGCCGACGGTGGCTACGCCGACCTGATCGACCCCTGCACGGGTGAGGTGTTCGCCCAGGCCCCGGTCTCCGGCGCGGCGGACGTGGACGCGGCGATGACCGCCGCCGCGACCGCCTTCGAGAGCTGGCGGGACGTCACCCCGGCCGAGCGGCAGCGGGCGATGCTCAAGCTCGCCGACGCCGTGGAGGCCAGGGCGGCGGAACTGGTCGACGCCGAGGTCCGCAACACCGGCAAGCCGCGCCAGCTCACCGCCGAGGAGGAGCTACCGCCGGCGGTGGACCAGTTCCGCTTCTTCGCCGGCGCCGCCCGTCTGCTGGAGGGGCGGTCCGCCGGGGAGTACCTGGCCGGGCACACCTCGTACGTGCGGCGTGAGCCGATCGGCGTCTGCGCCCAGGTCACCCCGTGGAACTACCCGCTGATGATGGCGGTCTGGAAGATCGCCCCGGCGCTCGCCGCCGGCAACACGGTGGTGCTCAAGCCGTCGGACACCACGCCGGTGTCGACGCTGCTGCTCGCCGAGATCGCCGCGGAGTTCTTTCCACCGGGGGTGTTCAACGTGGTCTGCGGCGACCGGGACACCGGCCGTACCCTCGTCTCGCACCCGACCCCAAAGCTGGTGTCGATCACCGGTTCGACCCGCGCGGGCATGGAGGTCGCCGCCGCGGCGGCCCCCGACCTGAAGCGGACCCACCTGGAACTGGGCGGCAAGGCGCCGGTGGTGATCTTCGACGACGCGGACGTGGCGGCGGCTGCCGAGGCCATCGCGCTGGGCGGCTACTTTAACGCCGGGCAGGACTGCACGGCGGCCACCCGGGTGCTGGCCGGGCCGGGCATCCACGACGACTTCGTGGCGGCGCTCGCTGAGCAGGCCCGCACCACCAGGACCGGCGCACCGGACGACGCCGACGTGCTCTACGGCCCGCTGAACAACGCCAACCAGCTCGCCCGGGTCAGCGGTTTCGTCGACCGGCTGCCGGACCACGCGGCGATCCAGACCGGCGGTTCCCGGCAGGGCGAGCGCGGCTACTTCTACGCGCCGACCGTGGTCTCCGGGCTGCGCCAGGCCGACGAGATCATCCAGGACGAGGTGTTCGGGCCGGTGATCACCGTGCAGCGGTTCTCCGACGAGGATGAGGCGGTGCGCTGGGCCAACGGCGTCGACTACGGGCTCTCGGCGTCGGTCTGGACGAGGGACCACGGCCGGGCGATGCGGATGACCCGGCGGTTGGACTTCGGCTGCGTCTGGGTGAACACGCACATTCCGTTCGTCTCCGAGATGCCGCACGGCGGCTTCAAGCACTCCGGGCACGGCAAGGACCTCTCGGTCTACAGCCTGGAGGACTACACCCGGATCAAGCACGTCATGCACAACATCGGGAGCTGATCCAGATGGCATCGTCGGAGGATCTGCACAAGCGGCGCGGGGCGGCGGTCGCCCGAGGTGTCGGCAGCGTGATCCCGTCCTATGTCGACCGTGCGTCGGGCGGAACGCTCACCGACGTCGACGGCCGGGAGTGGATCGACTTCGCCGCCGGCATCGCGGTGACCAGCGTCGGCAACTCCGCGCCGAAGGTCGTCGAGGCGGTACGGGCGCAGGTCGAGCGGTTCACCCACACCTGCTTCATGGTCGCGCCGTACGAGTCGTACGTGGCGGTGTGCGAGCAGCTCAACGCGCTGACGCCGGGCGGGTTCGAGAAGCGCTCGGCCCTGTTCAACTCCGGCGCCGAGGCGGTGGAGAACGCCGTGAAGATCGCCCGGCACGCCACCGGGCGGCCGGCGGTCGTGGTCTTCGACCACGCGTACCACGGCCGGACCAACCTGACGATGGCGTTGACCGCGAAGAACATGCCGTACAAGCACCGGTTCGGGCCGTTCGCCGGTGAGATCTACCGGGTGCCGATGTCGTACCCGCTGCGCGATGGCGGGCTGTCCGGCGCGGACGCGGCGGCGCGGGCGATCGAGATGATCGAGAAGCAGGTCGGTGCGGAGAACGTCGCCGCGCTGCTGATCGAGCCGATCCAGGGCGAGGGCGGCTTCGTGGTGCCCGCGCCGGGTTTCCTGCCGGCGCTGAGCGGCTGGGCGAGGGCGGCCGGGGTGGTCTTCGTCGCCGACGAGATCCAGAGCGGCTTCTGCCGTACCGGCGACTGGTTCGCCTGCCAGCACGAGGGTGTCGAGCCCGATCTGGTCACCCTGGCCAAGGGCATCGCCGGCGGCCTGCCGCTGGCGGCGGTGACCGGCCGGGCCGAGCTGATGGACGCGGTGCACGTTGGCGGGCTCGGCGGCACGTACGGCGGCAACCCGCTCGCCTGCGCGGCCGCGCTGGCGACCATCGAGACCATGCACGAGCTGGATCTGGTCGGCGCGGCCCGTCGGATCGAGGCGGTGCTGGCGCCCCGGCTACGGGCCATCGCCGAGCGGGACCCCCGGATCGCCGAGGTACGCGGTCGGGGCGCGATGCTCGCCGTGGAACTGGTGCAGCCGGGCACGCTCATTCCCGACCCGTCGGCCACGGCGGCGATCTCGGCCGCCTGCCACGCCGCCGGCCTGCTCACCCTGACCTGCGGCACGTACGGCAACGTGCTGCGCTTCCTGCCCCCGCTGGTGATCTCCGACGCCCACCTGACTCGGGGCGCCGACATCCTCGACGCCACCTTCGCCTGACCCGAAGGAAGGGCCCCTTCTTAACGCCTGGTGCATAAGAAGGGGCCCTTCCTAACGGCAGTGTCAGCTTCTGACGGCCGATCGTCAGCGCAGGACCTCGACGGTGTTGCGGCGGACCACGTTCTTGCCCGGCTCACGGATCTGGTCCATCGCCGCGGTGTTGAGCAGCACACAACTGCCCGACGGGCCGGTCACCGTCACCGTGGTGACCTTGTTGTTGTCCAGGTTGGTCACCCGCAGCCGCGTACCCACCGGGAACTGCCCGCTGGTCGCCGCCGGCGTCCCGCCCCCGGCGAAGAAGGTGACCGAGCCCGAGCAGGCCGAGCGGGGCGCCGGGCCCGGCGCGCCGGGAGACGCGGACCCGGGCCGGACCGTGCCGGCTGCCGGCGGGGCGGCCTCGCCGTCCAGCAGTTCCACCACGTTGCGGCGGATCACGTTCTTCCCCGGCTCACGGACCAGCTCCATCGCGGCGGCGTTGAGCAGCACACAACTGCCCGACGGGCCGGTCACCGTCACCGTGGCCGCCCGGTTGTTGTCCAGGTTGGTCACCCGCAGCCGCGTACCCACCGGGAACCGGTCGCTGGTCGCCGCCGGCGCCCCGCCCTCGGCCGAGAAGGTGACCAAGCCCGTGCAGACGGACTGCCGTGCCGGTGCGGTCCCGGCGAACCCGAAACCGGTCCCCACCGCCACGCCCGCCGCGGCGAGCACCGCCACGGTCGCCGCCAGCACGTGCTTGCGCTGCACCCTCATCGCCGTCACTCCCGTCCTCGGTGGTTTCTTACCGCCTGGTACGGACGGGAGCGCCCTACCGTTCAGCCGACACGGGCACCGATCGCCGCGGCGGCCAGATCCACCGGTTCGTACCGGGTGCGAGGCGCCCGGGTGGTCACGGCCCAGTAGCGGTCCCCGTACGACCAGTGCCACCACTCGGTCGGGTAGTTCACCAGCCCGGCGCCACCGAGCGCGTCCACCATGATCTGCCGGTGCCGCCGGGCGGCCCCGTCGATGGTGGGGGCGTCGGTGAAGCAGGCGTCCGCGCTGTCCTCCGGCGTGGCGTCGACGGCCGTGCCGAGATCCAACTCCACGCCGTCGTCGGTGCACAGGGTCAGATCCACGGCCCCGCCGGTGCTGTGCGGGGCCACCTCGACCGGCGAGACGAACTTGGTGGTCTCCCGGTGCAGCCGCTCCGGGGACCAGTCCGGGTGCCGCCGGTGCAGCTCATCCCGGTAGCCGGTGAAGATGACCAACTGGGCCTGGTACGGCCGGTACCCCTCGATGACCAGCAGCCGCACCCCGACGGGCAGCGCACGCTGCGCGGCCAGGAGCCGGTCCGCGACGCCGGCGCGCAGCCGGGCGTACGCGCCGGACGGGTCGGCCGCACGCCGGTCCAGTCGCAGCTCCGGCAGCTCGCGCAGGTCCACCAACGGGTCGCCGTCGTCGGCGCTGGGCACCGCCGCCACCCGGGGATCGGAGAGCAGGATCATCGGCCGCTCCTGGTGGCGGTCACGGGTCGGCTCGCGTGCCGGGTACGGGCCAGCTCGACCAGCCGATCCACCACCTCCCGGTAGCCGACGCCGGCCGCCGCCCACACCTTCGGGTACATGGAGTGCGCGGTGAAGCCGGGCATCGTGTTCAGCTCGTTGACGTACAGCTCACCGGTCGTCTCGTCGTACAGGAAGTCGACCCGGGCCAGCCCCCAGCCGCCGATCGCGGCGAACGCGCGCAGCGACAGCTCGCGAACCCGCTCGGTCACCTCCTCGGGCAGCACCGCCGGGACGATCATGGGGTCGGCGTCGCCGAAGTACTTCTGTTGGTAGTCGAACCAGCCGCCGGCGACGCGCACCTCCCCGACGGCCGACGCCTCCGGGCGCCAGCCGCCGAGCACCGCGCACTCCAACTCCCGGCCGGTGACCCCCTGCTCGACGATGACGAGCTGGTCATGCCGGAGCGCCTCCTCGACCGCGGCGGCCAGGTCGTCGCCCTCGTCCACCCGGGATATCCCGATCGAGGAGCCCATGCTGGCGGGCTTGACGAACAGCGGCCGGCGCAGGCCGAGCACCAACTTCTCCGGGTCGTCGGTCGCGCGGTAGGTGTGCGCGTCGAACGCGACGTGCGGGGTGGTCGGGATGCCGTCGGCGCGCAGCGCCCGTTTCATCGCCACCTTGTTCATGCCCACCGCGGAGGCCAGGATGCCGCACCCGACGTACGGCACGTCCAGCGACTCCAGCAGCCCCTGCACCACCCCGTCCTCACCGAACGGGCCGTGCAGCACGGGGAAGACCACGTCCAGCTCCGCGTGCACCGCGCCGGGGGCGTTCACCGCGGACACCTGCACGGTGCCCGCGCGCGGGCCGGAGCGCAGCTCGACCGCCGGCCCGGTCACCGTCAGCCGGTCGTCGATCGCCCGCTCGGCGGCGGGCCGGTCGCGCAGCTCGGCCAGCAGCGCGTCCGGCATCAGCCGGAACGCACCGGTGCGGGTGACGCCGATGGCGACCGTGCGGTACCCGCCGCCGGCCAGCGCCCGGGCCACGCCGAGCGCGGAGGCGCAGGAGACCTCGTGCTCCGCCGACGGGCCGCCGAACAGGATTCCGATCCGAGTTGGCGCGCTCATGCCGCCGCTCCTTCCACAGTCGTCAACTCGGCGAGCCGCTGGACCGTCAACCGGGCCACCAGCGCCGCCTCCACATTTCCGCCGGTCAGCACCACGCCGACCGTTCGTTGCCACGGCACACCGGCCTCGGCGGCTAGCCGGAGCGCACCGGCCAGACCGGCCGCTCCGGACGGCTCGACCAGCACCTTCAGCTCCATCAGGAGCAGCCGGAACGCCGCCGCGATCTCGTCGTCGTCGACCCGGACGACCCCGCGCAGGGCGGTCCGCAGGATGGCGAACGGCAGTTCACCCACGCAGGACGGCCGCAGCCCGTCGGCGATCGTGGGCGCCGGGGCGACCGGAACCCGCTCGCCGGCCGCGAGGCTGCGGGCCAACGAGTCGCAGCCCACCGGCTCCACGCCGTACACCTCGATGGCGGTGCCGGCGGCGGCCAGGCAGGCGCCCGCCACCCCGCCGCCGCCGCCGACCGGGACCACCAACGCGTCCAGCGGGCTGCCGGCGCGCTCGGCCTCCTCGATCAGCTCGAGGCTGGCGCTGCCCTGCCCCGCGATCACGTCCGGGTGGTCGTACGCGTCGATGACGGGGTGACCGGTCTCCTCGCTGAGCCGCCGGGCCGTCGCCACCCGCTCGTCGACGCTGGTGCCGGCGAACACCACCCGCGCCCCCGCCGCCCGGGCCCGCTCGACCTTGGTCGACGCCGCGTCGACCGGTAGCACCACGGTGGCCGCGAGCCCGTGCTGCCGGGCCGCCAACGCCACGGCCACCGCGTGGTTGCCGGTGCTCTGCGCGATCACCCCGTCGTGCCCGGCCGTGGCGAGGCGGCCGACCGACCGCAGCGCCCCGCGCATCTTGTACGAGCCGCCGTCCTGGAGGTTCTCCGCCTTGAGCAGGATCCGGGCCCCGGCCAGCCCGTCGATCACCGGGGACCGCAGCACGGGGGTACGGACCACCCGACCGGAGAGCCAGTGGGCGGCCTCCTCGACGTCGGCACGGCACAGGCCGGCCGGAGCAGCGGTGCGGGACATGGTTCTCCTTCTGTCGCGCTGGGGCCGGGACCGGGTCCACGGCTGGCAGACGGTTGTTTTCGGGCACGCCGAAGGCAGGGATGCCGCGACACGCGGACCCCGGGAGGGCGGGTGGGAGTGCTAGGGCGGAGCGGGTAGCTGGACGTCCACCCGCAGGCCGCCCTGCTCGCCGGGTCGGGCAGCGATGATGCCGTCGTGCGCCTGGGTGATCGAGCGGGCGATGGCCAGGCCGAGGCCGGCGCCGCCGCCGTGCGAGGTGCGATCCCGGGCGAGGCGGCGGAACGGCTCGAAGAGGCCGGCGACCGCCTCGGCCGGCACCGGCTGACCGGTGTTGACCACGGACAGCGCGGGCGAGCCGCCGACCGTGACGGTCAGCGAGCCGCCGCGCCGGTTGTACTTGATCGCGTTCTCCACCAGGTTGGTGACCAGGCGTTCGAGCAGCACCCGCTCGCCGACCACAACCCGGGGCGTGAGGTGGGCGTCGATCGTCACGGCGGCCTCCCGGGCACGGTCCCGGTATCCGGCGAGCACCGCGGCGATGATCTCGTCGAGCCGCTGTGGGGTACGCGAGCGAAGGCCCTGGTCGCTCTCGCTGAGCGCGAGCAGGCCCTCGATCAGCCGCTCGTTGCGCTCGTTCGTCTCCAGCAGCTGGCCGGTCAACAGCTCCAGCTGCTCAGCGGTGAGCGACCGCGCCATCCCGACCTCGATCAGCGTGCGCTGCACCGCCAGCGGGGTACGCAGTTCGTGCGAGGCGTTCGCGGCGAACCGCCGCTGCCCCTCGTACCCGGCGGAGACGCGCTCCATCATCTCGTCGATCGCCCGGGACAGCCGGGCCAGCTCGTCGCGGCCTCGGGGCCGGATCCGGTGGCCGAGGTTCTGCGGGCCGAGGTGCCCGATCGGCTCGGCCAGGTCGCGGACGGGACGCAGGCACCACACCGCGCCGAACCAGAGCGCCACCAGGGTGGCCAGAACCACGACCAGCATGGCCACCACCGGCAGCACGAACCCGCCCTGGTGTGCCGACGCGCAGACCTCCATCAGGCCGGGCAGCGGCAGATCGCAGATCTGCTGCCCACGGGTCCAGATCAGCCCGCTCAGCCACTTGCCGACCCTCGGCAGGAGCGGCCCGGCCAGCAACGCCAGCAGGCCCACGAGCAGCACCCGGCGGCGGGGCGTCCAGCTCACGCCGGGCCGCCGAGCCGGTAGCCGGCCTTGGGCACGGTGTGGATGACGGCCGGGTCGCCGAGCTTCTTGCGCAGGGTCATCACGGTGACCCGTACGGCGTTGGTGAACGGGTCGGCGAACTCGTCCCAGGCCTGCTCCAGCAGCTCCTCGGCGCTGACCACCTGCCCGGCGGCGCGCAGCAGCACGTGCAGCACGGCGAACTCCTTCGGGCTCAGCGCCAGCGGGCGGCCGTCCCGGGTGGCCACGTGCCGGGCCACGTCCAGCACCACACCGTCCTGCGCCAGCACCGGCGGAAGCGCCGGGGTGGACCGCCGGCCGAGGGCCTGCACCCGGGCGACCAGCTCGGCGAAGGCGAACGGCTTGGTCAGGTAGTCGTCCGCGCCGAGGTCCAGACCGGCCACCCGGTCCCGGATGCCGGCCGCCGCGGTGAGCAGCAGCACCCGGGTGCCCACCTGGGAGTCGGCGATGGTGCGGCACACCTCGTCTCCGGTGTGCCCGGGCATGTCCCGGTCCAGGACGGCCACGTCGTACCGGTTAACTCCGATCCGCTCCAGCGCACCGTCGCCGTCGTAGCAGACGTCGACGGCCATCGAGAGGCGTCGGAGCCCCTCGGCCACCGTGTCCGCCAGCAACCGCTCGTCGTCCGCCACCAGCACCCGCACGTTTCCGCTCCCCGTGGTTCCACTCGTCCGGCATACCGTCGCAGGCCGGGGTTAAGGGTTCTGTAAGCACTCTGCGTCATCCGTCCCCGGCGGATCGGACGGTTGGCGATCAGGGGTGAGCTGCGTCACGATGGAAGCCGAGGAGGTCGCCCGATGGCTGACCCGTGGCTCGCCCTGGAATTCGGCGTCGATCCGGCGGAGCGGATCGCGCAGGTCGGCGCCGCCCACGAGGCGTTCCTCGCCGCCGGCGCCGCCCCGCACCGGGTGCGGGAGGTGGTACGCCGCTCGTGGGAACGCTCAGCGCAGCTCGACCCGGAGGCCACCCCGCCGGTCGACCTGGTCGACGACGCGCTGGCGAGCTACCGGGCCGCTCACCCGCTGGCCCGGGTGCTGCCGCTGTTCCGGGACCTGCTGGGCGGCATCGCACAGGACGGCGCGCACCTGATGGCGGTCTGCGACGCGTACGGGCGGCTGCTCTGGGTGGAGGGCCACCCGGGAGTGCGCCGGCACGCCGAACGGATGAACTTCGTGCCCGGCGCCCTGTGGGACGAGAGACACGCCGGCACCAACGCCCCCGGCACCGCGCTGGCCGTCGACCACAGCGTGCAGATCTTCGCCACCGAGCACTTCAGCCGGCCGGTGCAGCGCTGGACCTGCGCCGCGGCGCCGATCCACGACCCGGTCACCGGTCGGCTGCTCGGCGCCGTCGACATCACCGGCGGCGACCACCTGGCCAACCCGCACAGCCTGGCGCTGGTCCGGGCCACCGCCCGGGCCGCCGAGGCGCAGCTCGCCACCGACCGACCGGTGGAGCCCGGCGTCGCCACCGTGACCGCGCTCGGCCGGGACGAGGCGGAGCTGCGGGTCGACGGGCGGCGGATCCGGCTCGGCCGCCGGCACAGCGAGCTGCTGGTGCTGCTGCTGCACCATCCCGAGGGGCGCACCGGCGAACAGCTCGGCCTCGACCTGTACGGGGACGACCGACTGCACCCGGTCACCCTGCGCGCGGAGCTGTCCCGGCTGCGCCGGGTGCTCGGCCCCGAACTGCTCGACTCCCGCCCGTACCGGCTGCGCGGCACCGTCCGCGCCGACTTCACCACCGTCGCGGACCGATTGGACCAGGGCGATCCGGCGGGCGCGCTCGACGCGTACTCCGGGTCGCTGCTGCCCGGCTCGGACGCACCGGGAGTGACGCGACTACGTCGGCTCATCGACGGCCAGCTCCGCGCGGCCGTGCTGGCCACCGCGGACCCGGCGCTGCTCGCGACCTGGACCGCGACGTCCGCCGGGGACGACGACCTGACCGCCTGGCAGGCCCTGGCGCGGGCGTTGCCGGCGGGCGCGCCACGCCGGCCGCTCGCGCTCGCCCGCATCGACCAGCTCGCCGGGGAGTACGACCTACCGCGCGCAACGTGGCTGCAACGTTCCGGAAACTAACGTCGCCGTCGGCACACCCGCACAACGACGGCGGAGGTAACCATGACGCGCTACGACGCGCCCACCCACTGGCAGTCCCGTTACGACCACTTCATCGGCGGCGAGTACGTCAAGCCGCACGGTGGCGGCTACTTCGAGAACCCGACCCCGGTCACCGGGCAGACCTTCACCGAGGTGGCCCGGGGCACCGCACCGGACATCGAGAAGGCCCTGGACGCCGCACACGGCGCCGCCGACGCCTGGGGGCGCACCTCGGTGGCCGAGCGGGCCCTGATCCTCAATCGCATCGCCGACCGGATGCAGGAGAACCTGGAGTCGCTGGCCATCGCCGAGAGCTGGGAGAACGGCAAGCCGGTCCGCGAGACGCTGGCCGCCGACATCCCGCTCGCCATCGACCACTTCCGCTACTTCGCCGGGGCGATCCGGGCGCAGGAGGGCTCGCTCGGCGAACTCGACGACGACACCGTCGCGTACCACTTCCACGAGCCGCTCGGCGTGGTCGGGCAGATCATCCCGTGGAACTTCCCGATCCTGATGGCCACCTGGAAGCTGGCGCCCGCGCTGGCCGCCGGCAACGCCGTGGTGCTCAAGCCGGCCGAGCAGACCCCGGCATCGATCCACTACTGGCTGTCGCTGGTGGCGGACCTGCTGCCACCCGGCGTGCTCAACATCGTCAACGGCTTCGGCGTGGAGGCCGGCAAGCCGCTGGCGTCCTCGGCGCGGGTTGCCAAGGTGGCGTTCACCGGTGAGACCACCACCGGGCGGCTGATCATGCAGTACGCCAGCGAGAACATCAAACCCGTCACCCTGGAGCTGGGCGGCAAGAGCCCGAACATCTTCTTCGACGACGTCAGCGCTGCTTCTGATGCCTTCCTGGACAAGGCGCTCGAAGGCTTCACCATGTTCGCCCTCAACCAGGGCGAGGTCTGCACCTGCCCGTCGCGGGCGCTGATCCAGCAGGGCCACTACAGCGACTTCCTCGCCGCGGCGGTCTCCCGCACCGAGCAGATCGTGCAGGGGCACCCGCTGGACACCGACACGATGATCGGGGCGCAGGCGTCCAACGACCAGCTGGAGAAGATCCTGTCCTACCTGGACATCGGCCGGCAGGAAGGCGCCAAGGTGCTCACCGGCGGGTCCCGCGCGGACCTGGGCGGCGAGCTGTCCGGCGGGTACTACGTCCAGCCGACGATCTTCGAGGGCGACAACTCGATGCGGGTCTTCCAGGAGGAGATCTTCGGACCGGTGGTCTCGGTGACCTCCTTCGCCGACCTCGACGACGCCGTCAAGACCGCCAACGACACCCTGTACGGGCTGGGCGCGGGCGTCTGGACCCGGGACATGAACACCGCGTACCGGGCCGGGCGGGCCATCCAGGCGGGCCGGGTGTGGACCAACTGCTACCACGCGTACCCGGCGCACGCCGCGTTCGGCGGGTACAAGCAGTCCGGCATCGGCCGGGAGAACCACAAGATGATGCTGGAGCACTACCAGCAGACCAAGAACCTGCTGGTCAGCTACTCGACGCAGAAGCTCGGCTTCTTCTGATGTCCGTCGTCTCCGTCACCCCCGCCGCGGCCGAGTTGATCCGGTCGCTGCGGGGGCGGCACGGGCCGCTGATGTTCCACCAGTCCGGCGGCTGCTGCGACGGCAGCGCCCCGATGTGCTACCCGGCGGGCGAGTTCCGCACCGGCTCGTCCGACGTCCTGCTCGCCTCGCTAGCTGTGGACGGGGTGCCGGAGCCGGTCGACTTCTGGATGTCGACCGCACAGTGGGAACTGTGGAAGCACACGAGGCTGACCGTGGACGTGGTCCCGGGGCGCGGCAGCGGCTTCTCCCTGGAGGCCCCGGACGGCGTCCGCTTCCTGATCCGCTCCCGCCTCGCCGCGTGACGTCGGCTCCGGCGCGGTGGGGCGTGGGTGGCGGAGCCGCCCGCACTGGAGAGCGTTATACCTCTGAGGTATAGATATGACTCAGAGGTATAACGCTCGAAACCCAGTCCTCCCCCGCGTGGGACGCTGTGTGACCGTTGGGCCCGCCGCAGGATCAGTCGCAGCCGTAGCCGTCGTTGTCGCGGTCCAGGTCGTAGATGTCGTCGCCGATGACCTTGACGGGGCCTGTGACGTAGGCGGGGCCGTTGCCGCCGCCCGGTAGGCAGTCGACGTCGCTGGCGATCGGGACGCAGCCGCCGTAGTTCGGGTCATGCCGGCATCCGCTCGGCCGGACCGGGCAGGGCCGATCGTGCGGCCTCACTCGGGTATGAACTTCGCGAATCGCCCCTTATCAGCGGGCGTCCAGGAGGGGCTGTCGCGGGTTCCAGGGTGGACCTCCGGCCGCGTCGCGGCGGCGGCGGGCGATCGCCGACAGTGCCTCCAGGACCACGCGATTGCCCAGGTACGCGGTGATGTCGGCGTGGTCGTACGGCGGGGCGACCTCGACCACGTCCACCCCGACGACGGGCAGCTCGTAGCAGACCCGGCGAACCGCGTCGAGCAGTTGCCGGGAGGTCAGGCCGCCCGGCTCCGGGGTGCCGGTGCCCGGCGCCATGCCGGGGTCCACGACGTCCACGTCGACGGAGAGGAACACCCCCTCGCACTCGTCGACCGCGATCGCGAACGCCTCGGTGAGGCACGCGTCGAGCCCGCGCGCGACCAGCTCGGTCATCTCGTACGACCGCATCCGCTGCTCCGCCATCCAGGACAGGACGTCCGGCCCGGGCCAGTAGCCGCGCAGCCCGATCTGGAGGAACCGGTCACCGCGTACCGCGCCGGACTCGATGAGCCGGCGCATCGGCTGGCCGTGCCCGTGCAGCGAGCCGAACTCGATCTCACCGGTGTCGGCGTGCGCGTCGAAGTGCACGAGCGACACCCGGCCGTGCCCGTGCTGCCGGGCCACACCGGTGGCGTCGGGCAGCGCGATGGAGTGGTCCCCGCCGAGCACGACCGGGATGGCGCCGGCGGACGACACGGCGTGGACCGCGGCCTCCAGGGCGGCCAGCGAGCGCTCGATGTCGCCGGAGAACATCTCCACGTCGCCGGCGTCGTACACGCGCAGGTCGCGCAACGCGTCGACGCGCAGCGCGAGGGACGGGCGGGAGCCGTCGTGGGCGAGGTAGCACGCCTGCCGGATCGCCGACGGTCCGAACCGGGTGCCGGGCCGGTGCGAGGTGCCGCCGTCGAAGGGCGCCCCGACGATCACGACGTCGGCGTCGCCGTACGACGCCGGGTCGTCGAGCGTGCACCGGTCCACGCCGAGGAAGGTGATGTCCGGCCCGTACATGGCCCCGTAACGGCTCATCGCTCCTCCATCCCCCACGGCGAGCCGTAGGCGTTCAGCAGGTCGAGGAACGGCACCGGGGGCAGCGCCTCCGGGCCGAGCACCCCGACGCCGGACCAGGCGCCGGTGGCGAGCAGTTCCAACGCCACCACCGGGTTGACCGCGGTCTGCCAGACCACCGCCTGGTGGCCGTACTCCAGCATGGACCACTCGTTGTCGACCACGTGGTAGAGGTAGACCTCCCGGGGCCGCCCGTCTGGACCGAGGCCCCGCACCCAGGTGCCGGCGCACGTCTTGCCGCGCATCCGCTCGCCGAGGGTGGCCGGGTCGGGCAGGCAGGCGGCCACCACGTCCCGCGGCGACACCTGGACGCCGCGCACGCCGACCGGCGCGGTCGAGTCGAGGCCGAGCTTGTGCAGCGTCCTGAGCACCTCGATGAACTCGTCGCCGAGGCCGTACTTGAAGGTGACCCGGCGGGCCTTGACCCAGCGCGGGATGAGCAGCACCTCCTCGTGCTCGACGTTGACGCACTCGACCGGCCCGATTCCCTCCGGGAAGTGAAAGACCTCCGGCTCGGAGAACGGTTCGGTGGTGTACCAGCCCCGGTCCCGCTCCCAGACCACCGGCGGGTTGAGGCACTCCTCGATGGTGGTCCAGATGGAGAACGACGGCGCGAAGTCGTAGCCGTCCACGGTGAGGTTCGCCCCGTCCCGGACGCCGATCTCGTCGATCTCGCTGAACAGCTCGTCGGCGGCGTACCGGGCGAAGACGTCGGACAGGCCGGGTTCGACACCGATGCCGCACAGCGCCAGCCGGCCGGCCGCGGACCAGTCGTCGGCCAGCGCGAACTGCGCGTCGCCGAGCAGCACCCCGGTCTCGGCGTACGGGCGGGACGGATGCGGCCGCGACAGCGACATCGCCATGTCCAGGTAGTCCGCGCCAGCCGCGAACGCACCGTCGAAGATCGGCATGACGAAGCGCGGGTCGACGGCGTTGAGCACGTGGGTGATCCGGTGCTCCCGGCAGAGCGCGGCGACCCCGTCGGCCGAGGACGCGTCCACCTGGGCGGCGACGAACCGGTCACCGTGCCCGGCGACGGCACGCTCGGCGCGGCCCGGGTCGTGGTCGGCGACCACCATGGTCTCGAAGAAGGACCGTCGGGCGGCGATGGCTACGGCGGCGGAGCCGACGCCACCGGCGCCGACGAGCAGGACACGCATCAGGAATCAAACCCCAAACCGAGACGATCGAGAGTACGGAGCCAGAGGTCGCGCCGGCCCTCGCGCGCGTCGGCGCGGGCCAGTGACCAGCGGGTGAGATTGATGCCGATGGAGCGGACGGGTTCCGGCGGGAACGGCAGCGGCTTGCTGCGGACCAGGTCGAGCCCGGTCAGCGGGGTGTTCCCGCCGGCCAGCAGGTCGAGCAGCACGCGGGCACCGAAGCGGGTGGCGCCCACGCCGAGACCGGTGTAGCCGGCCGCGTACGCCAGCCGACCGTCGTACGCGGTGCCGAAGAACGGGCAGAACCGGGTGCAGGTGTCGATGACGCCGCCCCAGCGGTGGCTGAAGCGCACGTCGGCGAGCTGCGGGAAGGTGGTGAAGAAGTGCTGGGCGAGGGTGGTGAAGGTGGCGGGACGCTGCTCCAGCTCCGGCGCGACCCGGTTGCCGTAGTGGTAGACGGCGTCGTACCCGCCGAAGAGGATCCGCCCGTCGGAGGTGATCCGGTAGTAGTGGAACTGGTTGCCGGTGTCGGCCAGTCCCTGCCGGTTGCGCCAGCCGATCGCGTCCCGCTGCGCCGGGGTGAGCGGCTCGGTCATCAGCACGTGGTCGTACACCGGCACCAGGTACGCCCGCAGCCGGCGCAACAGCGGCGGGAAGGCGTTGGTGGCCAGCACCACCCGCCGGGCCCGTACCGACCCGGGCGCGGCGTCCGGCCCGCCGGCCGTCCGGGCGTACAGCGCCGCGCCGTCGGCGCGCAGCCCGGTCACCCGCGTGTGCTCGTGCACCCGCACGCCGAGGTCGAGGCAGGCACGGCGCAGCCCCCACGCCAGCTTCGCCGGGTCCAGCATGGCCACCCGGTCGGCGTCGACCATCCCGCCGAGGTACGTCGGCGAGTTCACCTCGGCGCGAACCTCGTCGCGGTCCAGCAGCCGCACCTGATGGCCGTACCGGCGGGCCAGCTCCGCGTCAGCGGCGAGCCCGGCCAGCTGGTACGGCTCGACGGCGACGGCCAGCTCGCCCGTGCGTTCGAAGTCGCAGTCGATGCCGAATTCGGCGATGGTGGCGGCGATGGCGTCCAGGTTCTCCCGGCCGAGACGGTCCAACTCGCCGACCTCGTCGGGAAACCGGTCGACGCCGTTGGCCAGGCCGTGGGTGAGCGAGGCGGCGCAGAACCCGCCGTTGCGCCCGGACGCGGCCCAGCCGCAGGTGCCCGCGTCGACGAGCAGCACGTCGCGGTCCGGCTCGGCCTGCTTGGCCAGCACGGCGGCCCAGAGCCCGCTGTATCCGCCGCCGATCACCAGCAGGTCGGCGTGCTGCGGGCCGGCGAGCGGCGGCAGCGGGTCGGGGCGGTCTGGACGGTCGAGCCAGTACGGCACCGGGGCCGCGTCGGCGAGCGCCCGGCCGGTGTGCGGGACGGTCATGACGGCCGGTGCGCCGGACGGCCCTGCCCCGTGCTGGCCAGCAGGTTGGCACGGCGGGATCGCCGACCGCGCAGCGAGCTGAGCCCGACCAGCAGCAGCGCGATCGCGAACATCGCGGTGCCGATGACGTTGACCTGCGGCGGGATGCCCCGCTGGGCAGCGCCCCAGACGTACATCGGGAACGTGACGGTGGTGCCGGCGTTGAAGTTCGTGATGATGAAGTCGTCGAAGCTGAGCGAGAAGGCCAGCAGCGCGGCGGCCACGATGCCGGGCAGCACCAGCGGCAGGGTGATCCGCTGGAAGGTCTGCCACTCGCTGGCGTACAGGTCCATGGCGGCCTCCTCCAGCCGCCGGTCCATCCCCGCGAGACGCGCCTTGACGGTGACCACCACGAACGAGACGCAGAACATCACGTGCGCGATGACGATGGTCCAGAAGCCCTGCGGCACCCCGGCGGAGACGAAGAGGGCCAGCAGCGAGGTGCCCATCACCAGCTCCGGGGTGGCCATCGGCAGGAAGATCAGCACGTTGATGCCGGAACGACCACGGAAGCGGTGCCGGACCAGCGCGAACGCCATCAGGGTGCCGAGCACGGTGGCGACCACGGTGGCGATGAAGCCGATCTGCACGCTGCGGACCACCGCGTCGCACATGTCCGACGTGGCGCACGGCTGGCGCCAGTTGTCCAGGGTGAACTCGTTGAAGTCGTACGACAGCCGGCTCGACGGGCGGTTGAACGACAGCCCGGCCACCACCAGGATCGGCAACGCCAGGTAGCCGAGCACCAGCAGCGCCACGATCATCACCCAGCGGTCTGCCAGCCAACGCGACAGCCTCACAGCACCTCCTCCGTGCCGGCCCTGCGCAGGTAGCCGAAGACCACCGCGAGGATCGCCGCCATCAGCAGGAACGACAGCGCGGCGCCCTGCGGGTAGTCCAGCCGGACCAGGAACGCCGAGTCGATGACGTTGCCGATCATGTACTCGTTCGGGGTGCCGAGCAGCTCGGCGTTGATGTAGTCACCGCTGGCCGGAATGAAGAACAGCAGCGTGCCGGCGACCAGACCCGGCATGGACAGCGGCAGGGTCACCCGGCGGAACGCCTGCAATCCGCTGGCGTACAGGTCACTGGCCGCCTCCAGCAGTCGGTGGTCGAGCCGCTCCAGGCTCGCGTACAGCGGCAGCACCAGGAACGGCAGGAAGTTGTACGTCAGGCCGAGCACCACCGCGAACGGGGTGGCCAGCAACCGACCGTCCGGGGCGAGCAGGTGCACGTCGCGCAGCAGGCCGACCAGTGCGCCGTTGTCCGACAGGATGGTCTTCCAGGCCAGCGTGCGGACCAGGAAGCTGGTGAACATCGGCGCGACCACGCAGACCAGCAGCAGGTTCTTCCACCGGCCGGCCTTCTGCGCGATGGCGTACGCAAGCGGGTAACCCAGCACCAGCGCCAGCACCAGGGCCACGCCGGCGTAGCCGAACGAGCGCAGGAACTGCGGCCAGTACGCCTGCAACACGTCCGGGTAGTTGCCGAACGCCCAGGTCAACGCGTACCCGGTGGAGAGCGAGCCGCTGGGGTCGTAGAGGCTGGCCGCGGCGAGCTGCACCAGCGGCACGCCGAAGAACACCAGCAGCCAGGCCGCCCCGGGGAGCAGCAACAGGTACGGCAGCAGGCGGTGCCTCCCCGACCGGGCGGCCGGCGGCGTGGGCGGCGGCTGCCCCGATCCCGTGGGCACCTGGGCCAGGACGCTCACGACGGCGCACCCACCGGCTCGTCGACCACCGGGGAGGTCCGGTCGCTGTCGGCGGCGTCCCGGGGCAGCAGGAACGCGTGCCGTGGATCCCAGTACGCCACGGCCTCGCTGCCGACCGGCACCTGAGCCGCCGCCCCGCTGTTGGCCGTGAACACCGACAGCTCGGTGCCCCAGCCGGTGCGCAGCAGGTACTGCGTGCTGACCCCCACGTAGGAGGCGTCGCTGACCACCCCGGTGACGTGCTGGTGGCCCGCGGGCACCTGGTCGGCGGAGCCGACCAGATGCAGCTTCTCCGGGCGTACCCCCAGGTGGATCGGACCACGGTCGGCCCGGGACCGGCCGGCGGGCACCGAGAAGCGCGCGCCGTGCGCCGTCACCGCCACCTCGCCGCCCGCGGTGCCGGCGGCCTCGCCGGCGAGCAGGTTGGACTGGCCGAGGAAGTTCGCCACGAACGCGGTGGCCGGGAACTCGTAGATATCGGCCGGGGCGCCGAGCTGCTCGATCCGGCCGGCGTTCATCACCGCGACGGTGTCGGCCATGGTCATGGCCTCCTCCTGGTCGTGCGTGACGTGTACGAACGTGATGCCCACCTCGGTCTGGATCCGCTTCAGCTCGATCTGCATCTGCCGGCGCAGCTTGAGGTCGAGAGCGCCCAGCGGCTCGTCGAGCAGCAGCACCTGCGGCTGGTTGATGAGCGCGCGGGCCAGCGCGACCCGCTGCTGCTGGCCGCCGGAGAGCTGGGCCGGGCGGCGGTTGCCATAGTCGTCGAGCTGCACCAGCGACAGCATCCGCAGGACCTCGTCGTCGACCGAGCGGATGCCGCGCCGACGCAGCCCGAAGGCCACGTTCTCGAAGATGTTCAGGTGCGGGAAGAGCGCGTAGCTCTGGAACACGGTGTTGACCGGTCGCTTGTACGGCCGCAGCCGGGCGATGTCACGGTCGCCGAGCAGCACCTGACCGCTGGTCGGCTCCTCCAGACCGGCGATCATCCGCAGCGTGGTCGTCTTGCCGCAGCCGGACGCGCCGAGTAGGGCGAAGAACGAGCCCTGCGGGATGGTCAGGCTGAGGTCGTCGACCGCGGTGAAAATCCCGAACCGCTTGGTGAGGTTGGCCAGGCGCAGGTCGCCGGCGGGTGTCTCGCGCGCCATCTCCGTCACGCCCCGATGACCTGCTGGTACTTGCCCTCGTACTCCTTCTCCTGCTTCTCGTCCAGGGCCATGAACACCTTGGACTTCGACAGCAGCGCCTCGTCGGGGAAGATCAGCGGGTTGGCGGCCAGCTCGGGGTCGATCTTCTCCATCTCGGCCTGGGCGCCCTTGACGGGGCAGATGTAGTTGACGTACGCGGCGAGCGTCGCGGCGACGGCCGGCTCGTAGTAGTAGTTGATCAGCGCCTCGGCGTTGCCCTTGTGAGTGGCCTTGTTGGGGACCATCATGTTGTCGCTGAACAGCATCACGCCGGAGTCAGGCGCGACGAACTGCACCTTGGCGTTCTCGCTGGAGAGCTGGATGACGTCCCCGGACCAGCCGATGCACGCGGCGATGTCACCCTTGGCCAGGTCGGGTGCGTAGTCGTTGCCGGTGAACTTGCGGATCTGTCCGGAGTCGACGGCCTTCTTGAGCTTGTTGAGCGCGTCGTCGAACTGGGCGGTGGTGAAGTTGGCCGGGTCGTGCCCGTTGGATCCGAGCAGCAGGCCCATCGTGTCGCGCATCTCGCTGAGCGCGGTCACCTTGCCCTTGAGGTCGGGTCGGGTGAGCAGCTCGTCGACGGTGCGCAGCTCCTTGGTGACGTCGCCGTTGTACGCCAGACCGGCGAGGCCCGACTGCCACGGGATGGAGATCCGGTTCTCGGTGTCGAAGGAGCGGTTGAGCAGCGACGGGAGCAGGTTGGCCTGGACGTTGGGAATCTTCGCCGGGTCGAGCTTCTGGATCCAGCCGAGCCGGATCATCCGGGCGGCCATCCAGTCGGTCAGCACGATGAGGTCCCGATCCGTGCTCTGGCAGGCCGCGAGCTGGTTCTGCACCTTGCCGAAGAACTCATTGTTGTCGTTGATGTCCTCGGTGTACGTGACCTGGATGCCGGTCTTGGTGATGAACCCGTCGAGGCTGGGTCGCTTGGACTCGTCCTTCTCGTCCACGTCCATGTACTGCGGCCAGTTGGAGAAGGCAAGCTTCTTCTCGGTGCCGGAAAGGTCTTCGCTGACGCAGCCGGCCTCGGTCTGCTGCGCGCCCTTGGTGCCGCAGCCGGCGAGGCTGCCGCCCGTGGCGAGGAGCGCGGCCGAACCGAGAGTGCCGGTGAGCAGTCCACGCCGGGTGAGGGGCCGGAGGGGAGTACGCATGACGACTCCTAAAGGGTCATCGTCGGCGGGCGGGACGGGGGTGGCGCGCCGGCGGGAGGGTCAGGTGCCATGGACGACTGATCCTGACATGAGGTGACCTTCCTTACAAGGGATTCCGTTGCGGGGTTAGCGATGCACGACGAAATACGCCAGACTGCGCGAGGACACACGCGCGACATCACGATTCGGTACATGGGGAGCGCACGATGACGAACCGGCAGCACGAGAACGGCAACGGCGGTCGACGCGTCGCTGTCCGTGAAGGTGCCAATCACGCTCTGCTGGATGACGTGGCCAAGCGGATCATCGAACAGCTCCAGGAGGACGGCCGGCGACCGTACGCCACCATCGGCAAGGCGGTCGGGCTCTCCGAGGCGGCGGTTCGCCAGCGGGTGCAGCGGCTGCTCGACTCCGGCGTGATGCAGATCGTCGCGGTGACCGATCCGCTCCAGCTCGGCTTCCCCCGCCAGGCGATGATCGGCCTGCGTACCGACGGCGACCTGGAGGCGGTGGCCGACCGGCTGGCCGAGTTGGAGGAGGTCGACTACGTGGTCATCACCGCCGGGTCGTTCGACCTGCTCACCGAGGTGGTCTGCCGCAACGACGACCACCTGCTGGAGATCCTGCAGCGACTGCGCGCGGTGCCCGGGGTGCTGTCCACCGAGGCGTTCGTCTACCTCAAGTTGCGCAAGCAGACGTACACCTGGGGCACCGCCTGACGCTCACGGCCTCGTGATCCACTCGGCTTCCAGGAAGTCCGGGTGTCCGGGCGGCCCGGACACCGCGATTTCCGTGATCCCGAGTGGATCAGCGGGCCGCCTGGCGGACTGCCCCAGAGACGCCCCGCCCCCGTCCCGGCTGCTCCACTCGCTTGATCCACTCGACATCCTTGATATCGCGGCATCAACCCCGCCCCGACACCCCGACATCGGCGATATGGAGTGGATCGTGGCCGGCGGGCCGGCGGACCGGCGGACCGGCAGGGCGGCGGGGCGGCGGGCCGGCAGGGCGGCGGGCGGCGGGCCGGCAGGGCGGCGGGCCGGCAGGGCGGCGCGGACCGGCGGGGCCGACCGGGCCGGGCCGGGCCGACCGGGCCGGGCCGGGCCGACCGGGGCATTGTGTGGCGCCCTTTGCTCTGCTTCACCCGGCGCAACACCCGGTGTCCGGATACCGGACGTGCGGTGTTGCGTCCGTTGAAGCAGAGCAAAGGACCGCGAACCAGGGTCACCCGGCCGTCCGGGCGGCGACGAACAGGGCCGGGACCACCGTGCGGATTCCGTCGCCACCGAGGCTCATGCTCGCTGAATTCGTCGCCGGCAGGCCCGAGTACAACCGATCACACTTGCGTCGCCGACTCCTACTGTGCGATAACCGTGGGCAGAGCGGCCGGCCTCACCCCTTTGACCGGCCCGACGACCGATGGGGCTGACATGGCCAACGCCACCGACCACCTCTGGATGCACTTCACCCGGATGGCGAGCTACTCCGCCGGCGAGGTGCCGACCATCGTGCGCGGCGAGGGCGCGTACGTGTGGGACGCGCAGGGCCGCCGCTACCTGGACGGGCTCGCCGGGCTCTTCGTCGTCAACGCCGGCCATGGCCGCACCGAACTGGCCGAGGCGGCCGCCAAGCAGGCCGGCGAGCTGGCCTACTTCCCGCTCTGGTCGTACGCCCACCCCAAGGCCGTCGAACTGGCCGAGCGGATCGCCTCGCTCACCCCCGGTGACCTGAACCGGGTCTTCTTCACCACCGGCGGCTCCGAGGCCGTCGAGGCGGCGTGGAAGCTGGCCCGGGCCTACTTCAAGCGCACCGGCCAGCCCAACAAGTACAAGGTGATCAGCCGCTACATCGCCTACCACGGCACCTCCATGGGCGCGCTGTCGATCACCGGGTTGCCCGGCATCAAGAGCGACTTCGAGCCGCTGGTGCCCGGGGCCATCAAGGTGCCGAACACCAACTTCTACCGGGCGCCGGAGCACGGCGACGACCCCGAGGCGTTCGGCCGCTGGGCCGCCGACGAGATCGGCCGGGCGATCGAGCGGGAGGGGCCGGACACGGTCGCCGCGGTCTTCCTGGAGCCGGTGCAGAACTCCGGCGGCTGCTTCCCACCCCCTCCCGGCTACTTCGAGCGGGTCCGGGAGATCTGCGACGCGTACGACGTGCTGCTCGTCTCCGACGAGGTGATCTGCTCGTGGGGGCGGCTCGGCGAATACTTCGGCGCCGTGCGCTACGGCTACCAGCCGGACATCATCACCACCGCGAAGGGCATCACCTCCGGGTACGCCCCGCTCGGCGCGATGATCGCCAGCGAACGGCTGATGGAGCCGTTCCTCACCGAGACCGGCATGTTCGCCCACGGGGTGACCTTCGGTGGCCACCCGGTCTCCTGCGCGGTCGCCCTGGCCAACCTGGAGGTCTTCGCCCGCGAGGACCTCATCGGGCACGTACGGGCCAACGAGGACGCGTTCCGGTCCACTCTGGAGAAGCTCAACGACCTGCCGATCGTCGGTGACGTCCGCGGGGACGGCTACTTCTACGGGATAGAGCTGGTCAAGGACAAGACGACCCGGAAGACCTTCGACGAGGCCGAGTCGGAGCGGTTGCTGCGTGGCTTCCTCTCCACGGCCCTGTTCCAGGCCGGGCTCTACTGCCGCGCCGACGACCGTGGCGACCCCGTCGTGCAGCTCGCCCCGCCGCTGATCGCCGAGCAGCAGCACTTCGACGAGATCGAGCAGATCCTGCGTACGGTGCTCACCGAGGCATGGGCACGACTCTGAGCGGCGACCCCGCCGGGCACTACCGGGAGCTGTCGCACTGGCTGTCCACCTTGGACGAGCCACTGACCCCGCGACCGGCGCTGCCCGGCGACGCGGACGCCGACGTGGTGATCGTGGGCGCCGGCTACACCGGGCTGTGGACGGCGTACCACCTGGCTCGGGCCGAGCCGGCGCTGCGGATCATCGTGCTGGAGAAGGAGATCGCCGGGTACGGCGCGTCCGGCCGCAACGGCGGCTGGTGCTCGGCGCTCTTCCCCACCTCGCTGACCGGCCTGGCCCGCCGGCACAACCGGGACGCGGCAATCGCCATGCAGTGGGCCCTGCACGAGACGGTGCGCGAGGTCGGCCGGGTGGTCGCGGCGGAGGGCATCGACTGCGACTGGGCGGACGGCGGGACGGTCACCCTGGCCCGCACCGGCCCCCAGCTCGCCCGGGCCCGGGCCGCCGTGGACGAGGCCCGCGCGTTCGGCTTCGGCCCGGAGCACCTGGCACTGCTCGATGCCGGCGAGGCCGCCGCCCGCTGCGCCGCCGAGGGGGTACGCGGTGGGACGTACACCCCGCACTGTGCCGCCGTGCACCCGGCGAAGCTGGTCCGTGGCCTGGCCCGGGTGGTGGAACGGCTCGGGGTCACCATCCACGAGCGGACGCCGGTCGCCGCGATCCGGGCCGGTGCGGCGGTCACCGCGGCCGGGACGGTATGGGCCCCGGTGGTGGTCCGGGCGACCGAGGGGTACACGCCCACGCTGCCCGGTCAGCGACGGGCCGTGGCACCGGTGTACTCGCTGATGGTGGCCACCGAGCCGCTGCCGGCGGAGACCTGGGCGCGGATCGGGCTCGCCCAGCGCGAGACGTTCTCCGACCACCGGCACGTGATCATCTACGGCCAGCGGACCGCGGACGGCCGGCTGGCCTTCGGCGGGCGTGGCGCTCCGTACCATTTCGGGTCGCGGGTCTCCCCCGGCTACGACCGGGAGCCACGGGTCTTCGCGGCGCTGCGGCGGACGCTCGGGGAGCTCTTCCCGGTGCTCGGCCCGGACGTGCCGGTGACGCACACGTGGGGTGGCCCGCTCGGGGTGGCCCGGGACTGGGCGGCCTCGGTCGGCTTCGACCGGGCCAGCGGGCTGGCCTGGGCGGGCGGCTACGTCGGGGACGGGGTGGGCTCCAGCAACCTCGCCGGCCGCACCCTGGCGGACCTGATCCGCGGCGAACGCACCGAGCGGACCGCCCTGCCCTGGGTCAACCGTCGCTCCCCCCGCTGGGAGCCCGAGCCCATCCGCTGGCTGGCCGTCAACACCGCCCTACGCGTGATGACCAAGGCGGACGCAACGGAACTCCGCACCAACCGCCCCTCCCGCCAGGCAAAAGCCCTCTCCCGCCTCCTAGGCAACTAACCCCACCCCGCCCCGGGCAGGGGTGGGGGTTAGTGGTTGGGGGGGATTACGCGGAGGTGGCCTCGGCGGCCGGTGGAGTGGGACTGGTCGGGGTGGGACCGGTCGCGCGGGTCCTCGGGGGGCCTCGGGGCCGGGCGGGCGGCCTCGCGGACCGCCTCGGCGAGCGCGACCAGGTCGTCCGTGGTGGGCGGCGGCGGCTCGAACTCGCCCTCGTGCCGGACCACGTCCCAGCCCCGCGGCGCGGTCAGGCTGCGGGCGTGCGGCTCACACAGGTCGTACGTGTGCGGCTCGGCGAAGGCCGCCAGCGGACCCACCACCGCTGTCGACTCGTTGTAGACATAGGTCAATGTGGCGACCGCTTGCCGGGGGCAGCCGTTACGGGAGCAGCGCCGTGGTGACCTCACGGCGGCAGGGTATCTCCATTACCGGGTCCGGCGCATCGCTTCGCGTTGCGACACGCCCGTCGTGGTGATCACAATCCACCCGCCCGGCTCACGCCGCGCCACGGGAGCGGCGCTGCCGCTGGCCAGCCCGACGCGGGGGCTACCCTTTCCCTCATGACGAGCCCGGAACACCGCCGCCCCGGTTCCGGCCGACGCGCCCACCGTGACCGGCACGGGCGCGGGCTGCGTGGGCGGTTGGTACCGGCGACCGTGCCGCTGGCGCGGACCAAGGCGGAGGTCTTCGACGACCTGGTCCTGGACACCGTCGAGACGCTGGAGCGCCGGTTCGCCAAGGAGTTGGCCGGTGTCGAGTTCGCGGTCGAGGACGTCCCGCCGGATCTGAACGTCTACGACTCCGATGTGCTGGAGGACGGCGAGGTCCCGCTGGCCCGGCTCCTGCCGGGCCGTCCGGGCCGACAGGAGGTCCCGCCACGGATCGTGCTGTACCGGCGACCTCTGGAGTTCCGGGCGATGGACCGCGAGGACCTCGCCGACCTGGTGCATGACGTGATCATCGAACAGGTGGCGAACCTGCTCGGGGTCGACCCCGACGAGCTGGCCTGAGCCGTCCCCGCGCGGGCGAGCCGGGCGGCCCCCACCGCCCCGACTCCGCACCGCTCAGGCGGCCCGCCGCTTCAACTTGCGCCGTTCCCGCTCTGAGAGCCCACCCCAGATGCCGAACCGCTCGTCGTGACCGAGAGCGTATTCGAGGCATTCGGTCTTGACCTCGCAGCGCGAGCAGATTCGCTTCGCCTCGCGGGTCGAGCCGCCCTTCTCGGGAAAGAACGCCTCGGGGTCGGTCTGCGAGCACAGCGCCCGCTCCTGCCACTCCGGCGCGTTTCCGAGCAGGTCGGCCACCTCAAGCTGGCCGTCCATCAAATGCCTCCTTGTCGCGCACCGGCGTCATCGCCGCTGCAACCCCCCACGCGAAAGGCGTGCTTGTCCGTCCGGTCCCATTTTGTTGCGTTCCGTGCGAACAACCCCATTCAAATTACACGCGTGTAATGCGTGCGCCGTCAAGCCAAACTTGATAATGGAGTCGCCCTCCCGACACCCCCGGCCGGCCACTCGGGCCGTCCAGCCTCGCAACCTGCCCTATCGATTCAGACCCCGGCCGAGTAACGCCCTCTCCGGCGAGTTGCCCGACTTTTCTGCCGTGGCGCTCCCTCGGCTGGCCGCCCCCGCGACGACGCCTGGAGCACCGGACGCCCCCTCCCAACAAAGCTGATCTTGGTGGGAGACAGGTTAACGCGGCGCGGCCCAGACCGCCCGTCGAGCGACAGACACCGCACGCGCCCCGTCCACATTGTGGACGGGGCGCGACGGAAAGAGGGAGCCGATTTGGTCAGCCGGCAACCCCGAACACGCTGCTCGGCCACACAAACTCGGCAATCGCTCCACCATGGACGGTAACCGTCCCCACGGGCGCACTCTCGTCCCACCAGACGGTATAGATGCCGGCGGGAAGATCGGGGTAGACCGCACTGTGGAACGAGCCGTCCCGCACCCGGCGCTCCCGCACCGCCGAGTGGGTCCGCCGGTCCTCGGCCCGACTGATCTCGATTTCCCGGCCGTGCAGATCCCGGCCGGTGTGAATGATCAGGGCGCCGGTCTCGCCGCCCAGATCGAGAACGACGCTCCCGGTCTCCGACGGCCCGTACGCGTGCTCGTGCATCCGCCGCTCCCCGCGGTCAGGACGACGCCGGCGGGTTGTTGAACCCGCCGTACGGCGTACCCAGGTAGGGGAAGTTTCCGAGGAACGGTGCGGTCACGTCGGCGGCGCTCAGCCCGGGGGTGAGAGCGGCGGTCGCCGCGTCCGGGCGGAATGTCTTGTCCACCAGCGGGACGGTCAGCCCGGCGATCGCCCGCAGCGCGATGCTGACCACGTCGTCGGCGACCCGCCGGCCGTTCGGGAAGCCCGCCAGGTCACCGCCGAGCACGCCGAAGCGGTCCGGGCGCCGGGTGGGCGGGATCCCGGTGTTCAGCCGCAGCATGTCGGCCTGCACGTCGCCGGTGGCGTTGGTGAAGCCGTCGATCAGCCCGGCCGGCACGCCGGTGAGCAGGATCGCCACCAGATCCGCCCGGGGCTTCTTCGCCTTGCTGAGCTTGTCCAGGTTGGGAAAGACGTCCGGGTAGAGCGCCGGCAACAGCGCGGCCAACTCCGGCTGCTCGACGAACCGCAGGAACCGCTTGTCCTCCGACGGCGGAAGGGAGTTCCACAGGTCCTTCTTGGACATCGGCACGATGACCTCGTTGAACAACGGGTTGCCCAGCCGGGAGACCTGCGTGAACGGACCGGCGGCGGTGTCTGCGGCCGCCCGGTCGCCCAGCACCCGGACCTGCCGGCGCGACGCCGACGTCCACACGCCGATCACCGACGCGCGGTCACCGGCGCCGTACCGGTTGGCGCGACGGCGCACTCGGCTCAGCGGCACCTGCACGGCGATGCTGTGCACGTTCATCCGGTCGGTGGCGTTGACCGGCTCCCCCTCGGCCTTGAAGACCTTCTTGCCGGCCACGTGCAGCTGCTGGAACGGCCGCAGCGTGCCGAGGTCGAAGATCGCACCCAGGTCGACGAAGAAGCCGTCCGCGCGCTGCCCGGCGAAGACCCGCTCCCCGGTGGAGAGCGAGTAGGTGGCCTGCCGCACCAGCTCCGCGTACTTCGGGGTGGACAGCGGGCCGACGTTGCACGGCGGGCAGGGCAGCTTGTGCGCGAGCCGATGCTCCCGGCCGTCGGCGATCCGGGTCAGGCTGTAGAACTGCCGCCGGTTCCAGTTCTCGCTGTCCAGCGAATCGATCGGGCCGGTGTTGTAGAGAAAGCTGTTCGGATTGGTGATCTCGGTCGTGAATTCGAACCGGTAGGTGACATCCGGACTGCCGTCGCCGTCGTTGTCAATATGGATCTCGTACCGCACGTCGTCGCCGAACTCGAAGAAGTTCGGGCCCCCGGAGGGGAGCTGCAACGGCACGTAGTTGGCGATCAGCGTGACCGAGTCGGGCTTGTCGGGGCTGACGAACGCGTACAGGTCGGAGCTGTCGGCGACCGGATCCTTGGCTATCTCCGGGGCCTCGCGGTGGGAAGACATGGCGGACCAACCTCACTGGGCGGGGACAGGATGGCGAGCGGAACGTCGGGTCAGCGCCGGGCGGCGCGCCGCAGCCGATCCGCCAGGCCGCGGTCGCGTACCTCGATCCGGGAGTCACCGACGAAGACGTCCATCGTTCCGGAGGCGGCGTCCCGCAGGTGCACGACGATCGGGTCGTCGGCCCGCCCGGCCGCGCCCGGAGCGTTCTGCGCGGCCGACAGGCCCGGCACGGTGAGCGCGGCGGCGCCGAGGGTGGCGCTGGCCGCGGCGGTCAACGTCTGCCGGCGGGTCAGTCGCGGCCAGGGCCGCTTCCGCTGATCACTGGTCATGGGCAACCTTTCCGGCGGTGGCGCGAACGCGCCCGCGGCGACGGACGGGTCCCGTGCCGCCTACCGACGCCGCCGGGCCCTGGGACGCCGGCGGCGATCCTCGCCGCGACCGCCACCGGCACCGCTTGGTACGGCCGGCGGCGGGAAAAGGTTCGAACTCAGGGCCGGACGTGACCGTACGCGGTCGTGCGCTTGCGGGCCGGCCGACCGGCGGCCGTGGCGATCGCCCGCAACTGCTCCTCGGTACGCGCCGACCCGTTGTCCGAGCCGGCCATCCGGGAGATCGTCTCCTCCATCAGCGTGCCGCCCAGGTCGTTGCAGCCGCCCTGGAGCATCGCCACCGTGCCCTCGTCGCCCAGCTTCACCCAGGAGCACTGAATGTTGTCGATCCGCCCGTGCAACAGCAGCCGGGACATCGCGTGCACCACCCGGTTCTCGCGCCAGGTCGGCCCGGGCCGGGCGATGCCGGCCAGGTAGATCGGGGCGTTGGTGTGCACGAACGGCAGCGCGACGAACTCGGTGAACCCGCCGGTGCGGTCCTGCACGCCCGCCAGCACCCGGAAGTGCGCCAGCCACTGCCCGGGATGGTCGACGTGGCCGTACATCATGGTGGAGCTGGACCGGATGCCCAGCTCGTGGGCGGTGCTGACCACCTCGACCCAGGCGGCGGCCGGGAGTTTGCCCTTGGTCAACACCCAGCGCACGTCGTCGTCGAGGATCTCCGCGGCCGTGCCCGGGATGGTGTCCAGCCCGGCCTCGCGCAACTGGGTCAACCACTCGCGCACCGGCACGCCCGCCTTCGCTGCGGCGGTGACGATCTCCATCGGGGAGAACGCGTGCACGTGCATCCCCGGCACCCGCGCCTTGATCGCACGCACGATGTCGGCGTACCCGGTGACGGGCATCTTCGGGTCGATGCCGCCCTGAAGGCAGACCTCGCTGGCGCCGGCCGCCCACGCCTGCTCGGCCCGGTCGGCGACCTGATCGACGGAGAGACGGTACGCGTCGGCGTCCCGCTCGCGCTGGGCGAAGGCACAGAACCGGCAGCCGACGTAGCAGACGTTGCTGAAGTTGATGTTGCGATTGACCACGTAGGTGACGTCGTCGCCGACCGCGCTGCGACGCACGTCGTCGGCGAGCCGGCACAACTCGTCGAGCGCCGGCCCGTCCGCCCCGAACAGCGCCAGCGCCGCATCGGCGTGCCCCGGCTCCAGCAGCGCGGCCGGGTCGTCGGCGGCGAGCCGCAGCCCGGCCCGCAGGTCGTGGTCACCGGCCAGGGCGGTCGGCCCGGCGGTCACCTTCGTGGCCACCTCCGCCCAGTCGCCGTAGACGCTGTCGAAGTCGCCACGCCGGTCCTCCGTACGACCGGCGGTGTCGATGGTCGTGTGCAGGTCGGTCCGGCCGCCGAACACCTCCTCCGGCTCCTGCCAGGGGCGACCCTGCGGGCGGGCCGACTCGACCGCCAGCCCAGAGCCCGAATCGGCCAGCGCGCCCACGTGCGGCAGCAGCCGCGGGTCGAGCCACGGGTCACCGGCGCGCACATACTCGGGGTAGATGGTCAGCCGCTCGCGCAGGGTGAACCCGGCCAGCTCGGTGTGCCGGGCCAACTCCTCGATCTGCGGCCAGGGGCGTTCCGGGTTGACGTGATCCGGGGTGAGCGGGGAGACACCGCCCCAGTCGTCGATGCCGGCCCGCAGCAGCAGGTCGTACTCGCCGGCGATGAGGTTCGGCGGAGCCTGGATGCGGGCCTTCGGCCCGAGCAGCAGCCGGGCCACCGCCACCGTCGTGGCCAGGTCGTGCAGCTCCGCGTCGGGCATCCCGCGCATCG
Organism: Micromonospora sp. NPDC005161; assembly: GCF_053599855.1. Lineage (NCBI taxonomy): Bacteria > Bacillati > Actinomycetota > Actinomycetes > Micromonosporales > Micromonosporaceae > Micromonospora > Micromonospora sp. NPDC005161. The sequence goes on from NZ_JBSFYQ010000001.1 coordinate 124,050, forward strand.
CGGTGTCCGGCTTGGCGCGGAAGTTCTGCACGATCACCTCCTGGAGGTGCCCGTACTCCCGGTGCGCGCGACGGATCGCGAAGAGCGCGTCCACCCGCTCGGCCGGGGTTTCCCCGATGCCGATCAGGATGCCGGTGGTGAACGGAACCCCGACCCGGCCCGCGTCGTCGAGCACCCGCAGCCGGATCGCCGGTTCCTTGTCGGGCGAGCCGAAGTGCGGGCCGCCCGGCTCCGACCAGAGCCGGGTCGCCGTGGTCTCCAGCATCATGCCCATGCTCGGCGCGACCGGCTTGAGCCGTTGCAGCTCCGACCAGGACAGCACCCCGGGGTTGAGGTGGGGCAACAGCCCGGTCTCCTCCAGCACCGCCACCGCGCAAGCGCGCAGATAGTCCAGAGTGGAGTCGTAGCCACGCTCATCCAGCCAGCTCCGCGCCGCCGGCCAGCGCTCCTCCGGCCGGTCGCCGAGGGTGAACAGGGCCTCCTTGCAGCCCTGCGCGGCACCCGCCCGGGCGATGGCCAGCACCTCGTCGCGATCCAGGAACGGCGCCGGCAGCCGGTGCGGCACCGTGGCGAACGTGCAGTAGTGGCAGCGGTCCCGGCAGAGCCGGGTCAGCGGGATGAAGACCTTCTTGGAGTACGTGACCACGCCCGGCCGCCCAGCCTCACGCAGCCCGGCGTCGCGGATGCCACCGGCCACCCGAAGCAGCTCGTCGAGCGCGTCCCCGCGGGCGGACAGCAGCGCCGTCGCCTCGTCGACGTCCAGCGCCCGCCCGGTCGCGGCCCGACCCAGGGCACGCCGCACGCTCGCCTCGCTCGGGCCGGAGTGGGTGCGATCAACCATCCGCTCAGCCTATGCGCTGCCCCCACCCACCCCACCGGTCCCCACTGACACCCGCGCCCGCTCCCCCGGACCACCCCCGGACCACCCCCCCCGGACCACCCTCGTTGATCATGGAGTTATTGCCACGACACGCCGTGCCGACGGACAACAACTTCATGATCAACGGGGGTGCGCGGCCGGGGGCCGTGAGGGGGGGTCAGCGGGGTGGTTGTTGGGGGTTGTCTCCTGGGTTGATGTGCTGGGTGCGGTCGGCGTCCGTGTCGCCGGGGCGGGGGATCGCCTGGGTGGGGTCGGCGGATTGGCGCGGAATCGCCTGGGTCGGGTCCGCCGACGGCGGCTGGCCGAACGGCGGCGCGGACTGCGGGGCTGGCGCGAACGGCGGGGCGGACTGCGGGGCCGGGTTGACCGGCGGCGGCGACTGCGGCGCGGACCCGAACGGCGGTGCCGACTGCGGTGCCGACCCGAACGGCGGCGAGGGCTGGCCGTACTGGCCCGGGTGCTGCCCCTGCGGGTACCCGCCCGGCTGGCCCGGGGCGGGCCAACCGCCGCCCGGCTGGGCTCCGGGCTGCCCCGGGGCGGGCCAGCCGCCCTGCTGCTGCGGCCAGCCCGGCTGGGGCTGGCCGTAGACGCCCGGCTGGGGCTTCGGCCGCGGCACGTAGTACAGCTTCCGCCAGACCGCGTAGACCACCCAGGCGGCGGCCGCGAAGATCATCAGCCAGGCGAACCGGGTGAGCACGCCGAGCAGCGCGTCGAGCACCTCGGCCTCGGCCAGCCGGCCCACCGTCCAGATCAGCATGGTCAGCCCGCCGAGCAGCGCGCTGACCGCGTACTCGCCGAGGGCCATCTGGGTGATCAGCTTCGCCTTCGGCAGCACCGGCGAGACGTGGGTGGCCAGCAGCACGGCCAGCAGTGGCAGGCCCACCGCTTCCAACCCGATGAACGTGAAGAAGGTGCTGCCCGCACGGTCGGTGAACGAGCTGTAGTCGTTCGGGCTGAGCAGCCGGAGCAGGCCCACGAAGAGGAACACCGCGTTGGCGCCGAGCAGCGCGAGCGCACCCAGTTCGCGTAGTGGCTTGGTCAGCTGGCGGGCCTGGGTCGCGTCGGTGGACGCGGGCTCGGCGGGGCTGGTCACGAACTCCCCCTCGGGGCATGGACGGACAGGGCGCACGTGAGCCTAGTCTCCCGGACCACCGGCGGACCGGAGGCGTCACGTGCGCGAGGATGGTCGACATGCGCATCGTGGTTCTGGCTGGCGGCATCGGCGGCGCCCGGTTCCTGCTCGGCGTCCGGGCGTACGCCCGAGAGGTCGGCGCCGAGGTGACCGCCGTCGTCAACGTCGGCGACGACCTGTGGCTGCACGGGTTGAAGATCTGTCCCGACCTGGACAGCGTCATGTACACCCTCGGCGGCGGCGCCGATCCCGAGCGGGGCTGGGGCCGGGTCGGGGAGAGCTGGACGGTCAAGGAGGAGCTGGCCGCGTACGGGGCGGAGCCGACCTGGTTCGGCCTCGGCGACAAGGACATCGCCACCCACCTGGTGCGCAGCACCATGCTCAACGCCGGCTACCCGTTGCACGCGGTCACCGAGGCGCTGGCGACCCGCTGGGAGCCGGGCGTACGCCTGCTCCCGGCGACCGACGACCGGCTGGAGACGCATGCCATCGTGAGCGCGAGGAGTGAGCTTGCGAGCCCCGCAGTCGCGAACAGCGCCGGCACGGTTGAGGATGACCAGGGCCAGCGGGCGATCCACTTTCAGGAGTGGTGGGTGCGGTACCGGGCGGACATCCCCACCCATCGTTTCGTCTTCGTGGGCGCCGAGACGGCCAAGCCGGCGCCCGGGGTCCTGGAGGCGATCGGCGCGGCCGACCTGGTGCTGATCGCGCCGAGCAACCCGGTGGTGAGCGTGGCGCCGGTGCTGGCCGTGCCGGGGCTTCGGGAGGCGGTGGCGGCGGGCCCGGCCCCGGTGGTGGGCGTCTCTCCGATCATCGGCGGAGCGCCGGTCCGCGGGATGGCCGACCGCTGCCTCTCCGTGCTCGGTGTCGAGTGCAGCGCGGCCGGGGTGGGCCGGCTCTACGGCGGCCGGGCGGCCGGCGGGCTGCTGGACGGCTGGCTGGTGGCCGAGGAGGACGCGGGCACGCTGGTACCGGAGGTGACGGTCCGCGCGGTGCCGTTGCTGATGACCGACGAGGCGGCGACGGCGGCGATGGTCCGCGCCGCGGTGGAGTTGACGTGAGGCTGGAGATCCTGCCGGTGCTGGGCATCGGCCACGTGACCGAGGGCGACGACCTGGCGGCGCTGATCGCCGGCGCCGCGCCCTGGCTGCGCGACGGCGACGTGCTGGTCGTCACCAGCAAGATTGTCTCCAAGGCGGAGGGGCGGTTGGTCGACGTCCCGGCGGACGGACCCGAGCGGCTCGCCGCGCGCGACGAGGTGCTGGCTTCCGAGACGGCGCGGGTGGTGGCCAGCCGGGGGCCGACCCGGATCGTGCAGACCCACCACGGCTTCGTGATGGCGTCCGCCGGCATCGACGCGTCGAACGTGGACAAGACCCGGCTGGTGCTGCTGCCGGTGGATCCGGACGCCTCGGCCCGGGCGCTGCGCGCCGCGTTGCGGGCGCTCTACGACCTGGACGTCGCAGTGATCATCAGCGACACCATGGGCCGGCCCTGGCGCAACGGGCTGACCGACGTGGCGCTCGGGGTGGCCGGGATGCCGGCCATCCGGGACCACCGTGGCGAGGTTGACCCGTACGGCAACGAGCTGCAGCTGACCCAGATGGCCGTGGTGGACGAGCTGGCGGGCGCCGGCGAGCTGATCAAGGGCAAGTGCGACCAGGTCCCGGTGGCGGTGGTGCGCGGCTACCTCTCCGCCACCGGCCCGGACGACTCCGCCGGGGCGCAGGCGCTGGTCCGCGATGCGGCGCAGGACCTCTTCTCGCTCGGGACCGCCGAGGCGCGGGCGGCGGGGCTGGCCGACGCCGCCACTCTGACCGACGCTCCCGGTCCCACGCCGGCCGACCCGGCCGCCGCGCGGCGTGCGATCGACGCGGTCGCCGGGGTGGTCGCCCCCGGCACGGTCTTCACCCTGGTCGACGAGGCGGACGTACGTGCCGGCCTGGTCGCCAAGGTGCCCGGCTGGCCGGACGGCGCAACCGCCCTGGTGCTCGGCTCGCCACCGGCTCCGGTGGACCCGATGGACCTGGTCCGCTTCGGCGCCGACCTGCACCGTCTGCAGGTCGCCCTGGCGGCGGAGGGTGTCGGGTCGACCCTGCTGCCCCCGCCGGCCGGCAGCCCGGCCAGCGCCACACTCGCCCTCTGACGGGCAACCGGCCGGGTCAGGCGTCCAGCATGGCCCGGCCGAGCGGGGTCAACGTGTGCAGCACGGTGTTGCGGTCCCGCTGGCTGACCAGCAGGCCGGCGTTGCGCAACACGGTCGCGTGCTGACTGGCCGCCGCCGGTGAGATGTTGAGCTTGCGGGCCACCTCTCCCGTGGTGCAGCCGTCGTCGCTGGCCTGCAACACCGCCGCCCTGGTCCGGCCGAGCAGCGCGGCGAGCGAGTCGCGGCCGGCCGGACCGGCCCCGTCGGCCGCCACCAGTCCACCCAGCCGGTCCACCGGGTAGACCAGAACCGGCGGCAGCGCCGGGTCGAGCAGGGCGACCGGGGTGGCGGCGCAGAAGAACGACGGCACGAGCAGCAGACCCCGACCGTCCAGGTGCAGCTCCCGGCTGTGCGGGTAGTCGCGGACCTCGAGCACCCGGTTCTCCCAGCGCATTGCCGGCCGGAGGCTGGTGAGCAGCCCCTCCATGCCACCGTCGAGCAGGGCCCGGGCCCGGCGGGACCGGTCCGCCGCCACCGCGGACTGGATCCGGCTCCAGTACGGGTTGATCGCCAACGACCGGTACTGCTCCATCGACTCGGCGAGGTGACGCAACGCCCCCACCTCGCCCCGGGCCAGCGCGCCGGCCGAGGATGGCAGCGGGTTCTCGGTGGCCAGCACGCTCAGGTCGCGGTGCAGCCGCTCCGTCGGGGTGCTGCGGACCGCTTCCAGCCCGGCCTCGAAGCCGTCGACGCTGGCGTACGGGGTGAGGAAGTCGGGGAAGTAGCCGCGCGGCGGGCTCAGGACGAAGAGCAGCCGGAGCTGGTCGGAGGCGGCGTCCTGGCGCAGCCCTCGGGACACCGTGCGCCGCCAGTTCTCCGTCAGCGGGTCACGGCCGCGGCCCTGCAACAGGTGCAGGCTGAGGACCAACTCCCAGACCGGGTCCGCCGCCGGCGCCACCCGGGTCCGGAGGATGTCCTCGCCAGAAAAGTGGATCTTCAGCATGCAGCGCTCCTGAGCCGCCGGGCAGGGGGATGCCGGGTGGCTGTTCGACTCTACCTGGCCGGCACTTATCTCCATCTTTAAGTCTGGACTGAAAAACCTCGACGCTTCCCGGGCCGGTTCGGCATGCTTCCAGTGCCCGAGCACGGCACCCACGCGTCACGTACGCGCGCGGTGCCTGGCACCGGGACCGGGGGAGGACCGGTGATCGGGCGGCACCACGAGGGTCTGCGGCCCTTGCTCCGCAGAGGTGCCGTCCGGTCACCCCGCCGTGCACGCGCAGCGACGCCACGATTTCGAGGACTCGCAGGCTCACCGCGCCAGCGTACGGAGCGTGCCGCTCGTAGAGTGGCGGCGTGCCCGACACCGCGCTCACCGGATCCTCCGCCCACCCGACCGACTCCGAGACGTACGCGGCGCTGCACTCCGACGCCATCGCGCTGCTCGACGGCTGGCGGCCCACCAGCCCGGCCGCTGCCGCCGCTCGGGACCGAACCCGCGAACTGCTCGACGGCGGGCCCGTCACGATGAGTCGGCCGCACCGCCCCGGGCACATCACCGCCAGCGTGCTGGTGCTGGACGCCACCGGCTCGCGGGTGCTGCTCTGCCTGCACGGCAAGTTCGGGCGCTGGGTGCAGCTCGGCGGACACTGCGAGCCGACCGACCGGACCCTGGCCGGCGCCGCGCTACGCGAGGCCACCGAGGAGTCCGGGATCGCCGGCCTACGCATCGACCCGGTGCCGATCGACGTGGACATCCACCCGGTGGGTTGCCAGGGCGGCTCCCTGCACCACGACGTCCGGTTCGCCGTGCTCGCCCCGCCCGGCGCCGTCGAGCAGGTCAGCGACGAGGCCGAGGCGCTGGGGTGGTTCCCGCCGGACCGCCTCCCCGAGCCACTGGCCGGCGGGACCGTGCAACTGGTCGCGCCGGCCCTCGCGGCTCTCAGACGTAGCCCTCTTCGCCTCGCTCCTTGAGCTCGTCGACCAGGGCCTTGACGTCCTGGGCCCGATCCCGCGGGCAAACCAGCACCGCGTCCGGGGTGTCCACCACGATCAGGTCACGCACCCCGAGGGCAGCCACCAACCGGCCGGACTGCGGCACCACCACCAGGTTGGCGCTGTCCCGCAGCAGCACTCCCGGCTTGGCGTCGGCGCCGAGCACCACGTTGCCCGACGCGTCGGCCGGCAGCACCTCGCCGAGGGTGTGGAAGTCGCCGACGTCGTTCCAGCCGAAGTCGCCCGGCACGGTCGCCACCCGGCCCGCGGTAGCCGCGCCCTCCATCACCGCGTAGTCGACGGAGATCTTCGGCAGGGTCGGCCAGACCGTACCGAGCACATCGTCCTGCTCCGGGGTGCCCCAGGCGGCGGCGATCGCGGTGACCCCGGCGTGCAGGGCCGGCTGCTGGCGGAGCAGTTCGGCGAGGAACACGTCCACCCGCCAGACGAACATGCTCGCGTTCCACAGGTGCCGGCCCGAACGGACGTACGCCTCGGCGACCTCGGCGGCCGGCTTCTCCTTGAACTCGGCCACCGGACGCCACGGGGCGTCCTCAACCGGATCGCCGGTCTCCAGGTAGCCGTAGCCGGTCTCCGGCCGGGTCGGGGTGATCCCGACCGTCATCAGCATGCCCTGCTCCGCTCCGCGGACCGCCTCCCGGACCGTTCGCACCCAGCTCTCCGGGTCGCCGATCAAGTGGTCGGCAGCGAAGCTGCCCATCACCGCGTCCGGATCGCGCAGCGCGATCACCGCGGCGGCCAGCGCGATCGCCGCGCAGGAGTCCCGGGGTGAGGGCTCGACCAGGATGTTCTCCTCGGGCAACCCGGTCAGCTGCCGGGCCACCGCCGCGACGTGCGCGGCTCCGGTGACCACGAGGATGCGGTCCGGTGTGGTCAGCGGCGCCAGCCGCGCCACGGTCGCCTGGAGAAGCGACGCGTTGGAGCCGGTCAGCGGATGGAGGAACTTGGGATGACCAGCTCGGGACAACGGCCACAACCTCGTGCCGCTGCCACCCGCCGGGATGACCGCATAGAGCATCCGCACATCATGCCCGACGGACCCCGGCAGGGTGGGCGGCTCGCCATCCGGCGCCCGGACGGTCACGACCGGGCGCGGCTCCACGCGGCGATGTGCACCTCGGCGCTGGACTCCCAGGTGAACTCCTTGGCCCGGTCGAAACCGGCCTTCGCCAGCGACAATCGGCGCTGCTCGTCGTCCAGCAGGGCGGCCAGGTCGGTGCCGATCTGCTCCGGATCCTCCGAGGTGTACGCGACGGCGTCGCCGCCCACCTCGGGCAGCGAGAGCCGGGGCGTGGTCAGCACGGGGGCGGCGCAGGCCATCGCCTCCAGGATCGGCAGCCCGAACCCCTCGCCGTAGGAGGGGTAGGCCGCGACCAGCGCGCCGCCGAGGAAGCCGGGCAGGTCGCCGTAGCGCAGGTAGCCGGGGCGCAGCAGCCGCAGGTGGGACGGGACCTCGGCCACCGCCCGGTCGATGTCGTCGTCGTGCCCCTGGCCACCGGCGATCACCAGGGCCGGTGGGTCGACCCGGTCGGCCACCGCCCGGGCCCAACCGCGGATCAGGTTGGGTACGTTCTTGCGCGGCTCCTTGGCGCCGAGGAAGGCGATGTAGCTGCTGTTGCCCAACCCCAGGCGGGCGCGCACCCGGGCCTTCTCCTCCTCGCTGGGCGCGTGGAAGGCGGCGTGGTCGACCCCGTGGTAGGCCACGTCGATCCGGGTCGGGTCGGCGTCGAGCAGCCGGATCAGCTCGTCCCGGGTGGCCTTGCTGGGCACGATCACCCGGTCCGCCCGGCGCAACGAGGTCTTGATGGCGCTGCGGAAGAAGGTCCGGCGGGACTTGTCGTAGTGCTCCGGCTCGGTGAAGAACGTCGCGTCGTGCACGGTGACCGTAACCGGGCACCCGGCCCGCAGCGGGCAGGTGTAGAAGGGCGAGTGCAGGACTTGCGCGCCGACCTGCTGAGCGAGCAGCGGCAGGCCGGTCTGCTCCCAGGCGAGCCGCGCTGGGCGGTGCGCGACGGCGGCCGGGGCGGGGATGATCTCCGCGCCGGGCAGCATTCGCGTGTACCGCTCGAGGTCGGTGCGGAGGCTGACCACCGCCAGCTCCACCCCCGACCCACACACCTTGCCGAGGGCACCGAGCAGACCGTCGACGTATCGACCGACACCACCACGGTCGGCGGGGACACTCGTGGCGTCGATGAGCACGCGGGGCGGGCGACCGGCGGTCACGGGGCGACTCCTTGCACTGGCGGGTCCGTGGGGAACAACACTCCGGGGGGCAAGCCTACGCCGGAGCACGGGGCCGACGCTGACTGCGACCCGACGGTACGCCGACTTGTCATCGTCTTCGAGTACGGCCCACAGGGGCGTATCGTTCGCGCCGATGGCCGACAACATTGCCCAGGTGTTCGCCGACGCGATCGCGACCGACCCGACCCGACCGTTGCTGACCTGGTACGACGACGGCAGCGGCGACCGCACCGAACTCTCCGGCGCCACACTGGCGAACTGGGTGGCGAAGACCGCCAACCTCCTCGTCGACGAGGTGGCCCTCGCCCTGGGTGATCCGGCCGGCGTGCTCCTGCCGCCGCACTGGCAGACCGCGGCGGTGCTGCTGGGCTGCTGGTCGGCCAAGCTGAGCGTGGTCGACACGCCGGGCGACGTGGACGTGCTCTTCGCCGCCGCCGACCGCCTCGACGAGGCGCAGTCCTGGTCCGCCGGTGAGCGGTACGCCCTGGGGCTGTCGCCGCTCGCCGCCCCGCTGCGGCAGGTGCCACCCGGGTTCGGCGACTACGTGGTGGAGGTGCGCCGGCACGGCGACCACTTCACCCCGCAGCCCGGACCGGGCCCCGCTGACGCTCCCCTGCTGGCCCGCGCCGAGGCCCGCGCCGCGGAGCTGGGCATCGAGGCCGGCGCTCGCGTCCTCATCGACGCCGCCCGGTACCCCGACCCGGTCGACTGGCTGCTGGCCCCGCTCACTCGGGCCGCCACCGTCGTCCTCTGCGCGAACCTCGACCCGGCCCGCCTGGCCACCCGCCAAACCACGGAAAAGGTCACCCACACCCTCCCGTGACCCGGCTGGGCGTCCGGCGGCGTGCAGGGCCCGCGGGTGTGACCGCAGTTTTCAGGCAGGCGTGTTGTCGGTGGCTCGGCGTTCGGCGAAGGTGGCGAAGGACGTCAGGGACTCGGGGTTGGCCAGGGCACCCTTGGCGGCGGCCTGGTCGACCGGGGTGCCGGTGAGGATCTTCTTGACCGGAACCTCCAGCTTCTTCGCCGAGAGGGTGCGGGGCACCGCGCGCACCTGGTGGATCTCGTCGGGCACGTGCCGGGGGGACAGCGCCGTGCGCAGCTCGCGGCAGATCTTCGCGCGCATCGGGTCGTCCAGCTCCAGACCCTCGGCGAGCACCACGAAGAGCAGCAGCTCGCCGGCACCGCCCTCGTCGTCCTCCAGGTGCACGACGACCGAGTCGACCACCTCGTCCAGCCCCTCGACCACGGAGTAGAACTCGGCGGTGCCCAGCCGCACCCCGCCACGGTTGAGGGTGGCGTCCGAGCGTCCGGTGATCACGCAGCCGCCCCGGTCGTTGATGGTGATCCAGTCGCCGTGCCGCCAGACGCCCGGGTAGACGTCGAAGTAGGCCTCCCGGTAGCGGGTGCCGTCCGGGTCGTTCCAGAAGCCCACCGGCATGCTCGGCATCGGCTCGGTGATCACCAGCTCACCCAGCTCGCCGATCACCGGGGTGCCGTCGGCGGAGCGAGCCTCCACCTTGGCGCCCAACGCCCGGCAGGCGATCTCGCCGGCGTACACCGGCAGCAGCGGCACCCCGCCGACGAAGCCGGTGCACACGTCGGTGCCGCCCGACAGGGACTGGAGTTGGAGGTTGTCGCCGACGGTCTCGTACACCCAGGTGAAGCCCTCGGCGGGCAGCGGCGCACCGGTGGAGCCGACCGCGCGCAGCGCGGACAGGTCCGCGACCTCCCGCGGCACCAGCCCGGCCTTGCGGCAGGCCAGCAGGAACGGCGCCGAGGTGCCGAAGTACGTGGTGCCGGTCTCCGCCGCCAGCCGCCACAGCCCACCCAGGTCGGGGTGGCCCGGGTTGCCGTCGAAGAGCACGATGGTCGCGCCGACCGCCGGGCCGGAGACCAGGAAGTTCCACATCATCCACCCGGTGGTGGTGAACCAGAAGAACCGGTCGGCCGGGCCCAGGTCGTGGTGCAGGGCGAGCATCTTCAGGTGCTCCAGCAGGATGCCGCCGTGGCCGTGCACGATCGGCTTGGGCAGCCCGGTGGTGCCCGAGGAGTAGAGCACGTACAGCGGGTGGTCGAACGGCACCGGCGTGAACGTCAGTGGCTCGTCGGTGGGCGCGGCCAGGTCGGCCCAGCCCAGCGCGTCCTCCGGGGCGGCCTTCGGGTCCAGGTAGCCGATGCTGACGGTGTGCCGCACCGACGGCAGGGCGGCCCGGATGGCGGCGACCTCGGCGCGGCGGTCCACCGGCTTGTCGCCGTACCGGTAGCCGTCCACGGCGACCAGCACGGTCGGCTCGATCTGCTGCCAGCGGTCGGTGACGCTGCGGGTGCCGAACTCGGGTGCGCAGGACGAGAAGGTCGCCCCCAGGCTGGCGGTGGCCAGCAGCAGGACGTACGTCTCAGGAATGTTCGGGGCGTACGCCGCCACCCGGTCACCGGCGGTGACGCCGAGCCGGCGCAGCCCGGCCGCCACCCGGCGGACCTGCTCGCGCAGCTCCCCGGCGGTCAGCGTGACCGGCGCGCGGGTCTGCCCGTGCGCGATCACCACCGGGTCGTCGTCGGTCCGCCCCGGCATCCGCAGCACGTTCTCCGCGTAGTTCAGCGTGGCCCCGGGGAACCAGCGGGCACCGGGCATCCCCCGCTCGGCCAGCGTGGCGGTCGGCGGGGTGTGCGCCACCACCTCGAAGTGGTCCCAGATGGATCGCCAGAACCCGTCCAGGTCGGTGACCGACCAGCGCCACAGCGCGTCGTAGTCAGCGAAGTCCAGCCCGCGGTGCTCTCGCAGCCAGCGCAGGTAGCCGCCGATCCGGGACCGCTCGCGTACGTCCGCCGGCGGCGTCCACAGCACATCACCCACTGCTCCACCCTCCCCTGGCCCGGCACGACACTGTGAATGGGCCGTGGCGCCATCTTGCCCTACCTCGAAGCGCCATTCTGCGCACCGGGTACGAGCACCGATGCGTGCCCACCCCACACTCCACCCCACCCACGCATGTGGGAAGCAGCGAGGACAGCTCAGCCGGCGCGGTGGGCCTGGATGGCGCGGCGGCGGGCGAGGCGGTGCGCACGGCGGATCTCGGCCTCCCGGTACCGGCGCTCGTCCTCCGGCGTCTCGGGGAGCACCGGGCGGACCGCCCGCGGGGCTCCGCCCACGTCCACTCCGACGAAGACCAGGTACGCGGTGGCCACCCGGACCGGCGCGTCCTCGGCGGAGTCCCACCGTTCGGCGACCACCCGCACGCCCACCTCCATCGAGGTCTGCCCGGTCCAGTTCACCTGGGCGTGCGCGTGCACCAGGTCGCCGACCCGGACCGCCTCGGAGAAGACGATCTCGTCGATCGCCGCCGTCACCGCGGTCCCGCCGCTGTGCCGGGCGGCCGCGGCCCCCGCCACGTCGTCGACGAACTTCATCAGGACCCCGCCGTGCACGGTGCCGTACAGGTTCACGTCGACGGCGGTCATGATCTTGCTCAGGGTGACGCGGGAGTACGACGTCGGCTTGCCGGTCGGAGCGGCGGAGAGGTGCTCGGTCATGCCGGAAACGGTACGGTGCGCGGATGCGACATCTCTGGAGCTTCCTCGCCGGGCTGGTGGTGGTGCCCATCACCTGGGTACTGGTCACACTCGGGCAGGACGGGTCGAGCCGGACGGTCGACCGCTGGGTGGAGATCGGCACGTTCAACACCGCCAACCTGATCGAGCCGGCCGTGTACCTCGGTGTCGGCGGTGTCCTGCTGGGCCTTCTCGGCACACTGCGCGTCTCGCCGCTGGGCACGCTGGTGGCCGGGCTGCTGCTGGTCACCCCGTACGTCGGGATGTTCGTGGCGCCGTTCGAGGTGCGGGACGCGATCCCGCACGGGTGGAAGGTTCTCGGCGATCCCCTGCCGCTGCGTCTTCCGGTGGAGAACGGCACCCTCTTCCTGATCGGCCTGCTGCTGCTGATGGCGGCGTTCAGCAGGCAACGTTGGCAGCAGTGGCCGCGTCCGGTGACCGAGCCGGCCACGGCACCGGCGTCGACGGGTGGCCCCCGGAGCGACGACTTCACCCTGACCGACTGGCCACCGCCCGAGCCCGCCGAGCGCGACGCCACCCCGCCCAGCCTGGGTTACCCGGCCGATCCGACGCCGACCGACCCACTGCCCCGTCGGGTGGGTGGCGAGTCGCCGTGGTCCGCGCCGCCGCGCGGCCAGCCGCGGCCTGAGGACACCACCGAGATCCGTTGACCGTGGGGCGGGCCGGGCGACCGGCCCGCCCCCAACCTCTCTGGACAGAACACCTAGTGCAGTGCGACGGCCAGGTCCGGGTCGACGGCGCCGAGCTCGGCGCGGGGAACGACGAGGAGCATGACCAGCGTCGCCGCGGCCATGCCGCCCGCGATCACGATCGCCATCGGCACGCTCCCGGTGCCGAACAGGCCGACCAGGGGCGCCGACAGCGCACCGATGCCGAACTGCACGGCGCCGAGCAGCGCGGCGGCGGTTCCGGCGGCCTCGCTGTGCCGGGTCATCGCCAGCGCCGGCGCGTTCGGCAGGGCCAGGCCCGCCGCGGCGAGGACCAGCCACAGCGACGCGAGCAGCGTGCCCAGACCACCGAGGCCGGTCGCGGCGAACATCACCAGCAGCAGCCCGGCCGCGGTCCCGGCGATCAGGGCGCTGATCAGGATCTGCTGCGGGGTGTAGCGGCGCAGCAGCCGGACGTTGAACTGGGTGGCCCCGATCAGACCGACCGCGCCCGCCCCGAAGGCCAGCCCGAACTGCTGCTCGTTGAGGCCGTACTGCTCCTGGAGCACGAAGGACGACCCGGAGACGTACGCGAACAGCGCGGCCATGGCCAGCCCGGCGACCAGCACCAGACCGACGAACGCCCGGTCGTTGAGCAGCCGCCGGTAGTCCCGCAGGGTCGCCCCCACGCCGCCGCGCCGACGGCGCGCCACGGGAAGGGTCTCCGGCAGCCGCAACGCGGCGACGACGATCAGCAGCGCGCCGAGCACGGCCAGCGCCGCGAAGACGCCCCGCCATTCGGTCCAGCGCAGCAGGCCGCTGCCCAGGGTCGGCGCGAGGATCGGGGCCAGTCCCATGACCAGCATCAGCCGGGAGAAGATCCGGGCGAACGAGGCGCCACTGAACAGGTCGCGCACGACCGCGGTGGCGACCACGGTGGCGGCCGCCACCCCGAGCCCCTGCAGGACGCGCAGCACGCCGAGCACGGCGATGGTGGGTGCGAACACGCACAGCACGGATGCCGCAACGTGCAGGGCCAGCCCGGCCAGCAGGGGCGCCCGCCGCCCGACCACGTCGGAGAGCGGCCCGACGAGCAACTGGCCCAGCGCGAGGCCGAGCAGCGTGCCCGTCAGCGTCAACTGCACCGCGGTCTCGGTGGTCTGCAGGCCGGCCGTGATGGCGGGCAGCGCCGGCAGGTACATGTCGATGGTCAGCGGCCCGATCGCGATCATCGCGCCCAGCACGAGCACGAGTTGCGCCCGCTGTCGGTTGCTCATCCGGTCGCCGGGCAGCACCTCCCGCTCGAAGGCGGTGTCGGGGCCGGTCTTCTCCACCAACTGCTTCATCATCTCGATCTCTCTGCGTGGCGTAGGACGTCGTTGGGCGTGCCCGCCGTTGGGCAGCGAGTGGATGGCGAGGCAGGGTGGCGGCGGACGCGCCGGCCAGGGTGAACGGGATGATCGGTCGATCAGGCTCGGTGATTCTCCCTTCTCCCCAACATCGTTGACCGGTTCAACGATGTCGGTGTGTGGGGACTCACGTACGAACGCCGACCGCCTCACCGCCGGGCGGCGGTGAGGCGGTCGGTCTCGACGGTCGGGTGGCGGGCGTCTAGACAGCGCCGCTGAGCAGTTGCCGCGCCATGACGATCCGCTGCACCTGGTTGGTGCCCTCGTAGATCTGGGTGATCTTGGCGTCCCGCATCATCCGCTCGACGGGGTAATCCCGCGTGTAGCCGTAGCCCCCGAGCAGCTGCACCGCGTCGGTGGTGATCTCCATGGCGGCGTCCGAGGCGAAGCACTTGGCCGCCGCGCCGAAGTACGTCAGGTCCGCGTCGCCGCGCTCGGACTTGCCGGCCGCGGCGTAGGTGAGCTGCCGGGCCGCCTCAAGCTTCATGCCCATGTCGGCGAGCATGAACTGGACGCCCTGGAACTCGGCGACCGCCTTGCCGAACTGCCGGCGCTCGGCGACGTACCCCTTGGCGTAGTCGAGCGCGCCCTGCGCGATCCCGATGGCCTGAGCGGCGATGGTGACCCGGGTGTGGTCGAGGGTCCGCATCGCGGTGGCGAAGCCGGTGCCCTCCGCGCCGATGATGCGATCCGCCGGAATGCGTACGTTGTCCAGGTAGACCTCGCGGGTGGGCGAGCCTTTGATGCCGAGCTTCTTCTCCGGCGCGCCGAAGCTCACACCGGCATCGGACTTCTCGACCACGAAGGCCGAGATTCCCCGGGACCGGGCGGTCGGATCGGTGACCGCGAAGACGGTGTAGAACTCGGAGACACCGGCGTTGGTGATCCAGCGCTTCACCCCGTTGAGCACCCAGTGATCCCCGTCACGCACCGCGCGGGTGGTCATCGAGGCCGCGTCGCTGCCCGCCTCCGGCTCGGAGAGGCAGTACGAGAACATCGCGTCCCCAGCCGCCACCGGCGTCAGGTAACGCCGCTTGAGCTCCTCGGAGCCGGACAGCAGCAGCGGCATCGTGCCGAGCTTGTTGACCGCCGGGATCAGGGAGGAGGACGCGCAGGCCCGCGCCACCTCCTCGATCACGATGGCGGTGGCCAGCGCGTCCGCGCCCGCGCCGCCGTACTCCTCGGGGATGTGCGGGGCGTGGAAGTCGGCCGCCCGCAGAGCGTCGTAGGACGCCTTCGGGAACTCACCGGTGTCGTCGGCCTCGGCGGCGTGCGGAGCCACCTTCGCCGTGCAGACCTCCCGGACCGCCTCCCGGATCGCCTCGTGTTCCTCCGGCAACCGGTAGACGTCGAACGACTCGCCTGCGGCCACGTTGGCCCTCCTCTTCACCGCTATCATGCGCAGTCTGTAGCCTCGCCTGACCTCGACCGCGCAGACTGAAGGATAGCGACTGCAGTTCGGGTGGATGTTACCGGCGCGTAGGTACAGGTTCGACGGAGCATCCCGGCCGCCGAGCGATGATGGAAGACAGACAATGAGCCACCCCTCCGGTGCCCGGCCAGGCGCCGCAGCAGAATGCGACGCGACGAAGCGCCGCCAGTGCGAGCGGAGAAGACAGGCGTGACGATCCCCTATCCCACCATCCAGCCGACCCCCGCCATCGCCACGGTGACGCCGCCCTCGGGCGCGCCCCGTCCGCGGGTGACGTTCCTGGGGACCGGTTACCTGGGTGCGACGTACGCCATCTGCTATGCCGAGCTGGGGTACGAGGTGCTCGGCTTCGACGTGGACGCCGACAAGATCGCGATGCTGAACGCCGGTCAGGTGCCGATCCACGAGCCGGGCCTGGACGAGCTGCTCAAGCGCAACCTGGCCGCCGGCCGGCTGCGGTTCAGCACCGACATCGCGGAGACCGCCGAGTTCGGCGACGTGCACTTCATCTGCGTCGGCACCCCCCAGCGGGCCGACGGAATGGGCGCCGACCTGTCGTACGTCGAGGCGTCGGTGACCAGCCTGGCGCAGCACCTGACCCGCAAGTCCCTGATCGTCGGCAAGTCCACCGTGCCGGTGGGCACCGCCGACTGGGTGGAGCAGCTGGTCGGCAAGCACACCCCCAACGACCTGGGTGTCGAGGTGGCGTGGAGCCCCGAGTTCCTCCAGGAGGGCTTCGCCGTCGACGACGTGCTGCGCCCGAACCGGATCGTGGTCGGCGTGAAGAGCGAGTGGGCCAACGGCATGCTCTACGCCGCGCACAAGGGCGTGTTCGACCTGGCCGCCACCGAGGACCGCGAGGTGCCCCTCGTGGTCACCGACTTCGCGACCGCCGAGCTGGTCAAGGTCGCCGCAAACGCGTTCCTGGCCACCAAGATCTCCTTCATCAACGCGATGGCCGAGGTCTGCGAGGCCTCCGGCGGCGACGTCACCCAGCTGGCCCGGGCGATCGGCTACGACCCGCGGATCGGCAACCGGTTCCTCCAGGCCGGCCTCGGCTTCGGCGGCGCCTGCCTGCCCAAGGACATTCGGGCCTTCCAGGCGCGGGCTCAGGAGCTGGGCGCCGGGGAGGCGCTGCGCTTCCTGCACGAGGTCGACCTGATCAACCTGCGCCGCCGTACCCGGGTGCTCCAGCTCGCCGCGGACCTGCTCGGCCGCCGCTCCGGGCCGGCCGGCCCGGACTTCTCCGGCACCCGGATCGCCGTGCTGGGCGCCACCTTCAAGCCCAACACCGACGACGTCCGCGACGCCCCGGCGCTCGCCGTCGCCGCGCTGTTGCAGAAGGCCGGCGCCGACGTGCACGTGTACGACCCGCAGGGCACCGAGAACGCGCGCCGCGCGGTACCCGAGCTCACCTACGAGACCGGCATCAACGAGGCGGTCACCGGAGCCGACCTGGTCTGCGTCCTCACCGAGTGGGCCGACTTCCGCAACGCCGACCCGGTCGCCCTCGGCGAGCTGGTCGCCGGTCGCAAGGTGGTCGACGGCCGCAACTGCCTCGACTCCGCACTGTGGACCCAGGCCGGCTGGGAGTACCGGGGCATGGGCCGCCCCTGACGGATCGCACCCACCGGCCGGTCGCGGAGTGCCTCTCCGTGGCCGGCCGGTGTCGTTGTTTGCCCCGGACCCGCCGACAAGTGTCGAAATCCGCGCCAGCTTTGGGCATGCTGCGACAGTGGGAGTCCACAGTGCGGGTGGAGGGGTGTCGTGGCGACCTTTCAGTGCTCCTCGTGCGGCCGGGAGATCAAGCCGGCCGTCCGCTGCCCGCACTGCGGGGCCGATCAGGCCCAGTGGGTCGAACACCTGGCCGACATCGAGCGCTCGATCGCGGAGATGAAGGCGCGCGACGCCGCCATCGCCCGCGAGCAGCGGCAGATCGCCGCCAAGATGCAGGCCGCGCTCTTCCAGCGGGACATCCTCGCGCACGCCGGTGAGGAACGAGTCAAGCAGGCCACCAGGCCGCGGCGGGTGCTGCGCCGCCGTCCCAGCCGCCGGCCGCCGACCGCCGCCACCGGCGCCCCGCCCCGGGTGCCCCGTCAGGGCACCCCACCCACCGGGGAGGACCAGCCACCGCTTCCGCCCCAGGCGTCCTGGCTCGACGCGGACGACCCCGAGCACCCCCCGGAGGCGTCCTCCCGCGAGGTGCAGAACATCCCGCTCGGGCTGGGCGCGCTGCTGCTCGGGGTGGCCGCGGTGGTCTTCGCCGCGGTGGCGACCAGCTCGATGGACGCGCTGGCCCGGCTCGGCATCCTGCTCCTCGCCACGGTGCTGATGCTGCTCGCCCCGCCGGCGCTGGCCCGACGCGGTCTCACCTCGACCGCCGAGACGATCTCCGCGGTCGGCCTGCTGCTGGTGCCGCTTGCCGGAAACGCCCTGTGGGCGGTGGACCGGATCGGCAACGGCGGCGCCTCCGGTGCGATCTTCGCCGGAGTGATCTTCGCGGTCACCGCCGCCGTCGCGTTCGGGTACGCCGGCTGGACGGGCCTGCGCACACCCCGGTTCGCCACCGTGCTCGCCGCGCAGCCGGTGCTGCCGCTGCTGGCGTACGACCGGATCACCGGGCCGGGCGGCTGGGCCGTGGTGCTCACCCTGGTCGCCCTCCTCGACCTCTGGCTGACCCGCTCCGGGGTGACGGTGGAGCGACCCGTCCGGCAGGACCTCCCGGACCCGGGCACGCCGCCAGCGCCCCGGCAACGCGACGCCGAGAGCCGGCCCGAGGGCGACCCGGAGGAGGCCGCCGAGCTGATCGATGCCGACCCGGGGGCCGCCGTCACCCGGCCGGTGCGCCCGGTGCCCGGTCTGCGCGAGCTGATCTGGCTGCTCCACGGGGTGGCGGTCGCCGTCGCCCTGGCGTACGCCGTCACCGCCCTGCTCCGGGCGGAGACCGTGCCGGCGGCGGCGGGCGCCGGGATGGCGCTGCTGCTGGCCGCCACGGTCGGGTTGGGCGGCGCGCTGGTGCTGCGCCGCCCACCGCTGCCCGACGTCGCGGCCGGCATCCTCACCCTGGCCGTGATCGGGACGCTCGGCCGGATCGCCTCGGTGGCGCTGCCCGGCCGGGCTCTGCTGCTGATCGCGGCGGTCATCACGGTGACCGGGCTGGCCGTGCGCGCGGTCCCCGAGGCCGCCCGGCGCGGCCCGCAGGTCGCCTCGGCGGTGGCGCTCACCGTCAGCGGGCTGGTGGTCGCCGGGGGCGCGCTGCGCGCCGGCGTGGCCCCGGTCCGGGCGTCGCTGCCCGCCTGGGGCGCCGACCTCGACCGGTACCCGGCCGAGCTGGCCGCCGCGGTCGGCCCGACCACCTGGCAGCTCGCAGCCGCCGCGTTCCTGCTCACCATCGCCGCGGTGCTGGCCCTGCCGCCGGACATCCGCCGCGAGTTCGCCGTCGCCGGTGCGGCGCTGACCGCGCTGGCGGTGCCGGCCTCGTTCGGTCTCGGCTGGGCGTCGGCACCCTGGCCGATGGTGCTCACCGCCGTCGGCATCGGGGTGATCGGCCTCTCCGCGCGGACCAGCCGGGCCGCGCTGGCGCACGCCGTCGGGGCCGCCGTGGTGGGCCTGTTCGGAGCGGGCGCCAGCCTGGCCGGGCCGACGCTCACCGCCGCGGTCCTGCTCACCCTCTTCGCGGCCGGCGCTCTGGTCGCGTTGGCGCCCCGGGTCCGGATCGCCTCGGCCGCCGCCGACACGGTGTCCGCCTGGGCCGCCGGGGGCGCGGCGTTCGCGCTGCCCGGGGCCGTCGCCGCGTTCGTGGCGGCCACCGTGCCCACCGACCCGACGCCCACCCCGGCCAGCCTGCGCGAGGTGACCGTCCCGGTGCTGGCCGCGAGTTTCCTCGCGGTCTGCGTGACCCTCGGCTACGCCGCTGTGGTGCAGGTGTCCCAGCGGCGCATCCCGGCGCCGCTGTCCGTCGGCACCGGGCTGGGCGCTCTGGTGGTCACCGCCGCCGCCTTCGGCGCGCCCGGGGCGACCGTCGCCGACGCGTGGGTCGGCGCCCTGCTGCTGGTCGCCGCTGTGCTGCTCTTCCTGGCACCGTCGATCGACGCCGGCCGGCGCTCCGACCTCACCCTGGACGGCTCGGACCTGGCCGCCGCAGCGGTCACCACCGCCCTTATCGCCACACTGGTCCGGATCGCCGCTGTGCTGACCCCGGGCGGGCAGTTGGCGGTCGCCGCCGGCCTGGTGCTGGTGGTCGCCGTCGGCGCCCGCGCCATGCCCGAGGAGTGGCGGCGCGGGCCCATCCTCGGCATCACCGTCGGCGGCCTGCTGATCGGCGTATTCGCCGGTTGGACGGCGCTGCGCGGTGGGCTCGGTGTGCTGGCGACCCCCGGCCCGATCTGGGACGGCGACCTGAGCGGCTGGCCGGCCGCGCCGACCGGTGGCGCCACCTGGCAGGCCCCGGTCGCGCTGGCCCTGCTGGCCGTCGCCGCCGGCATTCTGCTCCCGCCTCCATGGCGGTGGGACGTGTCCGGCGCCGCGGTGGTGCTGGCCACGATCGGCGCGCCCGCCGCGTTCGACCTGCCCTGGTGGACACCGGTCCTGGTTGGCGGAATGGTCGCCACGGTCTACGGGATGGCCGCGGTGGCGACGGAGGAGGCCCGGGCCGGCCTGTCCCGGGCCACCGTGGCCGGCGTGGTCGCGCTGCACGCCGCCGGCACCGGCCTGGTCCGGCCGTGGACCACCGCGCTGGCGCTGGGCAGCATCGCGCTGATCGGCGTCGTGGTGGCCGCGCTGGCCCGCGTGCTGGCCGGCCCGCAGGTGACCGACATCGCGACCGAGGGGATGCCGCCGCACCTGGTGCAGATCGGCGGTGCGGCGGTCGGCGCGGCGCTGCTGGCCCTGCCCGGCGCGTTGGCGGCGCTGGCCGCCGAGTTCGAACACTCGGCACAGGTGGTGCTGACCGCCGCGCTGGCCGCGTCCAGCCTCGGCCTGGCCGCCGTGGCCGCGGTCCGCCGACACGTCCCGCAATACCTGCCCTGGGTCAGTGTGGCCGTGGTCGGCGGGGCCACCATCAGCGCGCTGGCGGCCATCCCCACCGGCCTCGCCTCGGGCGTCTACGCGGCCGCCGCGGCGCTGCTCGGCGTACTGGCCGAGCTGATCCGCGCGGCCACCGTGCCGCCGACCGGCTCGGCCCAGCCGGTCCGGCGCTGGGCGGTGCTGCTCGACGGCGCGCTACGGCGGTTGCCGGACGACTCGGAGCGGCGGCGGTGGCGGGTCAGCCCGTCCGCCGGCGCGCTGGCCGCGGCGGCCCTGCCGACCGCCCTCGCGCTCGCCTCGATCACACCCGCCCTGGTCACCGCCCTGGTCGATCCGCACCGCACGCTGACCCGCATCTGGCAGGGTCCGCCACCGGAACTGCTCACCCCGCCGCCGGACGTCGTCGACCCGACCCACGTGCTGACCGCGCTGCTGCTCACCGCGACCGCGGCGCTGGCCGCCACCGGGTTCAGCGGCGGACGGCGGTCCCGGGCCGTGCCGGTGGTGCTGCCCGGCGCCGCCGTCACGCTGCTGATCGCCCCCATCGCGCTGGGCAACGGTTGGCCGGCGAGCGCCCTCGCCGCGCTCTCGGTCTTCACCATCGCGATGCTCGGCCTCGCACTGACCCCGCCTCCGCCGCTGGTCGAGCCGGCCCGCTCGCTGCGGCTGACCCGGGTGCTGGTCTTCGTCATCGGCCTGGCCGCCGGGGGCGCGGGGCTGGCTGGCAGCCTGGCCACCCGGGAGCTGACCCTGTTCACCCTCGGCGGCGCGGTCGGCGTGGGCGTGGTGGCGGCGCTGTACGGCACCACCCAACGGGCCCGCATTCTCGGCTGGCTCTTCGCCTCGCTGATGGCGCAGCTCTTCGTGCTCACCGCTGGCCTGGTCGCCGGGCTGGCCGCGGTCTGGTCCGCGTTCGGGGTCCTCGCGGTCGGAGCGGTCCTGCAGGTGTTCGCGGCGACCCTGCCCCGGCTTCGCCGTCCGGAGGCCCAACGCGAGGCCGCGACCGTGGAATGGAGCGGATACGCGGCGGCGCTGATCGCGCTGGCCCTCGCCTTCGACTCGCCCCGGCACATCGCCGCCCTGCTGGCCGCCTGGGGCGCGGTCCTCGGGGTCGCGGCGACACGACCCGGTCGCCGGCCGGTGGAACGGCGGATCCTGTTCTGGGCGGTGGTGGCCTGCGAGATCACCGCCTGGTGGATCCTGATGCGTGTCGCCGACGTGGCGCTGCCCGAGGCGTACACGCTGCCCTTCGCCGCGCTGGCCCTGCTGGTCGGGGTGCTGGAGCTGCGCCAGCGGTCCGACATGAGCAGTTGGGTGGCGTACGGGCCGGCCCTGGTCGCCGCGTTCGTGCCCACCCTGGCGATCGTGCTGGCCACCGAGTCCAGCACGCTGCGACAGATGCTGCTGCTGCTCGGCGCGGTCGCGGTGCTGGTCTTCGGCTCGTCCAGCCGGCAGCAGGCCCCGGTGATCGTCGGCGCGTCGGTCACCGCGATCACCGCGATCCACGCGCTGTTCAGCCTCGGCCCGTGGCTGGCGCTGATCCCGGTGGGCATCCTGTTGCTGATCCTCGGCGCCAGCAACGAACGCCGCCGCCGCGCCCAGGAACGCCTACAAACCGCCCTACGCGGCATGAGATGAATCTGAGGGTCCCTGCGGCGTGAATGAGTGGGCACGCTGAGCGTGCCGGGTACGTGCGTCGGTTGCGGGGCGGCGTGCCGGGTACGTACGTCGGCTGCGGTGAGCGGGGCGGGTGCGTGCGCGGGCGCCGCCCCCGCTGCGGGTCCGCCCGCTGCGGCCCTGGTTCGCCGAGCCGGCCGCCGGCCCGCGGCGGGATCAAGCCTGACCGCCCGGAGCGGGTGGGCTCCCCCCGAAACCCCCACGGCCCGAACCACCGGCCATGACCCCCGATGGCCGGGGCACGCCCCGGGTTAGCTCAGGGTGGCCTGGAGGGCGGCTTCCTTGGCGGCTACCAGGTTTTCCAGGTCCTGCTGGTAGGTCGTCATCTTGGCGCGCAGGTGCTCGTCGGCCGCGCCGAGGATCCGCACGGCCAGCAGGCCGGCGTTGCGGGCGTTGCCGATCGAGACGGTGGCCACCGGGATCCCGGCGGGCATCTGCACGATGGACAGCAGCGAGTCCATGCCGTCGAGGTGCTTCAACGGCACCGGAACGCCGATCACCGGCAGCGGGGTCACCGAAGCCACCATGCCGGGCAGCGCCGCGGCCCCACCGGCACCGGCGATGATCACCTTGAGGCCCCGGTCAGCGGCGTCGCGGCCGTACTCGATCATGGCAACCGGAGTCCGGTGCGCCGAGATCACGCGGACCTCGTACGGCACCCCGAAGTCGTCCAGCACCTCGGCGGCGGCCCGCATGGTCGGCCAGTCCGAGTCACTGCCCATGATCAGCCCAACCGTGCTCACTCCGGTACCCCCTCCGTTCGCGACCGCGGGGCTCGCCGGCGCACGCTTCGCGGTCACTCGTGCCCCTCGCGCAGCCAGCGCGCGGCCCGGGCGGCCCGCGCCCGTACGTCGTCCAGGTCGTCGCCGAGCACCGTGACGTGCCCGATCTTGCGGCCGGGCCGCACCTGCTTGCCGTAGAGGTGCACCTTGGCCCCCGGCTCGGCCGCGAAGAGGTGGTGCAGCCGCTCGTCGATCGACATCCCGCCCGGCTCGCCGCCGAGCACGTTCGCCATCACCACGACCGGC
Organism: Micromonospora sp. NPDC005161; assembly: GCF_053599855.1. Lineage (NCBI taxonomy): Bacteria > Bacillati > Actinomycetota > Actinomycetes > Micromonosporales > Micromonosporaceae > Micromonospora > Micromonospora sp. NPDC005161. Next base: position 147,259 of record NZ_JBSFYQ010000001.1, read on the forward strand.
GCGGCCAGCGCCGTGTCACCCATCGGGTAGTCGAGCACCGCCCGCAGGTGCTGCTCGAACTGGGAGGTCCGGGCCCCCTCGATGGTCCAGTGCCCGGAGTTGTGCGGACGCATCGCCAGCTCGTTGACCACGATCGCCGGTCGGCCGGCCGCGTCGCGCACCTCGAAGAGTTCCACCGCGAGCAGGCCGACCACGCCGAGCGCGGTGGCCAGGTCGATGGCGAGCTGCTGGGCGGTGACCGCCAGTTCCTCGTCCAGGCCGGGCGCCGGGGCCAGCACCTCCACGCAGATGCCGTCCCGCTGCACCGTCTCGACGACGGGGTACGCGGCCACCTGGCCGAACGGCGAGCGGGCCACCTGCACGGCCAGCTCCCGGCGCAGCGGCACCCGCTCCTCGACGATCAGCCGGGTGCCGCCGGCGAGCAGCGTCCGGGCCAGCTCGGTGGCCTGGGTGGCGTCGTCGACCAGCCAGACCCCTCGGCCGTCGTAGCCACCCTGGGCCGCCTTGAGCACCACCGGCCAGCCGACCTGCTCGCCGAAGCCGACCAGGTCGGCGGGGTCACCCACCGGCTGCCACGCCGGGTTGGGCGCGCCCAGCTCGGCCAGGCGTTCCCGCATGATCCGCTTGTCCTGGGCGTGCAACAGCGCGTCCGCCGGGGGGTGCAGGGTCACGCCCTCCGCCGCCAACGTGCGGATGTGCTCGGTGGGCACGTGCTCGTGGTCGAAGGTGACCACGTCGCAGCCCTTGGCGAAGGTGCGCAGTGCGGCCAGGTCGGTGTGGTCGCCGTACTGGACGTCGGCGGCGACCAGCGCCGCGCCGTCGTCGGGGGCGACCGCGAGTACGCGCAGTGACTGGCCGAGGGCGATCGCGGCCTGGTGGGTCATCCGGGCCAGCTGGCCGCCACCCACCATGCCGACAACAGGCAGACCGGTACGGGAATCCATAGCGCGGCCAGCCTATCCGGGCCGCCGGCGCGGCCACCCGCAGGGCCGGCGCTCGCGCGGCTGGGTCCGTCCGGGAAGCGCCGACCACCACCGGGCCCTGGTCGCGGGCAACTACCGGGCGCTACGTCGGTCGCGGTGTGCTCAGCGGAGCTCGGCGACCAGCTCCTCGACCGACGTGACCGGGCGCTGGCAGACGAAGCCCCGGCAGACGTACGCGGCGGACCGCCCGTCGACCAGCGGGCGGTCGGCCAGCAGCGGCACCCCGGGCTGGTCCGGGCGCCCGGCGACCACCACTGCGCCGGGCGGGGCGTGCCGGTGGGCCGCCGCCACCAGCGGGTCGCCGGCCGGGTCGTCGGTCGCCACGGCGATCTCGTACGGCCCGGAGAGCAGCGCCTCGCCGACCGTGGCCGCGTACCCGGTGAACCGGGCGTGCTGCCCGACGATCGGCGCGACCGTGCCGAGCGCCACCTCGGCGGCCTCCCGGTAGCGGGGCTCACCGGTCAGCGCCGTGTACGCGACCAGCCCGGCGGTCAGCGCCGACCGACCGGACGGGGTGGCGTTGTCGGTCGGGTCCGCCGGGCGGGTGACGAGCCGCTCCGCGTCGTCGGCGGTGTCGTAGAAGGCGCCGCCGGGCGCGGCGAAGTGCTCCAGCGCGGTGTCCAGCAGCCCGCCGGCCAGGGTGAGCCAGCGCCCCTCGCCGGTGAGCTGGTGCAGCGCGCAGAACGCCTCGGCCACGCAGCCGTAGTCCTCCAGTACGCCGGCCGGTTCACCGACCGCACCGCCCCGGGAGACCCGGCGCAACCGGCCATCGACCAGGTGCACGGTGGCCAGGTGCTCGGCGGCGTCGCGCATCGCGCCGTCGGCGACGATGACGACGCCCTCCATCAGGTTGACGTCCTCGTCCTGCGGCGACGCGTACAGCGCGACGACCTGCTGGAACTCGACGAGGGCGGTGATCGCCAGGCCGTTCCAGGCCGCCACCACCTTGTCGTCACGGGCCGGTTGTGGCCGGTTGTCGCGGGCCGTGAGCAGCCGCCCCACCACCTGCTGCCAGCGAGCCCGGATCTCCGGCGCGACGTCGTCAACGTCCCGGGCGAGCCGGAGCACGCTCGTGCCGTGTTCGAACGTGCCCTCGACCGTGACGGCGAAGAGATCGGCGGCCCAGTGGCCGTCCTCCTCGCCCAGCACCTCGACGAGTTGGGCCGGCGTCCAGGCGTAGGTGAGCCCCTCGACGCCCTCGGTGTCGGCGTCCAGCGCGGACGCGAAGCCCTCTCCCGGCCGGTGCAGTTCGTCGGCGAGGAAGCGGGCGGTGTCCCGGGCGACCCGGCGGGCCAGCGGGTCGCCGGTCAGCCGCCAGAGCTGGGTGTAGACCCGCAGCAGCAGCGCGTTGTCGTAGAGCATCTTCTCGAAGTGCGGCACCGTCCAGTGCGCGTCCACCGAGTACCGGGCGAAGCCTCCGGCGAGCTGGTCGTAGATGCCGCCCCGGGCCATCGCCTCGGCGGTGTGCCGGACGATCTCCAGGCTGCGCGGGTCGCCCGTCCGCTGGTGGTGACGCAACAGGAAGAGCAGGTTCATGTGCGGCGGGAACTTCGGGGCGCGCCCGAAGCCGCCGTTGGTCGCGTCGTACTCGCCGGCCAGGTTGGCGGCAGCGGCGTCGAGCAGCGGGGCGTCCAGCGGCGTGCTGGGCCCGCCCACGGCCTGGGCGCCGCCGATCGCCTCGACCACCGCGGCGCCCTGGCGCAGCACCTCCTCGCGCTGGTCCCGCCACGCGGTGGCGACGGACTGGAGCAACCGGACGAAGTTCTCGCGGGGGAAGTAGGTGCCGCAGAAGAACGGGGTGCCGTCCGGGGTGGCGAAGACGGTCATCGGCCAGCCGCCCTGACCGGTCATCGCCTGGGTGGCGGTCATGTAGACGGCGTCGACGTCCGGGCGTTCCTCACGGTCCACCTTGATCGACACGAAGTCGTCGTTCAGCAGGGCGCCGACGTGCTCGTTCTCGAACGACTCGTGCGCCATCACGTGGCACCAGTGGCAGGCGGCGTAGCCCACCGAGATCAGCACCGGCACGTCGCGCCGCTTCGCCTCGGCGAACGCCTCATCGCACCAGGGCCACCAGTCGACCGGGTTGTCGGCGTGCTGGAGCAGGTAGGGACTGGTGGCGCCGGCGAGTCGGTTCACCCGACGACCATAACCAGCCCCGGTCGGTCACGCCGGGCGGTCACCCGCCGAGCACCCCGGCCCGAGCCGGGCTGACGGTCAGGAGGCGCCGTCGGCGCGGAGCCGGAAGACGTTCGACTCCGCGGAGTCGCGCAGCGACCCGAGCACCGCATTGATCTTGTCGGCCGGCATCGGCTTGAAGAAGTGGTAGCCCTGCGCGGAGGTGCAGCCCAGCTCGGCCAGGGCCAGCCGCTGCTCGGCGGTCTCCACCCCCTCGGCCACCACCCGCAGCCCCAGCTCGTGGGCGAGACCCACGGTGGTCCGTACGATCGCCGCCGCCTCCGGCGAGTCCGCCATCCGGATCACGAAGGAGCGGTCCACCTTCAACTCGTCCACCGCGATCCGGGTGAGGAAGGTCAGCGAGGAGAAGCCGGTGCCGAAATCGTCCACCGCGAGCTGCACACCCATCGACCGGAGCGTGGCCAGCACCTCGTCGATGACCTCCAGCTCGCTCATCACCACCGTCTCGGTGATCTCCAGGACCAGCCGGTGCGGCGGCACCTGGTGCCGGCGCAGCGCGTCGGCGATCTCCGCCGGCAGCCGGGGGTCGAGCAGGCTACGCGCCGACAGGTTCACCGAGATCGGGACGTCGAGCCCCTCCTGGGCCCAGTCGGCGGCCACGCTGAGGGCCTTGTCCAGCACGTACCGGGTGAAGGTGCCGAGCTGCTCGCTGTTCTCCACGGGACGGATGAAGTCGGCCGGGCCCAGCCAGCCGCGCCGGGGATGCCGCCACCGGATCAGCGCCTCCACACCGGTCGGCGCGCCGGTGGCCAGGTCGACCGCCGGCTGCAGTGCCAGCACCAGTTGGTCGTCGACCTTCAGCGCCTCGCGCAGCTCGGCCAGCAGGGCCAGTTGGTCGGTGCTGGCCGCGTCCCGGGCACCGTCGTACGCGGCCACACTGCCGCCGCCCTCCTTCGCCTGGTACATCGCGATGTCGGCCCGGCGCAGCAGCTCCGTCAGGTCGGCGGTGCCGGCGTCGGCCACGACCACCCCGACGGAGACCTCGATCGACATCCGTACCCCGGCCACCTCGGTGGGCGCGGCCAGCCGTTCGGCGATCTCCCGGGCCTGGCGTAGCGCGTGCGCCATCGGTGCGGCCCGGTCGCCGAGCACCGGCACCGAGGTGAGCAGCAGAGCGAACTCGTCGCCGCCGAGCCGGCCGAGCAGGTCACCGGGGCGGGCCAACGCGCTGAGCCGGTTCGCCGTCAGCCGCAGCAGTTGGTCGCCCGCGGCGTGCCCCAGCGTGTCGTTGACCTCCTTGAACTGGTTGATGTCCAGCAGCAGCAGCGCCACCGGGTGGTCGTGCGCGAGCTGCCGCAGCGCCTGATCACCCTTGCCGAGCATGGCGGCCCGGTTGGCCAGCCCGGTGAGCGGGTCGTGCACCGCCTCGTACGACGACCGGGCGGTGACCAGCCGCAGTTCGCGGTGGGTCGCGGCGTCGTGCAGCGCGGCGGCGAGCGCGTCGCCGAACGCGGCCACCGCGTCGTGTTCCCGGGCGGTGGGCGGAGCGGACCGGGGGAACCGGACCCGCAGCCGACCGACCGGCGCGGCACCCACCGACAGCGGACGGATCAGCTCGTCCTCGCCGGGTTCCGACCGGTCCGGCGGGCCCACCTCACGGTCGACCAACTGGCCGCCGGCGTCGCCCCGGTAGCGGCGCCACCGGCCGTCGGCCCGGGCCACGTCCACATCGACCAGCTCAGCGCTGAACAGCGCCAGCGCGCCGGTCACCGCAGCGCTGGCCACGCCCCGCTCGTCGAGCTGGTTGAGGGCCGCGGTGGCCTCGGCGAAGGCCCGCCACGTCCGGCGTTCCTGGTCGGCGCGCAGCCGGTAACGGTAGGTCTGCTGGAGCAGCCAGAGCAGCGGTGGGAGCAGCAGCAACCAGCGCGGGTCGAGCTCCAGCAGCGCGATCACCACCAGGCCGACCGCCACGTTGCCGACGAACATCAGCAACTTGCCGCGCAGAGCGGCGAGCAGCGGTGGCCCGATCGGCAGCCCGTGCCGCAGGCCCAGCGTCACCCCACCGAGCCAGGCGGTCACCAGGAGGTACGTCACCGAGCCCGCGATCACGGCCAGCGCCAGCATCGGGGTGGGCGCGGCGAGCAGCGGGTGGCCCAGCGCGGTGGCCACGGACACGGCCAGTGCCGACGCGGCGGCCAGCGACGCGGCGATCCGGACGATCTCCAGTGCCGGACGGCGGTCGTTGTGCAGTGAGTGCGCCGTCCAGGCCAGCCCGGCGCCGAGCAGGGTGGCCGCCGGCAGCCAGCCGGCCGGCGCCAGGTAGAGGCAGACGATCAGGGCCGCCTCGCCCCAGGTGATGCTGACCATGCCGGCGGCCGAGCGGAACCGCAGCCGCGCGAACTGGGCGACGGCGAAGACGGCGACGGCGATGCCGAAGCGGGCCGGACCGCCGAGCGGATCGTCGGCCGGCAGCCGGTGCGGAAGGGTCAACCCGACCGCGGCGGCGACCAGGGCGGTCAGCGTCACGGCCGCGGTGAGCACGAGCAGCCGGGCAGGCGTGCCGCGCACCCCGAGCCGGTCGAACGGGTCGCCGGCCGGGCCGGAGGTCATCGACCTCCCCCGTCAGCCGACGGACCGACGGCGGTACGGCGGGCGGCCGGTGCTGTGACTGTCATCGGCGCCCCCTCCCGCACACAGCTCAAGGACTTTTGGTCCCCCCGGCGGAAGGCTAAGCCAAACCGGGTGGTCGCAACAGGGGGCGACCACCCGGTTCGGCGTGAATCATGCGCGGACTACCCGTTCCGGTGCTGCTGGTGCCCGTTGGGAGCGGGCGTGGAGGAATCACGCGCTCCGGTCCCGTCTGTCGGATCGGCGACTGTCGCTTCGGCCCTGGTCGGGTCGGTCGGCGGCGTCTGCTGCGGAAACCGGTCGGGCAGCCGGCGCAGCCGGGCGTTCATGTTGCGGATCAGCAGGATGGTCGCGGTGGCCAACAGCAGGATGAGGAACAGGCCCATCGGGCCGGCCAGGCCACCCGTGCGGGTGTCCCCGAAGTTGTTCTCCGCGAGCACCTGGGTAGCGGTCAGCATGGCGTTCCTCCGATGTGCGGTTACTTACCAGGGTAGCCCCGCGCGGAATCAGCGCGCGTGCGCCGTCTCCCGCACACCCGCGAACAGGTCGGACTCGGGCATCGGGCTGTCCACCACCGACCGGGCTAGCTCGTAGTCCTCCGTCGGCCAGGCGCGCTGCTGGAGCTCCATCGGCACGTGGAACCAGAAGCCGTCCGGGTCGACCTGGGTGGCGTGGGCGCGTAGCGCGTCGTCGCGGACCGAGAAGTATTCGGCGCACTCCACCCGGGTCGTGATCCGGGGGCCCTTGTCCGGCCGCTCCTCCCAGCGCTTGAGCCACTCCTCGTACGGCGACTCCTTGCCGGCGGCGAGCATGCCCTCGTGCAACGCCATGATCTTGGCCTTGGAGAAGCCGATGTCGTAGTAGAGCTTCAGGGGCTGCCACGGGGCGCCCAGCTCCGGGTAGCGCTCCGGGTCGCCGGCCGCCTCGAAGGCGGCCACGCTCACCTTGTGGCACATGATGTGGTCGGGGTGCGGGTAGCCGCCCTCCTCGTCGTACGTGGTGACCACGTGCGGGCGGAACTCGCGCATCAGCCGCACCAGCGGACCGGCGGCCACCTCGACGTCCTGGAGGGCGAAGCAACCCTCGGGCAGCGGTGGCAGTGGATCGCCCTCGGGCAGCCCGGAGTCGACGAAGCCGAGCCACGCCTGGTCGACGCCGAGGATCGCCCGGGCGGCGTCCATCTCGGCGCGGCGGATCTCGCCGATGTTGGCCCAGACATCGGGGCGGTCGAGCTTGGGGTTGAGCACGCTGCCGCGCTCCCCGCCGGTGCACGTCACGACCAGGACATCCACGCCCTCGGCGACGTACTTCGCCATGGTCGCCGCACCCTTGCTCGACTCGTCGTCCGGGTGCGCGTGGACGGCCATGAGACGCAGCTGTTCTGCCAACTTCGGCACTCCTCGTCTGTGCCGGCCGGTGGACCCGACCGGGCTCGACCGGCTGACCTGCCGGAATCCTCCACACCCGGTCGGCGGTCGACACCATGGGGGCCGACCTGCCATTCCTGCCGCTGAGCCGGGCTGGGAGGATGGACTCTGTCATTCTTGCTGATGCCGCCGACAACAACGCCAGGAGATACCCGCCGGTGACCGAGACGCACGCCACAATTTCATCGGGCGCGCCGGCTTTCCCGGCCGGCCGCTACGGCCGTCGTCGGGCGACCGGCGGTGGGCGCCGCCGCACGCTGCTGGCCGCGCTGGCGCTGCTGGTGCTGGTGGGAGCCCTGAGCCTGATCTCGGTCCGGCTCTACCGGCAGTACGGCGATCCCGTCTACGACGCCCAGGTGATCACCTACACCGACATCACGGACAACCAGGTGCTGGTCGACTTCCGGGTGACCGTGCCATCGGGCGGATCGGCGGTCTGCGCGCTGCGCGCCCGGGACCGCGCCGGCGCCGAGGTGGCCCGCGAGGAGGTCACGGTGACCGCCGAGCCCGGTGACCGGCACGTGACCGCCCGGCACCGACTGACCACCACCGCGCGGCCGTTCATCGGCGAGGTGCTGCGCTGCCGGGCTCCGGCCTGAGCTGCCAGGACGGCACCGCGGCCGGCCGCCGTGACGGGCCTGAACGGGCACCTACCCCCGGCGTCGGATACGGACACCAGCGGTGATCGTCGACACCCTGTGTCGTACCGCACTGGTAACTTGGTAGTTCACCTGTCAGCCAGCCACGCACAACTGAGGAGAACGCCTGTGTCCACTGGCAACGAGGCGCCCGCCACCTGGCTGTCCCAGGACGCGTACGACCGCCTCCAGGCCGAGCTCGACGAGCACATCGCCAACCGTCCGGCGATCGCCGCGGAGATCAACGCCCGGCGCGAGGAGGGCGACCTGCGGGAGAACGGCGGCTACCACGCCGCCCGCGAGGAGCAGGGCAAGGCCGAGGGCCGGATCCGCTACCTGCAGGAGCTGCTGCGCACCGCCAAGGTCGGCGAGGCGCCGACGACGGACGCGGTGTCCCCCGGCATGGTGGTGACGATCTACTTCGACGACGACACCGAGGACACCGAGACCTTCCTGCTCGGCTCCCGGGAGATCGCGGCCACCACCGACCTGACCGTCTACAGCCCCGAGTCGGCGCTCGGCAAGGCGATCCTGGGCGGTCGGCCCGGGCAGACCTGCACCTACACGGCGCCGAGCGGCGCCGACATCAAGGTGACCGTGGTCAGTTTCGAGCCGTTCTCCGGCTGATCGCCACCGGCCCCACCATGCGCTGCGGCGTACCGCCGCCGGGGCGTGGCACCCGCGGGTGTCACGCCTCGCCGGCGAAGACCACCTGGTAACCGCTGGCTCGCAGCGCGCTGATCAGGGTGTCCGAGTGCTCCACGCCCCGCGTCTCCACCGACAGCGCCACCTCCACCTCGCCGAGGCCGAGGTGCGGGTTGGCCCGCTGGTGCTCCACGTCCACCACGTTGGCCCGGTGCTCGGCGATCTGGCTGAGCAGCGAGGCCAACTGCCCGGGCCGGTCCGAGCAGCGCACCGTCACCCGCAGGTAGCGACCCGCGGCGGCCAGACCGTGCTCGATCACCCGCAGCATCAGCAGCGGGTCGATGTTGCCGCCGGAGAGCACCGCCACCACCGGGGCCTCCACCTGCACCACACCGGCCAGCAGCGCGGCCACGCCGACCGCGCCGGCCGGCTCGACCACCTGCTTGCCCCGCTCCAGCAGCATCAGCAGAGCCCGGGAGATGTCCTCCTCGGAGACCGTGACGATCTCGTCGACAAGCTTGCGGACGTGGCTGAAGGTGAGCTCCCCCGGCCGGCCGACAGCGATGCCGTCCGCGATGGTGGAGAAGGCCGGCAACCGGACCGGTTCCCCGGCCACCAGTGAGGGCGGGAAGGCCGCTGCGCCGGCCGCCTGCACACCGATGATGCGGACGTCGGGTCGCAGCGCCTTGGCGGCCACCGCCATGCCCGAGATCAGGCCGCCGCCGCCCACCCCGGTGATGATGGTCCGCACATCCGGGCACTGTTCGAGGATCTCCAGCGCCACCGTGCCCTGGCCGGCGATCACGTCCGGGTGGTCGAACGGGTGGATCAGCACCGCACCGATGCGCTCGGCGTACGTGTGCGCGGCGACCAGCGCCTCGTCGACCGTGTTGCCGGCCAACTCGACCTGCGCGCCGTACCCCTTGGTGGCCGCCACCTTCGGCAACGGCGCGTTGACCGGCATGAAGACCGTCGCGTGAGTGCCGACCAGCCCGGCGGCCAGCGCCACGCCCTGCGCATGGTTGCCCGCGCTCGCCGCGACCACACCGCGTTCCCGCTCCGCCGCCGACAGCCGGGAGATCCGCACGTACGCGCCGCGCACCTTGTACGAACCGGCGCGCTGCAAGTTCTCGCACTTCAGCCACGTCGGCCCGCCCAGCGCCGCGCTCAGCGGCCGGGAGGGCTCCAGCGGGGTGGTCCGGGTGACGCCGGCGAGCAGTTCCCGCGCGGCCCGCACGTCGTCGAGACCGACCAGTTCCGTCATGCCCCGATCGTGCCACCCGCCCCCGGCGCCTCCTGCGGCGACACCGGGGTCGCCGGGGGCAGAACGGCCGGCACGGGTCCGCCCGGCGCCGGCGCCCCGAGAGTCGGGGACATCGGCCAGCCCTGGGCGGTCGTCGGCCAGGCCGGCATTCCCCGGGCGATCCGCGCCTCCTGCATGGTGGAGATCCGCCGGACCAGCACGATCAGCGCCACGGCGGCGACCACGCAGGCCACCGCGGGCACGGCGTGGCGGAGCAGAGAGTCCGGATAGTAGTCGAGGTACGCCTGGTAGTCGGCGTCGGTGGAAGGGGTCTCCGGCAGCCTGTCGTACGCCTGGCTGTCGCGGCGACTGACAAACCGCTCGCCGACGCTGAACACCAACCAGGCGGCCCACCAGACGTACACCAGGTCCGGCGTGAACCGCCGCCAAAGGCTGTCCCGGGCCACGTTGGCCACCACCCGGGCCGGCATCACGAAGTTCGCGAACGGCACCAGCCAGCCGGCGATCGCCCAGCCGGCCCCGAGCGTCGGCAGCGCACCCGGGAACGCCTCGATGTTCTTCCGCGCCCGCCACGTCCAGATGATCACCAGTACGGCGGCGGTGAGGTACGCGGCCACCATGGGCAGCGCCAACAGCGCCTCGACGACCACCGCGGCGAGCAGCAGATCCGGGTCACCGTCGGCCCGGGCCTGCCGGGCCATCGCCAGCCCCACCAGCGAAGCGAGTGCCGCCACTAGGTACAGCACAGCGGTAGCGCCGACCGCGATGCCGGCAGCCAGGCCGATGCCGCGTACGGAGTAGGTCGGCAGCCCCGGAGTGACGGCGGGCTGGCCGAGCGGAGTGTGGCAACGCTGGCATTCGTTGTGTTCGGGGGGCGTGGCGTCCCCGCAGGTCTGGCAGCGCATTGATGTCCCCCGGTCCGCGCGACGATGCGCGCACACCGTAGACGATCATGCGGTGGCCGGCGACCCCGTTCCGACCCGGGGATAGCCGGGGGCGTGGCGCGACCACGGCGCGGCCATCTCGAACTGACCGGCCACGCCGAGCAGCAGCAGCTCCGAGCCGGGCGGACCGACCAGCTGCACGGCGACGGGCAGCCCGTCCGGGCGGCGACCCACCGGCACCACGATCGCCGGCAGACCGGCGATGTTCCACGGTGCCGCGTACGGGGCGTACCTGATGTTGGCCGTCATGTTCGCCCGCCAGGACCGGTCGGACCAGCGTGCGGCCTCCGGCGGCGCGCTGGCCAGCGCCGGGGTGAGCAGCAGGTCGACGGAGTGGTCGGTGAAGAAGTCGATCGACCGCTGCCGCCAGGCGGCCCGGTCGGCCTCCCGGACGTAGCCGCGACGCTGCGCCCACTCCCCCAGCCCGACGTGGCGCCGGGTACGCCGTTGCAGGTCGCGCCGGTCCAGCCCGGCGGCCCGGACGTCGGCGGCCGCGGCGGCGAACCAGGTGGCGATGCCCTGCAGGCCGAGCGCGGTGGGATAGACCGGATCGGCCGGCACGGTGTCGTGCCCGGCGGCCGCCAGCAGCCGGCCGGCGGCGGCGACCGCGTCGCGGTTGGGTGCGTCCGGCGAGACACCGCGCACCGGGGAGCGCAGCGAGACGCCCACCCGCAGCCGCTGCGGCGGGACGAGCTTCTCCGGCCGCCGACCGGCGAGCACCGAGAAGCCAACCGCCGCGTCGGCCACCGTGCTGGTCAACATGCCGTGCTCGGTGAGGCCGAACCAGTCGTCCGCGCCGAGCTGGCACGGGACCACGCCCCGGCCGGGCTTGAGCCCGACCAGGCCACAGCACGCCGCCGGGATCCGGATTGAACCGAGGCCGTCGTTGCCGTGCGCGATCGGCACCAGCCCGGCGGCCACCGCGGCGGCGGCGCCGCCGGACGAGCCGCCGGGGGTACGCCCGCTGTCCCACGGATTGCGCGTCACCGCGCTGTTGTCGTCGGTGAGCGCCCACAGCCCCAGCTCGGGCATCCGGGTCACGCCGAGGATCACCGCGCCGGCGCCGCGCAGGCGGCGCACCACCTCGTGGTCGGCCTCCGCCACGTCGGTACGCACCGCGGCAGAGCCGTTCCAGGTGGGCAGGCCGGCGACCGGAGTGTTCTCCTTGACCGCCACCGGCACCCCGGCCAGCGGCAGGTTGGCCAGGTCCTCCTGCTCGTCGACCTTCTCCGCCTCGGTGATCGCCTCACCGCCGCGCACGGCGCGGAACGCGGCCAGCTCGCCGTCGGCCCGCGCGATGTACTCGAGGTGGTCGGCGACGACCTGGGTGGCCGAGACGTCGCCCCTGCGTACGCCCCGGGCGATCTGCTTGGCGGTCGCCCCGACCCAGGTCGCCATGATGTCCTGCACGGCCATCCTTCCCCAGCGGTCAGCCCAGTGCCTGCTCCAGATCGGCGAGCAGGTCGTCGACCGTCTCGATGCCGACAGACAGTCGCACGAGATCGCCGGGAACTTCAAGCGGCGAGCCGGCAGCACTTGCGTGTGTCATCCGGCCCGGGTGCTCGATCAGGGATTCCACCCCGCCCAGCGACTCGGCGAGCACGAAGAGCTTGGCCCGATTGCAGATCTCCACCGCGTGGTCCTCGCCGCCGGCGGCCCGGAAGGAGATCATGCCGCCGAACCGGCGCATCTGCTTGGCGGCCACCTCGTGACCGGGGTGGGAGGGCAGCCCGGGGTAGATCACCTGGGCCACCTTGGCGTGCCCGTCGAGGTACCCGGCGAGCCGCTCGGCGTTGTCGCAGTGCCGGTCCATCCGTACCCCGAGGGTCTTGATGCCGCGCAGGGTGAGCCAGGCGTCGAACGGCCCGTTGATCGCGCCCATCGCGTTCTGGTGGTAGCGCAGCTCCTCTCCGAGCGCGGCGTCGGCGACGACGAGCGCGCCACCGACCACGTCGGAGTGGCCACCGATGTACTTGGTGGTGGAGTGCACCACGACGTCCGCGCCGTGCGCGATCGGCTGCTGCAGGTACGGCGAGGCGAAGGTGTTGTCGACCACCAGCAGCGCGCCCGCGTCGTGCGCCACGCCGGCCAGGGCGGCGATGTCGGCGATGCCGAGCAGTGGGTTGGTCGGCGTCTCCACCCAGACGATCTTCGTACGGCCCGGCTGCACGGCGGCCCGGACCGCGGCCGCGTCGGACACCTTGGCCGGGGTGAACTCCAGGCCCCACCGCTGGGAGACACGGGCGAAGAGCCGATACGTGCCGCCGTACGCGTCGTCCGGGATGACCACGTGGTCGCCCGGCTGGCAGAGGGCCCGCAGCAGGGTGTCCTCGGCGGCCAGGCCGCTGGCGAAGGCGAGCCCCACCGGCCCGCCCTCGAGCGCGGCCAGGCACTCCTGGAGGGCGTCGCGGGTCGGGTTGCCGGAGCGGCTGTACTCGTAGCCGAGCCGGGGCGCGCCGACGGCGTCCTGCGCGTACGTGCTGGTCTGGTAGATCGGTGGAATCACCGCGCCGGTGCGGGCCTCAGGGTCCTGACCGGCGTGAATGGCGAGCGTCTCGAAGCCGTGGTTCATGCTGGTGAGGCTAGTGCCCCGCCCGGCGCTTCGGGGCGGGGCCGGGCAGTCGGCATTAGCCTGGGCCGATGAGCGGGTGCGTGTTCTGCGGAATCGTGGCCGGCGAGGTGCCCGCGTTCCGGGTGACCGACGAGTCGGACGGGGTGGCGTTCCTGGACACCCGCCCGGTCTTCACGGGGCACGTGCTGGTGGTGCCCCGGGTCCACCTGGTGACCCTGGCCGAGCTGCCGGCCGAGCTGCTGCCGGGCTACTTCGCCCTGGTCCAGCGGCTGGCGGTGGCGGTGGAGACCGGCCTGGGGGCCGGTGGGACGTTCGTGGCGATCAACAACAAGGTGTCCCAATCGGTGCCGCACCTGCACACCCACGTGGTTCCTCGGACCAAGGGGGACGGGCTGCGCGGCTTCTTCTGGCCGCGTACCCGCTACCCCGCCGATCAGGACGCCCGAGACATCGCGGCCCGGGTGGCCGACGCCCTGCCACGCCCGTCCCGGCCGCCGGGCTGACTCCAGCCTGGGCGGGTAAGGAACCTGGGCCCACCGGGTTGCATGCGGCAGAGGTACGAGAGGAGTTCCACCGTGTTCCTTCGCCAGTCCAAGGCTGAGCTGCCCACCCCCGACCAGGCCCTGCCGGGCCGCCCGATCCCCATGCCGGTCGCCGACCGGCACGAGGTGCTGGGGACCCCGCTGAAGGGCCCGTACCCGGAGGGACTCCAGGTCGCCGTCTTCGGTATGGGCTGCTTCTGGGGCGCCGAGCGGCTGTTCTGGACGCTGCCCGGGGTGTTCACCACCTCCGCCGGCTACGCGGGTGGCATCACCAGGCACCCGACCTACGAGGAGGCGTGTTCCGGCCGGACCGGGCACGCCGAGGTCGTCCAGGTGGTCTACGACCCGAGCAAGATCGCGTATGAGGACCTGCTGAAGGTCTTCTGGGAGAACCACGACCCGACCCAGGGCATGCGCCAGGGCAACGACGTGGGCACCCAGTACCGGTCGGCGATCTACACGACCACCGACGAGCAGCGGGCCGTCGCGGAGTCGTCCCGGGACGCGTTCCAGCCGATCGTGAAGCGGGCCGGCAAGGGTGACATCACCACGGAGATCGCCCCGCTCGGCAGCTACTACTTCGCCGAGGACTACCACCAGCAGTACCTGGCGCCGACGAAGAACCCGAACGGGTACTGCAACCACGGCCCGAACGGGCTGAGCTGCCCGGTCGGTGTGGCCCGTACCGCCGGCTGACCGTCAGCAACCCGCACGACCACGATGCCCGGCCGCCGAGAGGCGGCCGGGCATTCCCGTCCGGCGTGTGATCGAAATCCGTTGCCGAGCCCGCCGGGGACTCGATAGCGTGGCGGTACACGTGAAAGGAGGTGGTCCAGACTTGTATAGCAATCGGACTCGTGAGGTGGCTGTCCGCTAGCCGCTGTCCTCGACAGTGATCGGTCCGCCGCGAGGCGGGCACCAGTACCAACGTCGAGACCGTGTGGCAGCGGTGCGGCGAATCCATGACAGCCACCCGACCCCCGGGGTGCCGGCCCAGTCCAGCCGGCCCGCGCGAAAGCGCGGAACACCCCGGGGGTCGCTTCATCTGCCGGCAGCGGTCGGGCCGGTCAGCTCAGCCGGAGGACCCGCGATGTCCATGCGCGAGCTGGTGGTCCTGGGGACGGCCAGTCAGGCGCCGACCCGCCAGCGCAACCACAACGGGTACGTGCTGCGCTGGGACGACGAGGTGATCCTCTTCGACCCGGGCGAGGGCAGCCAGCGGCAACTGCTGCACACCACGGTCACCGCCACCGACCTGACCCGGATCTGCGTCACCCACTTCCACGGCGACCACTGCCTCGGCCTGCCCGGCACCATCCAGCGGCTCTCACTGGACCGGGTGGCGCACCCGGTCGCCGTGCACTTCCCGGCCGGCGGCGCCGAATACTTCGCCCGGCTGCGGCACGCCACCTCCTTCTACGAGACCGCCGAGCTGCGGGTCGAGCCGATCGAGGCCGACGGGCAGCGGATCACCCTGGGATGCGGCACGCTGGAGGCCCGCCGGCTGCGGCACCCCATCGAGACGTACGGCTACCGGCTGGTCGAGCCGGACGGCTACCGGATGCTGCCGGAGAAGCTGGCCGCGTACGGCATCGCCGGGCCGGCCATCGGCGAGCTGATCCGCGTCGGCCACCTCGACCTGGACGGGCGTCGCGTCAGCCGGGACGAGGTGAGCGTGCCCCGACCGGGGCAGCGGTTCGCCTTCGTGATGGACACCGGCCTCTGCGACGGGGTCTACGCCCTCGCCGAACACGCCGACCTGCTGGTCATCGAGTCGACCTTTCTGGAGTCGGAGGCCGCGCTCGCCGCCGAGGTCGGCCATCTGACCGCGGCGCAGGCCGCCCGGGTGGCGACCGAGTCGGGGGTACGGCGGCTGCTGCTCACCCACTTCTCCCAGCGTTACCCGGACCCGCGCCGGTTCCACGACGAGGCGCGCGAGCACTTCGACGGCGACCTGATCATCGCCGAGGATCTGACCACGGTGCAGCTCCCACCACGCCGGGTAGCCTCGGCCGGGTGACCGTCACGCTCCGCCCCGCCACCGGTGACGACCTCATGGGGGTGGGTGCCCTGCACCAGCGCTCGCGGGTCGCCGCGTACTCCTCCTTCCTGCCCGCCGAGGCGCTGGCCGACCCGACGCCGGAGGCGATGGGCCGGTACTGGACCGAGCGGTGGAGCTGGGAGCGGGACACCCACCAGCTGACCGTGGCGGAACGCGCCGGGACGCTGGTCGGGTTCAGCTACCTGGGCCCGGACGACGAGGACGACCCGGCGACCGGGCTGCTCAACGCGATCCACCTGGACCCGGCCGAGCAGGGGCGGGGCACCGGCCGCGCGCTGATGGTGGACGCGCTGGACGCCATGCGGGCCGGGGGCTGGCGGCGAGCGGTGCTCTGGGTGCTCCGGGACAACGCCCACGCCCGCGCCTTCTACGAACGCGGCGGCTGGACCCCCACCGGCGCCGAACGCGAGGAGTACATCGGCTCCGCCCCCACCCCGCAACTCCGCTACACCCGCCCGCTGACGGTGTAAGGAAGGGCACCTTATTAACGCCTCCGGTTGTACAGGGGCCCCTTATTAACACGGCGCAGGTCGATGTTCGCTGTCGGCGGATCAGGGCATGCCGGCGCCACGGGCGGCGTTGCCGGGTGCATGGACACCGGTCACACCAGGTCCGGCCCGGCCGAGGAGGCCGCGCTGGACGCGTACTCCCAGGTGGTCACGACCGTGGCGGCCCGGGTGCTGCCCAGTGTGGCCGCGCTGTCGGTGCGGACCGCACGCGGCGCCGGCTCCGCGGTCACCGTGGGCACCGACGGTCTGCTGCTGACCAGCGCACACGTCGTGCAGGGTGCCGCGGACGGCTCGGCGGCGTTCGGCGACGGCACCGAGACGACGTTCCGGGTGGTCGGCGCCGACCCGCTCTCCGACCTCGCCGTGCTGCGAGTCGACGAGACCACCGTGCCACCGGTGGAGCTGGGCGACGCCGACGCACTGCGGATCGGCCAGCTGGTGGTGGCCGTTGGCAACCCGATGGGGCTGGCTGGTTCGGTGACCGCCGGGGTGGTCTCCGGGCTCGGCCGCTCGCTGCCCGCCCGGGACGGGCGGGTCACCCGGCTGATCGAGGACGTGATCCAGACCGACGCGGCGCTCAACCCCGGCAACTCCGGCGGCGCGCTGGCCGACTCCGCCGGGCGGGTGATCGGCGTGAACACCGCCGTCGCCGGCTACGGACTGGGACTGGCGGTGCCGATCAACGCCACCACCCGGCAGATCATCGCCGAGTTGACCACCGCCGGCCGGGTCCGACGGGCCTGGCTCGGCGTGGCGGGCGTACCCGTTCCGCTGCCGCCAGAGGTGACCGCACGTACCGGCCAGCGACGCGGGCTGCGCGTGGTGGAGGTGGTGCCAGGCAGCCCGGCCGGCGTGGCCGGTCTCTACCTGGGCGACATCATTCTCAGCGCGGGCGGGCGACCCGTGGCCGACGGCCAGGGGTTGCAGCGGTTGATGCTCGGCCCGGCCATCGGCGTCCGGCTGCCGGTGACCGTGTTGCGCAAGGGCGCGTTCGTCGACGTCGTCGCGGTCCCTACCGAGCTGCGTGCCTGACGCTCCGGCCGCCGGGCGCCCGGCGGCCGGAGCGTTAACAAGGGGCCCCTGCTCTACACGAGGCGTTAATAAGGTGCCCTTCCTTATCGCTCAGTGGGCGCCCAGGTGGGCCAGGAGGTCCTGGCGGGTGAGGACGCCCTTGGGCTTGCCGTCGACGAGGACCAGGGCGGCGTCGGACTTCTCCAGCAGGCCGACGGCCTCGCTGACCGGCTGGCCACCACCGATCATCGGCAGCGGGTCGCCCATGTGTCGCTCGATGGTGTCGTGCAGGTGCGCCTGACCGGTGAAGAGCGCGTCGAGCAGGTCCCGCTCGGCGATGGAGCCGGCGACCTCGCCGGTCACCACCGGCGGCTCGGCCTTGAGCACCGGCAGCTGCGAGACGCCGTACTCGCGCATGTAGTCGATCGCGTCGCGGACCGTCTCGGTCGGGTGCACGTGCACCAGCTCGGGCAGCCCGCCCGGCTTGCTGGCCAGCGCGTCGGCCACCGTCGGCTCGGTGCCGGAGTTGTCGAGGAAGCCGTACCGGGCCATCCACGAGTCGTTGAAGATCTTGGACAGGTAGCCCCGGCCGCCGTCCGGCAGCAGCACGACCACCACGTCGTCCGGGCCGGCCCGACGAGCCACCTCCAGCGCGGCGACCACAGCCATCCCGCAGGAGCCGCCGACCAGCAGCCCCTCCTCGCGTGCCAGCCGCCTGGTCATCTCGAAGGACGCCTTGTCGGAGACCTCGACGATCTCGTCGGCGACACCCCGGTCGTACGTCTCCGGCCAGAAGTCCTCGCCGACGCCCTCCACGAGGTACGGCCGGCCGGTGCCGCCGGAGTAGACCGAGCCCTCCGGGTCGGCTCCGATGATCCGCACCCGGCCCTCGGAGGCCTCCTTGAGGTAGCGGCCGATGCCGGAGATGGTGCCGCCGGTGCCGACGCCCGCCACGAAGTGGGTGAGCCCGCCCTCGGTCTGCTTCCACAGCTCCGGGCCGGTCGTCTCGTAGTGCGAGCGCGGGTTGGCCGGGTTGCTGTACTGGTTCGGCTTCCAGGCGCCGGGGATCTCCCGGGTCAGCCGGTCGGAGACGTTGTAGTACGAGCGCGGGTCCTCCGGGGCGACGGCGGTCGGGCAGACGACCACCTCGGCGCCGTACGCCCGCAGCACGTCCTGCTTGTCCTGGCTGACCTTGTCGGGGCAGACGAAGACGCAGCGGTAGCCCTTGAGCTGGGCCACCAGGGCCAGCCCGACACCGGTGTTGCCGCTGGTCGGCTCGACGATGGTGCCGCCGGGCTTGAGAAGGCCGGCCGCCTCGGCGTCCTCCACCATCCGCAGCGCGATCCGGTCCTTCACCGAACCGCCCGGGTTGACGTACTCGACCTTGGCGAGCACGGTGGCCTGGATGCCCTCGGTGACGTTACGCAGACGTACCAGCGGGGTGTTGCCGATCATGTCGACGACGTTGTCGTAGTACTGCACGGTGTGCCCTCCGTTGCGGCGCCGGCGATGGCGGCCGGGCAGACGTTTCCTCGCCGCCCAGGGTACGTGCCGTCAGGGCACCAGCCCCCCGGGGATGACCGAGCTGCGCCGGGCCTCCCACTCCAGGAAACGGTCCGTCTCGGCGAGCACGCTCCCGGCCAGCCAGGTGATCATGACCGCGTCGTCGGCCAGCCCGAAGATCGCCAGTGGGATCTCGGGGAGCAGGTCGATCGGCGAGACGATGTACGCCGTCGCCGCGGTCATCAGGGCCAGCCGGAGGCCGCCGTCGTACTGCCCACGGGCGGTGGCCCGGATCATCCGGGGCAACGCCGCCAACCGGGCGCCCAGCGACGGCCCGCCGCGTGCCCCGGCCGCCAACGCCCGGGCCAGGGCCGCGAACGCCGCGCTGCGCTTCAGTGTCTTCCCCATCGTCGCGCTCCTCTCCGCCGGATCAGCGTGACGGGTCGGCGCAAGTCGGCCGGCCTCCCCCGGACAGGTACCCCGTCGCGTCGGTTTCCAGGCACCCGCGAGCCGTCACGACGACAGCGGCGTGTCGGCCCGGCGAGATAATGTCGTGGAATGGGGGTGGCTGGTTCCGTCGTACCCGTTGATCCGCGCTGGCGGCAGGCCCGGCGGGTCGCCTGGCTGGCAGCCATCGGGACGGGCGCCATCGCGGCGGCCGCGATCGCGACCGGCGGGGTGCTGCTCGGCCAGGCCCGCCAGGCCCGGCGCACCATCCCGATGGCCGAGGCGCCGCCGCCGCGCTGCGACGGGCTCTACGGCGCCAAGTTCCCTGGCGCGGCGCTCACCATGGTCGTGCTCGGTGACTCGTCGGCGGCCGGCTACGGGGTCCACCGCCGCCGGGAGACGCCGGGCGCGCTGCTCGCCACCGGTCTGTCCCGACGGCTGCACCGGCCGGTGCGGGTGCACCGCTTCGCGGTGGTCGGGGCCATCTCGGCAGTGCTCCGGCACCAGGTGGAGGCGGCGCTGGAGCGCGAGCCCGACATCGCGGTGATCCTGATCGGCGGCAACGACATCACCAACCGCACCCCGCGCGGGCTGGCCGTGCGCTACCTGGTCGAGGCGGTCCGCACGCTGCGCGACGCCGGTTGCGAGGTGGTCGTCGGCACTTGCCCCGACCTGGGCGCGATCCGTCCGATCCAGCCACCGCTGCGCTGGCTGGCGCACCGGTGGAGCCGACAGCTCGCCGCCGCCCAGACGGTGGCCGTGGTCGAGGCTGGCGGCTGGACGGTCTCCCTCGGTGACCTGCTCGGCCCCCGCTTCGCCGCCGAGCCGCACCGGATGTTCGCCTGGGACCGGTTCCATCCCTCCGCCGAGGGGTACGCGGTGGCTGCCGCCGCGCTGCTGCCGACGATGCTCTCCGCGCTCGGCACGGGGCAGGAACGACGGGTCACACCGACACCGGGCGAGGGCGTACGGTCGCTGCCGGAGGCCGCGCAGGAGGCGGCCCGGCACGCCGGCACGGAGGTCAGCGGCACCCAGGTCCGGGGCCACGACCACGGGCCGGCCGGCCGGTGGGCGCAGCTGCGCCGCCGGGCGTTCTTCGGTGTCGGTGCGGTGCCGCAACGCGGGTCCGCCCCGGACACCTCGACAGTGGAGGGACTGGCATGAACGAGCGCAGCGAGCGGGACGTGACCGCCGGTTTCCCGGTCCGACTGGGTCGGGCGGCGGCGCTCTCGCTGCTCGCCGGCACCGTGGGCGGCGCTGCCGTCCTGGCCGGCGAGGCGTTCGTCGCCCGGCACCGGCGCTACGCCCAGCCGGAGCTGGGGCTGGCGCTGCGGGCCACGATCGGTCGGGCTGACGCTCCACCGCTGCGGCTGGTGCTGCTCGGCGACTCGTCGGCGTTGGGCGTGGGCGTCGACCGGCTCGAGGACACCATCGGCGGGCAGTTGGCCAACCTGCTCGCCGAGGGCCCCGCCGGGCGGCGGGTGCACCTGTCCAGCGTCGGCGTCTCCGGGTCCCGCTCGACGGACCTGACCACCCAGGTGGCGCGGGCCCTGCTCGGCGAGCGGCCCGACGTGGCGCTGGTCCTGATCGGGGCGAACGACGCCACCGGGCTGCGTCGGCCCGCCGACGCGTCGGCGTATCTCGGTGCGGCGGTGCACCGACTGCGCGAGGCGCGGGTCGAGGTGGTGGTGGGCACCTGCCCCGACCTCGGCGCCGTACGGGCCATCGCGCCCCCGTTGCGCCAGCTGGTCGGCTGGTCCGGGCGCCGCGTGGCCCGCGCCCAGACGACGGCCGTGCTCGATGCCGGCGGCGCGGTGGTCGATCTGGCCACCGAGACCGGGCCGGTGTTCCGGGCCGACGCGGGGACGCTCTGCCACGACGGCTTCCATCCCTCCGCCGACGGCTACCGGGTGTGGGCGCACGCCCTGCTCCCCGCCGTCGCGGCCGCCGCGGCGGTCGCCTCCCGACGCTAGATCGACGCGGCTCGGGGTGACATTTCCCGCCGGGCCGGCTCCTTCCGCGCCAAGTTACCGGCGGGTTAACGTGGGTCCATGCCGATTGAGTCGTCCCGCGACGCCGTCATCGTCGCCACCGCCCGCTCCCCCATCGGCCGGGCGCACAAGGGATCCCTGCGCGACGTCCGCTCCGACGACCTCGCCGCGACCATCGTCCAGGCGGCCCTGGACAAGATCCCCCAGCTCGACCCGACCACGATCGACGATCTCTACCTCGGGTGCGGCCTGCCCGGCGGCGAGCAGGGCTTCAACATGGCCCGCGTGGTGGCCACCCTGCTCGGGCTGGACACCGTGCCCGGCGCCACGCTGACCCGATACTGCGCCTCCTCCTTGCAGACCACCCGGATGGCCATGCACGCGATCCGGGCCGGCGAGGGCGACGTGTTCGTCTCCGCCGGCGTGGAGATGGTCTCCCGGTACGCCCGGGGCAGCTCCGACGGGCTGCCCCCCGAGGCGCAGGCGCTGGTCGGCGGCGGCTGGGAAAACCCGCGCTTCGCGGCGGCCGGCGAACGCTCGAAGCGTCGCGCGCAGGGCGGCGCCGAGGTGTGGGCCGACCCGCGCGAGTCCGGCGAGCTGCCGGACATCTACCTGACCATGGGGCAGACCGCGGAGAACCTGGCCCAGGTGTACGACGTCAGCCGCGCCGACATGGACGCGTTCGGCGTCCGCAGTCAGAACCTCGCCGAGAAGGCCATCGCCGACGGTTTCTGGGCCCGGGAGATCACGCCGGTCACCACGCCGGACGGCACGGTGGTGAGCACCGACGACGGCCCCCGGGCGGGGGTCAACCTGGAGGGCGTGGCCGGCCTGAAGCCGGTGTTCCGTCCGGACGGCCGGATCACCGCCGGCAACTGCTGCCCGCTCAACGACGGCGCCGCCGCCGTGGTGGTGATGAGCGCGCAGCGGGCCGAGGAGCTCGGGCTGACCCCGCTGGCCCGGATCGTCTCCACCGGCGTGACCGCGTTGTCGCCGGAGATCATGGGCCTCGGTCCGGTCGAGGCGTCCCGGCAGGCGTTGCGCCGGGCCGGCATGACCATCGACGACGTCGACCTGGTCGAGATCAACGAGGCGTTCGCCGCGCAGGTCATCCCCTCCTACCGGGAGCTGGGCATCCCGGAGGAGAAGCTGAACGTGATGGGCGGCGCGATCGCCGTCGGCCACCCGTTCGGCATGACCGGCGCCCGGATCACCGGCACCCTGCTCAACGCACTCGAGTGCCACGACAAGACCATCGGCCTGGAGACGATGTGCGTCGGCGGCGGTCAGGGCATGGCCATGGTGCTGGAACGGCTCAGCTGAGCCGACCGTCGCTCAGAGCGCGCTGCGGGTCGCCGTCACCTCGGCGGCGGCCCGCGCCAGCACCTCCGCACCCGGCCCGGCGGCGACCAGGTCCGCCACCACCACCCGCACCTGGTCGGGCAGGGCCAGGTCGTTGTCCAGCCGGGGCACCACCCGGCGGGGTTCGCCCTCGGCGTCGGCGGCCAGGTTGGCGATCTCCTGCACGAGCCGGTGCACCAGGTCGGCGCGGGACATGTTGCCGGTGGTCGCGACCGCCGCCCAGCGGGGCTGCTCCCAGTGCCCGACCTGACGGACCAGCAGCCGTACGGCCTGGTCCAACTCCGCTGTGCTCATCGCCGCCGAGTCTACGGCCGACGCCGGGCGAGTCACGTCGGCCGGTCAGCGGCGCAGGTAGCTGAGCAGCCGCAGCAGCTGCCAGTAGAGAAAGACCAGCCCGGTGAGCAGGCCGAACGCGCTCAACCACGCGTACCGGCGGGGTCGGCCGTCGCGCACCGAACGCTCGACGAGGTCGAAGTCGAGGATGAAGCTGAGCGCGCCGGCGATGATCGCCACGACCGAGAAGGCGTACGGCAGCCAGCCCACCTCTCCGCTGACGCTGTAAACCGCCAGCCCCGGCCGCCCGGAGATCAGGTACGACACCAGGTTGACCACGCTGAGCACGGCGATGCCGAGCAGCGTGCCGATCACCACGCGGGCCAGCCGGGGCGTCGCCCGGATGATCCGGGCCCGGTAGAGCGCCGCCATGCCGAGGAAGACGCCGAAGGTGCCGGCCACCGCCTGCACCACGATGCCCGGATAGACCAGCTCGAAGGCACGGCTGGCCACCCCCAGCAGCAGCCCCTGGAGCAGGGCGTAGCCGACGATCGGCACCGGGTTGGTGATCCCGCGCAGCGAGATGACCAGGACCAGCGCGATCGACGCGAGAGCGCTGCCGGCCAGCGCGGCGGGCACCCAGACCGCCTCCGGCACCACCGCCCAGGAGACCGCCGCCGCCACGCCGGTGAGCAGCAGCAACCCGACGGTGCGGACCACCACGTCGTCGACGGTCATCGGCTCGACGTCACGGGCACCGAGCACCCGGGCTTCCAACCGGCCGGTCTCGTCCAGCCGGTTGAGCACCGGGTTGTTGCTGCGCACCGCCGCCTCCTTCGCCCGCGTACCCCTCGCAGTCACTCTGCCCCGGGCGGACCGGCGGCGGCGGGCAAACGGCACGGCCGGCGCAGACGACGGCGCCCGCCCCCAGGAGCGGGGGCGGGCGCCGGTCGGCAGCGCGGACGACGTCAGTCGTCGCCCTGGAAGTAGCTCAGCAGTCGCAGGATCTCGATGTAGAGCCAGACCAGGCTGACCAGGATGCCGAAGGCGGCCGTCCAGGAGTAGCGCTGCGGCAGGCCCATCCGGACGCCGTCCTCGATCTCCTTGAAGCTGAGCACGAAGCTCAGCGAGGCGACCACGATGCACACCAGGCTGAAGCCGATCGCCAGCGGGCTGCCGTCGCGCAGGCCGGTGTTGACGCCGAACAGCGCCAGCACCAGGTTGATCAGCATGACCGCGAAGAGGCCGGTCATCACCGCGATCATGCCCTTGACGAAGGCCGGGGTGGCCCGGATGACCTTCGCCCGGTAGAGCATCGCCATCAGGAAGAAGATGCCGAAGCTGGCCGCGGCGGCCTGGAGCACGATGCCGTCGTACGCCGTCTCGAACGCCTTGCTGACCATGCCGACGAAGACGCCCTCGACGACCGCGTACGTGATGACCAGCGCCGGGTTGGCCATCCGGGAGAACGAGATGATCAGGCCGAGCACCAGGCCGACGACCGCCGCGCCGATCCAGGCGGCACCGACCAGCGCGTCGGGCACGAGCACCCAGGCGGCCGCGGCGGTGATGCCGAGGATGCCGAGCAGGGCGACGGTCTTGACCACCACGTCGTCGACGGTCATGGGCGCCACGGTTGGCGGCGCGACCGGGTAACCGGCCTGGGACGGGTACTGCTGCGGAATGCCGGGCTGTCCGTACGGCCCGGTCGGGGCGTACCCGGCGGAGCGCTCCCGCTCGGCCGCCTGGCCGAGCCGGGCGAGCACCGGGTTCGAGGTCTTCACTGTCTGGCCTCCCTCAGGGGGTCGTTTGCACGTGAACGTGCCCTCCAAGAGTAAACGGCCCGACCAACTCATGGTGATCACGAATGAGAATGCGTTCAGCCCGCTGGTGCCCGGGGCGGGGGTCGAACCCGCACGCCTTGCGGCAGCCGCTTTTAAGGCGGCCGTGTCTGCCGTTCCACCACCCGGGCGGGTGGCACCGGCGCGCCGACACGCACGGTGCAGTGTCACCGTAGCCGGTTCGCGGCGACCCGGCGTACCCCACCAGCCTGGCCGCATTAGGGTCGATGCCGTGAGCAGCGCAGCCCCCACGGCCCCCGACGCCGCCCCTGAGCAGGCCTTCCGCCTCGCCGATCAGGTCAACCGCCAAGCCTGGGCCGTCCGGCTGCTGGCCGCCGTCCGCCGGCACCGGGGGGACCTGCTCGTCGCGCTGATCTGCACGGTGGTGGCCGGCTGGCTCACCCACGGACTGTGGCCCGACCCGGCCGGCCGGACGCTGGCGCTGAACCCCGAGGACCAGACCCTCTACGAGTGGTTCCTCGCGGTCGACGCGCGCGCGCTGCTCGGTGACTTCAGTCTGCTCACCGACCGGCTCAACGCCCCCGACGGGGTCAACCTGATGACCAACACCACGGTCATCGCGCTCGGCATCGTCTGCGCGCCGATCACCCTGCTGCTCGGCGCGCCGGTCACCTTCGCGCTGCTCGCCGCGGCCAACCTGGCCGGCACCGCCGTCGCCTGGTACCTGCTGTTCCACCGGGCGATGCGCGCCCGGCGGCTCGCCGCCGCCCTCGGCGGAGGGCTGTGCGGGTTCGGCCCCGGCATGATCTCGCAGACCAACAGCCACCTGCACATGACCGCCCAGTGGCTGGTGCCGGTGATCATCTGGCTGGTGGTCCGGCTGCTGCGGGCGTCCGACCCGGGGCCCACGCCGCCCACCGGGTCCCGCCGCCTGGTCGCCGGGCCGGACCGGCGGCGCATGCTCAGCTCCGCGGCCGGGCTGGCCGCGGCGGTCACCGCGCAGGTCTTCATCGGCGAGGAGGTGCTCTTCCTCGCCGCCGTCACACTGCTGGTGATGGCGGTCAGCTACGCCGTGGCGGACCGGGACCTGGCCCGTCGGGCGCTGCCCAACTTCGCCGGCGGGCTGGCCGTCGCCGCCGGGCTGGCCCTGCTGGTGCTCGGATATCCGCTGTGGTTCCAGTTCGCCGGGCCGCAGGGGGTCGCCGACGGAATGTTCAGTCCGGCCTACTTCTCCGCCGACCTGAGCAGTTGGTGGACCGTCTCCCCACTGTCGGTGGCCGGCAGCGCCGAGTCCGCCCGACTGACCACCGGCCCGGCCGAGTACAACACCTTCCTCGGCTGGCCGCTGCTGCTGGTCACCGCGGCCAGCGCGATCTGGATCTGGGCGGGGCGGCGGCGACTGGTGCTCGCCTGCGTGGTCGCGGCGCTGGTGATGGGTGCGCTCTCGCTCGGCCCGGAAGTGGTGCTCGGCGGCACCAGGACGGCACTGCCCGGCCCGTACGCCCTGCTGGCCGGGCTGCCGGTGGTGGACGGCGCGCTGCCGATGCGGTTCGGCCTGGCGCTGCTCCCGATCATCGCGACGCTGCTGGTGCTGGCGCTCGACAAGGCCCTCCGGAGCACCGGTCGGGCGCGGCGGCTGGTGCCGCTGGCCGTCGTCGCGGCGCTGCTGCCGATCTTCCCGGCCCCGCTGCCGACGGCCGAGCGGCCCGCCGTGCCGGAGTTCGTCACCGGCGGGCACTGGCGGCAGTGCGTCCAGCCCGGCGGGGTGCTGGTCCCGGTGCCGCTGCCCACGCCCAAGGAACCGTGGCCGATGCGTTGGGCAGCCGCCGCCGACGCGGGCTTCGGCCTGCCCGAGGGATTCTTCATCGGCCCGTACGGTCGGGGCGGCACCGCGGCGATGGGCACCTTCAAGCAGCCCACCTCGGCCCTGCTGGCGGACGTCGCGCGGCGCGGCGACCAGCCGGCCATCGGCGACGAGCAGCGCCGGCAGGCCGCCCGGGACGCCGACTTCTGGGGTGCGTCCTGTGTGGCGCTGGCGGACGACGCCCCACACGCGGACAGCCTGCGCGCGACCCTGGAGCAGCTCTACGGCCCAGCCACCCGGATCGCCGACGCCTGGACCTGGCGGGTCTGACCGCGTACGACAAGGGGCCCCGCCAACACGGCAGGGCCCCTTGTCGTCGATCGGGTCAGACGCGGGGGACGCCGACCGGCTGGGACGCCTCGACGAACTCCTCGCGCGGGTCGTGCAGCTGGCCCAGGGCGACCACCTCACGCTTGAGGAAGAACGCCAGCGACCAGTCCACCACCACCCGGACCTTGCGGTTGAACGACGGGATCCGGCTCATGTGGTACGTCCGGTGCATGAACCAGGCCGGCCAGCCGGTCATCTTCACGCCGTACACCTGGGCGACGCCCTTGTGCAGCCCGAGGCTGGCCACGCTGCCGACGTGCTTGTGCTTGTAGTTGACCGGCTCGCGGCCCCGGATCACCGCCACGATGTTGTCGGCCATCCGGGCGGCCTCACGCACCGCATGCTGGGCGCTCGGCGAGCAGAAGTTGCCCGGCTCCTTGGTCAGGTCGGGCACCGCGGCGCAGTCGCCGGCGCTCCACGCGCCCTCGACAACCCGGTCACCGTCGACCACCTGAAGGGTGGGCAGGCAGGTGACCCGCCGCCGGTCGTCGCGCGGGAAGTCGGTGGCGTCCAGCATCGGCGACGGCTTCACGCCGGCCGTCCAGACAATCGTGTCGGAGCGGAAGCTGTCGCCGTCGGAGAGCTTGACCACCCCGTCGACGCAGGACTCCAGCCGGGTGTCCAGCCGGATGTCCATGTTCCGCTTGAGCAGCTGCTGCACCGTGTAGGCGCCCATGTCCCGGTCCACCTCGGGCAGCACCCGCTGGGTGGCCTCGACGAGCACCCAGCGCATCTCCTCGGGCTTCAGCTCCGGGTAGTAGCGCAGGGCGTCGCGGGCCATGTCCTCCATCTCGGCGAGCGCCTCGATGCCGGCGTAGCCACCACCGACGAAGGTGAAGGTCAGCGCCGACCGGCGGACGTCCGGATCCGGGGTGACGGCCGCCACGTCCAGCCGGTCCAGCACGTGGTTGCGAAGGTAGATCGCCTCGCCGATGGTCTTGAACCCGATGCCATGCTCGTGCAGGCCGGGGATCGGCAGCGTCCGGGACACCGAGCCCGGGGCCACGACCACGTGGTCGTACGGGATCTCCCGGGCCGGGCCGACGATCGGCTGCACGGTCGCCACCTTGCGATCGTGTTCGACACGGGTGACCGTGCCCGCCACCACCGTGCACCGCTGCAACTCCCGCCGCAGCGGCACCACGGAGTGCCGGGGGGAGATGTTGCCGGCCGCGGCCTCGGGCAGGAACGGCTGGTACGTCATGTGCGGCTGGGGGTCCACCACGATGACCTCAGCCTCACGGGAGCTGAGCTTCTTCGACAGGCGCAGGGCGGCATAGAGACCGACGTGCCCGGCACCCACCACAAGGATCCGCTTCGGATTCACGTCATCTATCTTTCCCCGGTCGGCTCAGGTAATCCCGCTCGCGCCCCCCATCTGTGACGGAGCACAACCCCTGTGACCTGGATAACCCTGGTCGACACACAATCTACCCGCGTCGCAGGAGCCAGCCCAGCAATGCTGCTATCCCCACCGCCACGAGTAACCCGAGCACGGTGACCCACTGGTGGCCGCTCTCCCCACCCAGGCCCGCGACCTGCAACAGCAGCACCCCCAGCACGGCGGTACCCAGCAGCACCGCGGCCGCCCGCAGCAGCCAGCGCGTGATCAGCTCCGGGTCCACCACCGCGTCGTAGGGCAGCAGCGCGGCCAACGCGCAGAGGGTGTGCCCCAGGTAGAGCAGCGCGGCGAGAGCGAGCAGCCGCCAGAGCGCCACCGGCCGGCCGTAACCGTCGGTGGCGAGTAGCCAGCCGCCGACCATCACCAGCGCCGCGAAGGTCGGCCAGACCCGACGCGGACCCACCGCGGGCAGCAGCGCGGCCACCGCCAGGAAGCCGAGCGGCCGGCCGGACAGCACCTCGGCGGGGAACGCCAGCGCAAACCCGGCCAGCACGGTGACGAAGATCCCGGCCCGAACCATGAGCGGGGCGGCGCTGATCCGGGCGAAGGCGTCCTGGGCCGCCCTGACCCGCCCGGTGACGGCGTCGATCATCTGTGCCCACCCCCGCTCACCGGGCACCGACCCTCGGGGCCATCGCCAGCCGCGCCACGTCCCGCAGCACCTGGTCGAGGCTGCCGGCGCCCGCCCAGCGCACCACGGGCACGCCGTGCTCCCGGAGCTGCCCGATCATGATTTCCCGGTCCAGCCGCCACAGCCGGTACGCCACCTCGGCCCAGCCCCGGTCCTTCGGCGGCGTCAGGTCGGTCGGCAGCGTGTCGACCGCCACCACGAACCGCCCGGCGCGGGCCAGCCGGGCCAGCATCTGCGCCGACCGCTCGTCCAGCAGCGGAGTGAGCACCACCACCAGCGCGTCCGAGGAGAGCAGCTGCGGGCCGAACACCTGGTCGTACGGCTCGTGCTGGGAGGCCTGGGCGCGTACGTCGAGCAGCCACTCCAGCACGGTCAGGTACTGCCGGCGACCGGCGGCCGGGCGCAGCCGCCGCGCGGCGGGCCCGTACTCCAGCAGCGAGACCCGGTCGCCCCGGTGCAGGTAGTGCTCGGCGATCGCGGCGGTGGCCCGCACCGTGGTGTCCAGCACCGAGGCGGCGCCGCCCACCCCGCCCGAGCGGCCTGCCTCGGCGAGCACGTCGAGCAGCACCACCACCTCGGCGTCCCGGTCGGAGAGGGTGGACGCCACGTGCAGTTGCCGGGCGCGCAGCGAAACCCGCCAGTCGATGCGGCGCAGCCGGTCGCCGGGCGCGAAGATCCGTACGCCGGCCAGCTCGCCGCCCTCGCCGGGCCGGCGGGAGTGGTGCGCCCCGACCAGGCCGGCGGCTCGGGGCATCGCCTTCACCGCCTCGAACGGTTCGGTTCGCGGATAGACCCGGACCCGGACCAGCTCGGTGATCACCGCCCGGGAGACCAGCAGGCCACCCGCCGTGGCGACCCGCGCGCCGGCCGGACCGACCGGGTGCCGACCCCAGCGCAGGGCCCTGCCGGCCAGGCCGAGGTCCACCGCCGTCGCCCTGGGCACCGACGTCACGAACGGCCGATCGGCCACCGAGCGCCCCGCGCCACCGGCCGGTGCGGCAGCACCGTTGTGCGTCGCATCGTCGTGCGACCCGTCGAGGGCGAAGCCGGCCCGCTCGATCCGCAGCCACGGCGAGACCCGGGACCGCACCACCACGAGGTCGTAGTCAACCGTGTCCGGGTTGCCGACGCTCACCGCCGCCGTCACCGCGCCGCCCTCGACCATCGGCCCGTCGTCACCCGGGGTGATCCACACCTGCGGTAGCGCGGAGGGTCGGCGGCGCAGCGCGTACGCGGTGCCGAGCGCGAACGGGGCGGCCAGCACGATCAGGTCGACCCGCCCCAGCAGCACCCCCGCCACCAGCAACAGGCCGGCGAGCAGCGCCGCCCGGCCGAGTGCCCAGGTGGGCGCCCAGCCGGTGGCCGGTTCCGGCTCGGCGGATCTCGGCGCGGGCACGGTCGGTCCGGTCATCAGCGCCGGGGCCCGCCGGCGGCGTAGCTGGGCAGCGCGCCGCTGGCCGGCGCCGGAGTGCCCTCCAGCACCTCGCCGACCACGAACGCCGGGTCGACCCGCCGCAGCCACATCTCCGGGCGCAGGGTGATCCGGTGGGCCAGCGCGGGCGCCGCCACCTCCTTGACGTCCTCCGGCACGACGTAGTCCCGGCCGCCGAACACCGCACGGACCCGGGCCAGCAGCAGCAGCGCCAGCGAGCCCCGCGGCGACGCGCCGACCAGCACCGACGGGTGCTCCCGGGTGGCCGCGGTGAGCGCCACGATGTAGCGGCCCACGGAGTCCTCCACCACCACGTCCTCCAGGGCGGCCTGCATCGACCGCAGGGTGGCCGCGTCGACCACCGGCTTGATCTCCGCCTCCTCGCGGCGGCGGCCCATCCGGCGGCGCAGCACCTCCCACTCCTCGTCGTGCTCCGGGTAGCCGAAGGAGACCCGGAGCAGGAACCGGTCCAGCTGCGCCTCGGGCAGCGGATAGGTGCCCTCGTACTCGATCGGGTTGGCGGTGGCCAGCACGTGGAACGGCTCGTCCAGCTTGTAGGTCACGCCCTCCACCGAGACCTGCTTCTCCTGCATCGCCTCCAGCAGCGCGGACTGGGTCTTCGGGGGCGTCCGGTTGATCTCGTCGGCGAGGAGGAGGTTGGTGAAGACCGGGCCGGCCCGGAAGGTGAAGTCGCCGTTGCGCTGGTCGTAGAGGAACGAGCCGGTGACGTCGGCGGGGAGCAGGTCCGGGGTGAACTGGAGCCGGCGGAAGTCCAGCCCGAGCGCCTGGGCGAACGAGCGCGCGGTGAGCGTCTTGCCCAGACCCGGCAGATCCTCCAGCAGGACGTGCCCACCGGCCAGGATGCCGGCGAGGACCAGCTCCAACGCGTCCCGCTTGCCGACCACGACGGTGCCGACCGCGTCCA
Source organism: Micromonospora sp. NPDC005161 (assembly GCF_053599855.1). Taxonomy (NCBI): domain Bacteria; kingdom Bacillati; phylum Actinomycetota; class Actinomycetes; order Micromonosporales; family Micromonosporaceae; genus Micromonospora; species Micromonospora sp. NPDC005161. Next base: position 178,585 of record NZ_JBSFYQ010000001.1, read on the forward strand.
GCACCGCCCGGGCCAGACGGCCGACCTCGGCGGCGGGCATGCTCGGGTCCACGTCGTTCATCAGATCTGCTCCAGTTCGGCGACGATCACCGCGAGGTCGCGCGGCGACGGGGGGCGGCGGGGCGGGTTTTCCAGGAACGTCCACAGCCGGTCGCCCAGCAGGACACGGGCGCGGCCCGGGTCCGACTCACGGGTCACGCCGTGCTTCAGGCGCATCCGCTCGTCGGCGAGTTCACCGATCCGGGGCAGGACCACGCTGGTGAAGCGTTCGGGTCGCGTCGTGGACCAGTCGAGTGGCCATTCCCAGCGGTTGATCGCGGTGCGCAGCGCGTCCCGGGAGCCCCAGTTGTAGCTGCCGTCCTCCTCGCCCGTCGTCATCCGACCGCTCGGCGGCGGCGGGGGTGGCGGCGCGAGCAGGCCGGTCACCCGGCGGACCGCCAGCACGGCGAGCACCCCGGCGATCAGCACGGGCAGGGAGACCTGGAGGCCGATGGCGCGCAGCCCGGCGACGAGCACCGCGACCAGGGCGGCCGCGATCGCGAGCGAGCGCAGCACCAGGCGGGCCGGCCCGCCCCGCGACTGCGGGTCGGCCGGTGCCGGTTCCTCCTCGAAGGCGAGCAGGTCGTCGATGCTGGTGGTGCTCAAGCAGGCACCTCCTGGCTGGGGGCCACCGCGGCCAGTTCGTGGCGCAACCGGCGCAGCGCGGCTCGGGCCTGGTCGCGGGTGCGTTCGTCGACCGGGCGGGTGGCGTACCGGGCCTCCCGGTAGACGTGCGCGAACTCGGCCAGCACATCGGCGCTGACGATCGCCGGCACCCCGGCCGACGGGTCGCCGCGCAGCAGCCGGGTGACCAGGTCGGTGGGAGTGTCACCGGGCCGCCGGGGAACACCGGCGGTGGCGGCGGCCTCCTCCAGTCGTACCCAGCAGGCGATCACCGCGACCCGGGGATCGGTGTCCCGGTCGTCCAGCTCCACAAGGCCGGCGTCGAGCGCGGCGACCACCTCGCGGGCGGTGCCCTCGGCGGTACGCCGGCCCCGCTGCGCCGGCAGTGCCCGGGTGGTACGGCGCACCGCGCCGCGAACGAGGATCCAGGTGAGGTAACCCAACACGGCGGCGATGGCCAGCCCGAGCAGCACCATCGCCACGGTGGCGATCCACTGCGGGATGTGCGCCTGGGTGGCCTCGCCGGCGTCGCGCGGCTCCACCGGAATCGACGGCGATGGCTCCGCCGTCGGATACTCGGGGACCCAGGGGACGTTCTCCGCGGCCGGGGGGATCCGGCTGGCCCCGATCGACGAGTGCGCGGAGGCCAGCGCGGCCCCGGCGAGCAGAACGGCGACCGCACCCACCGGCCACCACCGGCGGAGCAGGCCGAACACCTGGCGCAGCACCCCGGGCTCCTCGGCGGGGTACGGCGTGGGCGGGCGCGTTCCGTCCGTCATGGCCACCGCCCCACGCACTCTCAGTCCACTCCGGCCAGCTGCCTGGCCCGGCCGAAGACGTCGTCCAGCATCCCTGGTGTCAGCCGCCCGGTGAAGGTGTTCTGCTGGCTGACGTGGTAACAGCCAAGCAATTCCGGTGCGGCCGTGCCGGACCAGTGTGCCCCATGGCCGAACCTCGGTCGCGGGCTGGGCGGGCGCTGCCCGTACACCTGGTGCAGCACCGGCCACCACGCCGCCCAGGCGAACGCGCCCAGCGCGACCACGACGCGCAGGGTGGGCCGGATGAGCGCGACCTCGCGGTGCAGCCAGGGCGCGCAGGTGTCCCGCTCATCCGGGGTGGGCTTGTTGTCCGGCGGCGCGCACCGGACGGCCGAGAAGATGCGGGTGTCGCGCAGAGCCAGCCCGTCGTCGGCGGCGACGCTGGTCGGCTGGTTGGCCAGCCCGGCCCGGTGCAGGGCGGCGAACAGCACGTCACCCGACCGGTCGCCGGTGAAGATCCGGCCGGTGCGGTTGCCACCGTGCGCGGCGGGCGCCAGGCCGAGGATGGCGATCCGCGCGTCGGCGGCGCCGAAGCCCGGGACCGGCCGTCCCCAGTACTCCTGGTCACGGAAGGCGGCCCGGCGTGTGCGGGCCACCTCCTCCCGCCAGCGGACGAGCCGCGGGCAGGCGAAACAGTCGCTGACCGCCGCGTCCAGATCGGCCAGGTCGGTCGCCCGCACGGCGCGGGCGACCACCTGATCGGGGGTACGCGACTCAGCCAAGCTTGGCCCGGAAGAGTTCCAGGGTGCGGGCCCAGGCGCTGGCGGCGGCGCGCTGGTCGAACGCCTCCGGCCGGTCGTCGTTGAAGAAGGCGTGCGAGGTGCCCGGGTAGTCGTAGAGGTGGCAGGTGCCGCCGGCCTCCTCGATGGCCCGGCGGGCGGTCTGCACGCCCTCGGCGGCCGACGTGCCGTCCTCTTCAGAGCAGTGGATGACGGCGGACTTGCCGGCGTAGTCGACCCAGTCGGGGCGCATCGACTCCCAGGGCAGCACGGGGTAGAAACCCACGCTGGCGACGATGCGCTCGGAGAGCGTCGCCGACCAGAGAGCCAGGCTGCCGCCGGCGCAGAAGCCCACCGCCCCTACCTTGCCGGTGACCTCCGGTCGGCCGGCGAGGTAGTCGGCCGCGCCGGCGATGTCCTTCGCCGCCTCGTCCATCCGCATGGCCATCAGCAGCCGCTGCGCCTCGTCCGGCTCACTGGTGGTCTCACCGTGGTAGAAGTCCGGGGCGAGGGCCACGAAGCCGGCCTCGGCGAACCGGTCCGCCACCGACCGGATGTGCGGGACCAGGCCCCACCACTCCTGGATGACGATGACGGCGGGGCTGGCGACGCCGCTGGCAGGTATCGCGAGATACCCCTCGCTCATGCCCCCGTTGCTGCGGTAGCTCACCATCTCGCCCATCGGCCCGTCCTCCTAGCGGTCAGTCATCGTTGGCTGGTCGCCCAGTGGTCCTACGTGCCGGTAGCCTGCCATGCCGCGCCGTCGCCGGGGAAGACACGGGAACAGTGGCATTCACCTCCCGTTCGCCGGGTCGTGACTCCGCGTACGCCGACGGCGGCGGGGACCGTTCCCCCACCGCCGTCGGTGCCGTTGCCCTGCTGCTGACGCTCCGGTCAGGCCTTCTTGGTCAGGCAGAGCAGGTAGCCCGTCTTGCCCGGCTCGATGCTGTAGAAGACGTACCCCTCCTCGCCCTCCTTGAGGTACTCGTCACACGCGGTGCCGGCCTTGGCCTGCGCCTCGGTCTGCCCATCAACGCGACCGACCACGTTGTACGCCGCGTCGGTGGAGGTGCACTCGACGACCTTGGCGCCGTCGACCTCCTCCTCCTCGGTGCCGGTGACCTCGGGCAGCTCGGCGATGCAGTCGCCGGCCTTGGCGTCGGCGGTCTCGTCCTTGTTCAGGAAGTTGCCGATGGCGCTGGCGACGCCGAACTTCAGGCCGGCGATGACGACGAACACGAGGATCGCGCCGATGATGCCGAGGGCCTTCTTTGCACCGGGCTTCTTCGCCTCCGGCTCGACCGGCGACGGCGTCTCGACGGCCGGCTGGGGCGGCGCGACGTCGGACGCGGGGGGCGGTGCAACCTGCTCTGACACGGGGGTTCCTTCCGAGGGGTTGATGAGCAGACGACACCGTAACGATCATTGATTTCCGGCGTCGTCCCGCTCGCCTCGTCCGTTCAGCTATTTCCCAGCTTCGTATGCATGATCCAATTCACATCGTCGTTCAGCCCGTCGCGGTGGGGATCGGTGTGCCGGTCGGCGTCGCGGTCGGACCCACCGTCGGCCCACCGGTGGCCGTCCCGGTCGGCTCGGGCGTCACGGTCGGGGCCGTCGTCGGCGGCGCGGGCGGGACCGTCGGCGCCGGCGCGCCCGGAGCCCGGGGGCCGAAGGGTGCCTGGTCCGGGCAGTACGGGTACGCCCGCAGCAGCGGCTTGCCATAGACGTCGGCGGGGTCCGCGCAGTCCGGGTAGCCGAGCCGGATCGGGTCACCGTTCTGGTCGAAGAGCCGGGCGTTCTCCACGAGCCGGCCCTCGCGGTCGTAGACGAAGACATCCCGGACCCGGCTGTACTGGCTGTCGACCGAGGTCTGGTCGTAGTAGTAGTCGCTGTAGCCGAGCCGGTCCTCGGCGTTCGCCAGCGTGGCGATTGCGAAGAACACGAGCACCAGGCTGCCGGCGTGCAGTGCCCAACGCGGCCAGCGGGTCAACCGCTCGGAGCGGCGGCCGAGCCAGATCGAGGCGAGCACGAGACCGACCAGCATGATCAGGCCGCCGAGCAGCTCTCCACCGAACCGGGGCAGCAGCCCGAAGCCACCACCAGTGGTGATCATGGTGATCAGCATCGCCGCCAGGTAGCCGCGCAGCACCCACCAGCCGGGACGCAGCAACCGGAGGAAGTCGCTGGCCGTCTCGTACCCCAGCGGTGGGCCGAGCCGGGAGTCGATCGAGCGCAGTCGCCTGCGGGCCCGGACCACCGCGGTGGCGACCCGCTGGTCGAGGTTGCGCCCGCCGCCCGGTGCGCCGGCCGCGGCGCGCAGCTCGGCGGCGTACGTCTCGGGCTCCCCAAGCCGCTCGACGAGGGTGCCGCCGGCCTCGGCGGCCACCTCGGCGAGGTGATCGGCCAGATCCTCGGTCAGCTCGTCGCGCTGGGTGGGCGGCAGGTCGGCCAGCGCCGCTCGGACCCGCGCGACATAGTCCGTGATTTCCTGCCCCGTGACGGTCATGCCGCCATCCCCCGATCGTCGAGCAGACTGTCCATGGTGGTGGCGAACGAGCGCCAGAGCTTGCCGGAGCGGGTCAACTGGTCGCGCCCGGCCGCGTTGAGTGCGTAGTACTTGCGGTGCGGCCCGGATTCGCTCGGCACGACGTAGGTGGTGAGCAGGCCGGCGCCGAAGAGGCGGCGCAGCGTGCCGTAGACCGAGGCGTCGCCGACCTCCTCCAGCCCGGCCTCGCGGAGCCGGCGCAGGATGTCGTAGCCGTAGCCGTCCTCCTCTCGGAGCACGGCCAGGACGGCCAGATCGAGCACGCCCTTCAGTAACTGTGTGGTGTCCACGCACTGCACACTACTGTGCAATGCGAAATAGCGTCAACGATTCAGCCTCGTTCGCCCCATCAGCATTCGTTCTCTCCCCGATGCGCGAACTCCTCGAGGGAGAGAACTTCCTGCACCTCCTCGCCGCGGACGATGGCGGTGACCAGGACCGATCCGGACGCCAGTTCGGTCAGTTCGCCGAGGCGGAAGCTCACCCGGTGCGTAGTGAAGCTGCTGTCGTCAGCGACTCCGTACATGTCGAAGGCACCGTCCGGGTCAGCAATCGACTCCGGTGGGAAGCCATCCAGGGGCACGGTGGTGGGCGAAGTCGCGGCACGTGGCACGGTGAAGTTCCGCCCCGGCCACTTCGGCCACGGCGTCGCCCGACCCGACGGGGTCGCCCGACCCGACGGTTTTGGCGACGTCGACTCCCTGACGGAGAAGAGCACCACGACGTCGGGCGGCCGGTCCGAACACCAGGCCAGCGCCGCGAGCGGGCGGCCAGCGGCGTCAACGGTCAGGCCGGTGATGCCCTTCCTCTCCGGCGAGCAGGAGGTCAAACCGCCGAGTACGAATGCCGCCACGGCCAGCACAGCAGCCGCCCGGCGCGTCGTCCGCGCTTGAAGGCCCATCCTCCGACGGTCACAGCTCAGCGTCGACTCAGGGCCTCAGCGTCGTCACAGTTCGACGACGATCAGTGTGATGTCTTCACTGAAGACTCCAGGCGATGCCGTCGAGGATGTCGTGCTCCGAGGCGACCACCGACGGCATGCCGGCCCGCTCCATGATCACGCGGAGCACCAGCGCACCCGCGCCGATCACGTCGGCCCGGCCCGGATGCATCACCGGGATCGCCAGCCGCTGCTCGCGGGTTCGACCCAGCAGGTCGGCCGTCACCTCGGCCACCGCTTCGTAGGAGACCCGGGCGTGGTGGATCAGCTCCGGGTCGTACTCCCGCAGACCCTGGGCCACGGCGACCACGGTCGTGACCGACCCGGCGAGACCGACCAGCGTGGCCGCCTCCCGGCCGGGCACCGCCGCGAGCGCCCGGTCCACCGCCGCCACGATGTCGGCCTGCGCGGCGGCGACCTGCTCCGGCGTCGGCGGATCGCCCGGCAGATGCCGCTCGGTCATCCGGACACACCCGATGTCCACCGAGATCGCGGCCCGCACCCCGCCGGCCCGGTCACCGACCACGAACTCGGTGGAGCCGCCGCCGATGTCCACGACCAGGAACGGCTCCTTCGCGTCCGCGGGAAGCCCCCGCACCGCGCCGGTGAAGGACAGCCGCGCCTCCTCGTCACCGCTGACCACCTCGGGCGCGACCCCGAGGGTGCGCCGCACCATCTCGGTGAAGTCGTCGGCGTTGGCCGCGTCCCGGGAGGCCGAGGTGGCGCACATCCGCACCCGCTCCGCACCCAGCTTCTCGATGTCGGCGGCGTACGACGCCAGTGCCACCCTGGTCCGCTCGATCGCCTCCGGCGCCAACCGGCCGGTCCGGTCCACGCCCTGCCCCAGCCGGACGATCTCCATCCGTCGGGTCAGGTCGGTCAGCGGCGCCTGCGGCCCGGCCGATGGGTCGGGCAATCCGGCGACCAGCAGTCGGATCGAGTTGGTCCCGCAGTCGATGGCCGCCACACGCGTCGTCACGGCAGCAACCCTACGGCAGGCCAGGCGGTCGCCCGGCGGGTTGTCCGGCCGAAGGCCACACCGCGGAGAGGTCCGACACCGACGACTCCGAGCCGGCGACCAGCAGGTGCGCGCCGAGCGGTGTCAGGTGGTGCCGGACGGCCCCGCCGTCCCGCTCGCTGGCGATCAACCCGGCCGACCTCAGCGCGCTGGCGTGCTCCGACGTCGAGCTGAGACTGATCCCGACGGCCCGGGCCAGCACCGTCGTGGTCAGCCCGCCGTCGTCCGCGAGCCGGCGGAGCACCAGCGCCCGAGTGGTGCCGAGCAGCCGCCCGAGGGAGTCGACCCCCGCGGAAGCGGCCCGGCGCGGCATCGGCACCGGGTAGACGAGCAGGATCGGCCGACCCGGCTCGACCAGCACCCGGGGGCGGGGACCAGCCAACGGGGAGGGCAACAGGATGAGCCCGTGCCCGGTGCCGGTCAGCTCCCCGTGCCACCAGGTCCGCACCTCCAGCACCGGCTCCCGCCACCGGATCGCCGGGTGCAGACCGTCGAAGAGGCTGGCCAGGCCGTGCCGCGCCAACCGCTGGCTGGCGCAGATCACCTGCTGGCGGTGCGCCGCCAGCAGATCGGGCCAGTGCGGTGCCAGGACGGCCTCGAACCAGGTGCGCACGGCCCCGCCGAACAGGTCCAGCGTCTCCGGGTCGGCCGTCGCGAACCGTCGCCGCAGCGGGCTGGCGGCCACATCGGCGTACGCGGCGGCGACCTCGGCCCGGACCCGGCGCGCCGGAGTGGCCCGGATCGCCTCGAGACCGGCCGTCACCGACTCCAGGCCGTCGAAGGGTGTGACGAAATCCGGCAGGCTCCCCCGACCGGGCAGGAGGTGCCGCAGGGTCGCGGTGGCGGCCTGGGCGACGCCGGAGGCCTCGACAGCCCCTGCCTGCTCGGCCAGGGACGGCGCCATCACCGCGACCGTGGGATCACGCAGCCACTGACCGGCCAGCAGCGCGGTCCCGACCGGGTGCAGCCGGTCGGCGAGCCGCACCCGGCACAGATCCGCCGGCCCGAGCTGGAGGCGAAGCATGGGGACAGCCTGCCTGCCTTCGGCCAGGACCGAAAGGGTTGATCCGCACGCCGGCCGCCTCCAGTGTGGACGTCGGGATCGACGGGGGGTGGGCCGGCGTGCGTCGGACGATGGCAGTGTTGACGGGGCTCTGCCTCATCGTGGCCGTCGCGGCCTGCGAGCGGGGGCAGCCCTCGTCGACCCCGCCAGCCGCACCCTCCGCGTCACGCCCAGCGCCGGGCGATCACCGGCTCACCCTGAAGCACAACGGGCTGGACCGCGCCTACCTGCTGCACGCACCAGACGGGTACGACCCGAGCCGGTCGCCCGCACTGGTCATCGCGCTGCACTTCTATCCCGGAACCGGCCCCTCCATCCGGGAGCTGACCGGCCTGGACGCCAAGGCCGACAAGGACAACGTCCTGGTCGCCTACCCCGACGGGCAGGGTGGCGGCTTCAACGCGCTGGTCTGCTGCGGCAAGGCGGACGACGTCGGCTTCCTCAACGCCCTCACCGACCACCTGGTGCAGACCTGGCGGGTGGACCCGACCCGGGTCTTCCTCACCCGGCATCTCGAACGGCGCCGACATGAGTTTCCGGACGGCGGTGGAGGGTGCGGGCCGGTTCGCCGCGATCGGGGTGGTCAGCGGCGGGTACAGCGGTCCCCTGACCACGGCCGACGACTACGTACCGAAGAGACCGGTTTCGGTGATCACCTTCATCGGCGCGCAGGACCGGTACGAATCGGTCTTCCAGGCGGGCATGCGGACCTGGCAGCAGCGACTCCGGTGCAAGCCCAGCCCGAAGGCGTCCGGAGTGCCGGGGGTGACCCGGACCGTGGCCGGCTGCGCGGACGGCAGCGAGGTCAGCGTCTACACGATCGCCAGCATGGGCCACAGCTGGCCGGGAGCGACAACCGGTCAGCTCGCCGCACCCACCGCGGGTCTGTCGGCCACCGACCTGATGTGGGGGTTCTTCGCCGCGCACCCCCGCAAGGCCACCCCCTAGAGCCGCAGCAGCATCCGGGTGTTGCCCAGCGTGTTCGGCTTCACCCGCTCCAGGTCCAGGAACTCCGCGACACCCTCGTCGTACGAGCGCAGCAGCTGCTCATAGACCGGCTGCGGCACCGGCGCGCCGTCGATCGCCTGGAACCCGAACGAGGCGAAGAACCGGGTCTCGAAGGTGAGCACGAAGATCCGGGCCACGCCCAGCTCCCGAGCCGCGTCGATCAGCTCACCGACCAGCCGGTGCCCGATCCGCTGGCCCCGGCAGGACGGATCCACCGCGACGGTGCGGATCTCGGCCAGGTCCTCCCACATCACGTGCAGCGCGCCGCAGCCCACCACGGCGCCGTCCTCGGCGCGGACCGCCACCCGGAACTCCTGCACGTCCTCGTAGAGGGTGACGGTGGCCTTGCTCAGCAACCGCCGGTCGTCGGTGTACGTGTCGACCAGCCGCCGGATGCCACGAACATCCCCGGTGCGGGCCCGCCGCACCAGAATCTGGCTCTCGGCAACCGGTGCCGACGACCCGGCGTCCGCACTCATTCGCCCGCCGGCACGTCCACGCACGGGCCGGCCGTCCACCAGGGTTCGACCAGCGCCAGCGTCTCGTCACCGAACGGGTTCACCCCGGGGCCGGCACCCAACGCGTGCCCCAGGTGCACGTGCAGGCACTTCACCCGGCCCGGCATGCCGCCGGCCGAGATGCCGGCGATCTCAGGCACCTCGCCGATCGCCTCGCGACGGGCGAGGTAGTCCTCGTGCGCCGCCCGGTAGTGGGCGGCCAGCTCGGGATCCGTCGTCAGCCGGTCGGCCATCTCCTTCATCAGCCCGCCCGATTCCAGCCGGCTGCACGCCGCCGTGGCCCGCGGGCACGTCAGGTAGTACAACGTCGGGAACGGCGTGCCGTCGGCGAGGCGGGGCGTCGTCTCCACCACGTCCGGCAGACCACACGGGCAGCGGTGCGCCACCGCCCGGGTCCCACGGGGCGGGCGGCCGAGCTGCGCGCCCACCGCGGCCAGGTCGGCCTCGGTGGCCGGCTCGCGGTGCGGCAGGGGTACGGAATCCGCCGCCGACTCCGGCGGTGGTGCGACAGTCACGGTGCCCATCTCTCCTGGTGCGCTGGTCGGTGGTTCACTTGCCCGGCTGCTGGCTGTCCGCCGCCTGAACGCTCGACCAGAGCGTGTCGTACCAGGTCACCGGACCGGCCGGGGCCGCCGGTCCGGCCGACTTTCCGGCGTCCCGGGCAGCGCCCTCCGGGTCGTGGAGCACCACCATCATCTTCTCGCCCGGCCGGCCCATGAAGAACCGTTCCCGGGCCTGGGTCTTGATGTACTCGTCGTCCTGCCATTTGGCGGCCTCAGCGGCGAGCTTGCCGATCTCTTCTTCCTGCGCCGCCTGGGCGGCCTCCATCCGCTCGATGTCGGCCTGCTGGTCCAGGTAGACCCGGACCGGGTAGGTGTAGGCCAGAGCGAGCGCGATCAGGACCGCGAACAGCACGGTGGCCCGGCCGGTGAAGCGACGGGGGTGGGGTGCGGCGAGCCGTTTGACGGCACCACCGGCGGCGGTACGCCGAGCGGCGGCCGGACGGTTCGCGGAGCGAACCCCCTCGGCCCCCCGGGCCGCGCCCGGCGCCCGACCAGCGGTGCCGCGCGGCTCGGCGCGTACGCCTGCCTCGCGGACCGATCCCCGTGTGGCGCGGCCGCCACCCGGCCGACCGGACTGACCCGGCCGGCGGGCGGGGCGCTGACCACCCGGTGTGCGGCGCTGCTGCATCGTCACACCCCTCCCCCGAGGCTTCCGCGTCTCAGGCCGAACGGTAGCGCGGGAACGCGCCGACGCCGGCGTAGCGCGCCGCGTCGGCCAGCTCCTCCTCGATCCGGAGCAGCTGGTTGTACTTGGCGACCCGGTCCGAGCGGGCCGGCGCGCCGGTCTTGATCTGGCCGCAGCCGGTGGCCACCGCCAGGTCGGCGATGGTGGTGTCCTCGGTCTCGCCCGAACGGTGGCTCATCATGCACTTGAAACCGGCCCGGTGGGCCAGGTCCACCGCGTCCAGGGTCTCGGTCAGCGAACCGATCTGGTTGACCTTGACCAGGACCGCGTTCGCCGACTTCTCCGCGATGCCACGGGCGATGCGCTGCGGGTTGGTGACGAACAGGTCGTCACCGACGATCTGCACCCGGTCGCCGATCGAGGCGGTCAGCGTCTGCCAGCCGCTCCAGTCGTCCTCCGCCAGCGGGTCCTCGATCGACACGATCGGGTACTCGTCGGCCAGCTTCGTGTAGTAGGTGCTCATGTCCTCGGCGGACTTCGCGGCACCCTCGAAGGTGTAGGTGCCGTTGTCGAAGAACTCCGTGGCCGCCACGTCGAGCGCGAACACGATGTCGCTGCCCAGCCGGTAGCCGGCCTTCTCGACCGCCTCGGCGATCAGGTCCAGCGCCGCGGCGTTGGTCGGCAGGTTCGGCGCGAAGCCACCCTCGTCGCCGAGCCCGGTCGACAGGCCCTTCTTCTTCAGCACCGACTTGAGCGCATGGTAGACCTCCGCGCCGGAGCGCAGCGCCTCACGGAAGGTGGGCGCGCCGATCGGCGCGATCATGAATTCCTGGATGTCGACGTTGGAGTCGGCGTGCGCGCCACCGTTGAGGATGTTCATCATCGGCACCGGCAGGAGGTGCGCGTTCGGGCCGCCCAGGTAGCGGAAGAGGCTCAGCTCGGCGCTGCCGGCGGCGGCCTTCGCGACCGCGAGGGAGACGCCGAGGATGGCGTTCGCGCCCAGCTCCGACTTGCTGTCGGTGCCGTCGATGTCGAGCATCTTCTGGTCGATCAGCCGCTGCTCGCTGGCCTCGTACCCGATGATCTGGTCGACGATCTTGTCTTCGACGTTGGAGACCGCCTTCTCCACGCCCTTGCCCTGGTAGCGGTCGGCGTCACCGTCGCGCAGCTCGATCGCCTCGAAGGCGCCGGTGGAGGCGCCGGAGGGCACGGCGGCGCGGGCCACCGTGCCGTCGTCCAGGCCGACCTCGACCTCGACCGTCGGGTTGCCCCGCGAGTCGAGAATCTCCCGGGCGACGATTCCCTCGATGGTTGCCACTGAGTCGCTCCTCGTTGTTGTGATCCGGTCCGTGGGTGGGCCGCGACGGTGCGGCTGAGGCAGGTGTTGAACGCAGCGTATCGGGCCACGGGAACGGGCACGGCGTCGCCCGCGTACCCGAGTCGCCCCACGGTGACGGACATTCCCGGATTTCCGGGCCTCAACCGGCAACGGGTTTGCGCTGCGCGGACCCCATCCACCAGGCTGGTCGCCATGCCCGCCGCCTCGACCACCCTCCGCATGCTCGCCGTGTCGGTCATCGCGTCGCTCACGGTCACCGGCTGTCAGACATTCGAGGACGCCGGACGCGCCATGGGCCGCTCCGATCTGGTCAACGACCTCGCCGTCCGGCTCGACCGGGCGCTGGAGCTGACCTACTCGGCCGAATACCAGCTCCCCGGCGGAGAGACCGCCGCGATCGTGCAGGCCCAGGATCCGGCCCGCTCCGCGTACAGCTACCCGGGCGGACGACTCACCGTCACCCCGGACGGCGTCACCCGGTGCACGACGACCGACGGCCGTACGGCGTGCACGCTGGTCACGCCACCCACCCCGGGCAGCAGACCCACCGTCGCGCTCTTCGCCGAGGCGAACCAGCAGGGTCTGGTCACCCCGCCGGTGGTGGTCGGGCTGCTGACCGCCGCCGCGCTCGACCCGCAGGCGGTCATCAAGCAGAGCGACACCACCGTCGCCGGGCACCACGCCACCTGCGTCGAGGTGCAGCGGGCGGACGGCGACCTCACGGCCTGCGTGACCACCGACGGCGTGCTCGGCAGCTTCACCGGGGCTGTCGACGGCAAGCCGATGGAGCTGGCGCTGAGCAGCTACTCCGAGACGGTGGCGAAGGACGCGTTCGACCCGCCCGCCAATGCCAGCGTGGTGGACCAGCGGCCGGGCGGGTCGTGACCGATCCGGCCGTCGGGTCCGTGCCAACCGCGCGGCGCACCGGGTTCCAGCCGGGCGCCGACCTCGGCCGCCCGCCCGAGCCCACCGACCTGGCCCTGCCGGTGCTCGGGGCGAAGCTGCTGACCACCGCCGACGGGACGGTGGCCCGGGTCGCCGATCTGCCCGCCGAGACCCCGTGGGTGCCGTTGGGCACCCTCGACGGGGTGCCCGCGTGGGCGACCGACCTGGCCACGGCCGACGGGATCCTCGGCCGGGCGCGTGGCTGGGCGTCGCTCGCCGCCGAGGTGCCCGAGCCGCTCGCCACGCTGGCCGGGCGGGCGTTGGCCGTGGTCACCTGGCGGCGTACCCACCGGTGGTGCGGCGCCTGCCGTGCCGAGCTGACGGACCAGCCCGGCGAGACCGCCCGGCGCTGCCCCGGCTGCGGCCTGTACGTGCCGATGCAGCTCTCCGCCGCGGTGCTGGTCGCGATCACCCGGGCCGGTCCGGCCGGCGGCGCCGACGAGCTGCTGCTGGTCCGGCACGCCACCGGGCCGACCGGGTTGTGGGCACTGGTGGCCGGCTTCGTCGAGGCCGGTGAGACCCTGGAGGCGGCGGTGCACCGGGAGGTCGCCGAGGAGGTCGGGCTCAGCGTCGACCGGCTGGCCTACTTCGGCAGCCAGCCGTGGGCGATCTCCGGCCCCGGGGTGCTGCTCGCCGGCTTCACCGCCCGTGCCGCCGACCCGCACGCCGAGCCGGTCGTCGACGGGCGCGAGCTGACCCAGGCCCGCTGGTTCGGCCTGGACGCGCTGCCGGCGGAGCTGCCGCCCGCGTACTCCATCTCGCGCTGGCTGATCGACGCGACGGTGACCGCCGGACGGCGGTGACCGGCGCGACCGCGACCGACCTGCGAGCCCCGACCGGGGCGGGTCAGACGCCGAGCAGGGAGCGCAGGTGGCGCGGGGGCGGGCAGTCGTGGGCGAGCATCGCGTCGTGCCAGTCACGCACCGACACCCCGTGCGGGCGGTCCCTGGCGATTTCGGCCACCTCGCTGTACCCGACAAAGTAGGTGGAGAGCTGGGTGGACGTGAGCAGCGACCGACGCCACTTGCCGGCCGCCTCGCCCTCCTCCTGGAAGCCGCGCCCGGTCATCAGCGCCATCGCCTCGGCCTCGGGCAGGTCCTCGGCGTGCACCAACTGGTCGAGCAGCGCGTTGATGGTCATCCGCAGCTGCATCTTGAGCTGCTGCAACCGCACCGGCAGGCCGCCGAAGCCGAGCCCGGCCATCAGCTCCTCGGCGTACACGGCCCAGCCCTCGATGAACGGACCCGACTCGGCCAGCGCCCGGACCCGGGTGCCACCGACGTAGCGGCGGGCGTGGGCGAGCTGGAGGAAGTGCCCGGGCATCGCCTCGTGCACCGTCAGGTTGCGGATCATGTGATCGTTGTATTCGCGGTAGAACGACTCGACCCGGTGCGCCGGCCAGTCCGCCGGCGTGGGTGCGATGCAGTAGAACGTCGGCAGCGCCGCGGTCTCCAACGGGCCGGGCGAGTCGCAGTACGCCACCGCGACACCCCGGGCGAACTCCGGCATCTCCTGGATCACGCATCGGTCGTCGACCAGCGTGACCAGATCGTGCGCGCGGACGAAGTCGGTCGCCTCGTCCAGGGTCACCCCGGCCAGCTCGACGATGGTCCGGTCGTCCGGGTGCTCGGCGGCGAGCAGGTCCAGCGCCCGGCGTACCGTCGCGTCGTCGGCCCGGCCGCCGACCAGCTCGACGGACGCCTCGCGGATCTCCGCGGTGACCCGGTCCAGGTTGGCCCAGGCGCGGCGCTGGATCTCGGCGGCGCCCAGCTCGGTGTCGAGGGTGTGCCAGAGCCGGGCCTCCCAATGGCGGCGGCCCAGGCGAGGGTCACGGCCGGGGCCGCCGTCGGCGGCGAGGCCGATGCGCAGCCAGGCGACGAACTCCTCCAGCGCGGCGATCGCCGCGGTGGCCGCCGGCTCCACCCGGTCGAGGCTGCCGGGCGACTGGGCGAGCAGGGGCGGCAGCTCGTCGCGGATCAGCGCGGCCGTGCCGGTGAACTGCCCGACCGCCGTCTCGGCGTGGATCCGCGGCATGTCCCGCAGCGTCGCGCGGGCGGTGGCGAGGGCGTCCGGTACGGCGGCGAGCCGACCGGCCAGGTGGTTCAGCCGCACCTCGGCCGAGGCGTATGGGCGGGCCAGCAGCGGATGCAGCAGCGGGCCGGGGTTGTGGTGCAGCGGGTCCCACTCGTGCGCGCGGATCTCGGTCAGCTCGAACAGCTCCCGGTCCACGAACGAGGTGAGCAGCGCGTGGTCCACCTGCTCCTCGACGTCGAGCGAGTCGGGGTCCAGTTCGGACAGTGCGTTCGCCGCGTCGGAGAGCATCGCCTGATCGCCGGCTATCGCCCCGGCGGACCGATCCGGCAGCCGGTCGTCGAACCGGTGGTCCCCCGCCGCGGTCGCGACCCCCGGCCGCGTCTCCAGCAACGCCTCGACGACCCGCTCCGCCAAAACCCCAAACGCTTCCACCCCCCGACCCTATCGACCGCCCCTCGGCCAGCCGTGTTGATCAAGAGGTTTGCGTCAGGATCCGGCCTGGAGCTGACGCAAACCTCTTGATCAACGTCAGTCGGCGGGTGGAGTGGGTGCAGTGGGTGGGGTGGTGCGCTCGGCGGCGCGGACCGCCTCGGCGTAGGCCAGGGTGGTGCGGCGGAGGGCGGCCTCCGGGTTCAGGTCGGCCTGGCGGGCCGCCGCGACGGTGGCCAGGAGGCTCGCGCCCAGTCGGGCCTCCGCGTCCACCTGGGAGTCGGCCAGCGGCGGCGGGACGGCCAGCCCGACCCGGGCGGCTCGGTCCAGGATCGTCGCGGCCAGGGCGAGGGCGGGCTGGCTCAGCGCCACGCCGTCCAGCACCGAGTCGCGCGCTTTCTCGGCCCGCTTGATGCGCTCCCAGTTGGCGGTGATCTCCTCCAGCGTGCCCGCCTCCGCGCCGGCGAAGACGTGCGGATTGCGCCGGATCATCTTGTCGACCAGGCCACCCGCCACGTCGTCGACGTTCCACCGCTCGCCCTCGGGCAACTCCTCGGCGAGCCGGGCGTGCAGCACCACCTGAAGCAGCACGTCGCCCAACTCCTCGCGCAGCGCGTCCGTGTCGCCGGCGCTGATCGCGTCGTACGCCTCGTAGCTCTCCTCCAGCAGATAACCGGCGAGGCTGCGGTGCGTCTGCGCCCGCTTCCACGGGTCGCCGCCCGGCGAGGCCAGGCGGTCCAGCACGGCCACCGCGTCCAGCAGCCGGGCACCCGGCGGATCCCACGAGCCGTACATCAGCTCCAACTCGGCCAGCCCCGGCTCCCGCGCCAGCCGCAGGCCCAACTCCCGGGCCAGCGACTCGTCGCCGGCCGGCCCGGCCAGCCACACCGCGGCGCCGTGCGCCGCCACCGTGTCCAGCAGCGGCTGCGTCGCCGGGCCGTCCACGACGGTGACCGCCGCGCCCGCCTGGCGCACGGCCGTGGCCAGCTCGCTCTCCGCGCCGGTCAACACCGGATGCTGGCGTACGACATCCCAGGCGGCGGAGGTCAGCAGACCGGCCGGCAGCCGGGGCGAGGTGACCAGCAGGACGATCCGTGCCGTCATGCTCAGCTGGCCGTGCCCTCGGCCTCCGGAGTCTCGGTCGACGGGACCGACTCCGGAGTGGAGATGTCCGTGACCGCGTCGGAGCCCGGCTCACCCAGCGGCACACTCACCGCGGGGGCGTTGTTAGGGAAGGTGAGCAGCGGAAACTCCAGCGGACGGTACCGCGGGCTGACCGTGACGTCGTAACGATCGACCGCCTCGCCCAGGGCCTTCCGGGTGGCCAACGCGCCCCGCAGTTGGTCGCCGTCAAGCTGACTGGCGGCCTCCTGGTCGGTCACCTGGGCCGGGATCGTGCCCGCCTTGCGGCCCGCCGCCACCACCGCGGCCAGCTCCTGCTCGGTCGGCGCGACCGACTCGCCGACCGGCACCCCGGACAGGCAGGTGTAGAGCTCGGTCATCCGCCGCACGTAACCGGTGTCCGGCGAGAGGCCGAGCTGCTGGGCGACCTGGTCGACCGCGATCTGGCCGCGCGGCTGGTAGTTCTCCTCGGCGGAGACCTGCTCGCACACCTTGGCCAGCACCAGCACGCTTGCCACCTGCGCCGAATCGGGCAGCGGCGGCTTCTCCACCGGAGGCTGGTCGCCGGTGGTCGGCGTCGCCGACGCGCTCGGCGTCGGGTTCTTCGTCCGCAGGTCGCTCATCGCGGCGGTGAGCGCGTCCTCCGTGATGCGGAAGTCACCGACGTAGGCGGCGACACCCGGCTCGGCACGGCAACCGGAGAGGACGACGAGGCCGACCGCCACGCTGGCGACGGCGAGAAGACGGCGAGCACGCATGACGGTCACTCTCTCACGGCAGGACACGTCGCTGTGACGCCCCCCACCTCCGCGCACCCGCGACCGGGTGCGCCTGCTCGACACGCCCCCGCGCCACGGGCCGCCGCTCGACGCACGCGGCACCGGCTCAGGCGGTCGCCCCCGCCGTGACGGCCGGGGCGCCGAGTACGTCGGAGAGGAGCTGGGCGCACCACTCCAGCAGAGCCTGGTCGCGCAGCGGCTCGCCACCGACCCGACGCGTGCTCGGCCGGGGCACACTCACCTGGTCGGTGGCCTGCTTGTAGACCGCGTCCGGGTGGTAGCGCTTGAGCCGCAGCTGCTTCGAGTCGGGCAGCGGCAGCGGCCCGAACCGGACGTGCTTGCCCTGCATCGACACGTCGGCCAAGCCGTACCGGCGGGCCAGCAGGCGGAACCGGGCCACCGCGACCAGGTTCTGCACCGGGGCCGGTGGCTCGCCGTACCGGTCGGTCATCTCGGCGACCACCTCGCGCAGCCGCTCCTCGTCGCGCGCCTCGGCGAGCTTGCGGTACATCTCCAACCGCAGGCGCTCCACCCCCACGTAGTCGTGCGGCAGGTGCGCGTCGACCGGCAGGTCGATCTTGACGTCGGCCTCCTCCTCCGGCCGCTCGCCCTTGAACGCGGAGACCGCCTCGCCGACCATCCGCACGTACAGATCGAAGCCGACACCCTCGATGTGCCCGGACTGCTCGCCGCCGAGCAGGTTGCCGGCGCCCCGGATCTCCAGGTCCTTCATCGCCACGTACATGCCGGCGCCCAGCTCGGTGTGCTGGGCGATGGTCGCCAACCGCTCGTGGGCGTGCTCGGTGAGCGGCTTCTCCGGCGGGTAGAGGAAGTACGCGTACGCCCGCTCCCGGCCCCGGCCGACCCGGCCACGGATCTGGTGCAGCTGGGCCAGGCCGAGCAGGTCGGCCCGCTCCACGATCAGGGTGTTGGCGTTCGGGATGTCGATGCCGGACTCCACGATCGTGGTGCAGACCAGCACGTCGAACTCCTTCTCCCAGAAGCCGACCATGACCTTCTCCAGGGCCTCCTCGCCCATCTGGCCGTGCGCCACCGCGACCCGCGCCTCGGGCACGAGCTCACGCAGCCGCCGCGCCGCCCGGTCGATCGACTCGACCCGGTTGTGCAGGTAGAAGACCTGCCCGTCGCGGAGCAGCTCCCGGTGGATGGACGCGGCCACCTGCCGGTCGTCCTGCGCGCCCACGAAGGTGAGCACCGGGTGCCGCTCCTCCGGCGGGGTGGCGATGGTCGACATCTCCCGGATGCCGGTGATAGCCATCTCCAGGGTGCGCGGGATCGGGGTGGCCGACATGCTCAGCACGTCGACCGAGGCCCGCAGCGTCTTCAGGTGCTCCTTGTGCTCGACACCGAAGCGCTGCTCCTCATCGACGACCACCAGACCCAGCTGCTTGAACCGGGTGGCGGTCTGGAGCAGCCGGTGGGTGCCGATGACGATGTCGACCGTGCCGTCGGCGACCATCTCCAGCGTCCGCTCGGTCTCCTTCGGAGTCTGGAACCGGGACAGCTGCCGGATCTCCACCGGGAACTGGCTCATCCGCTCGGCGAACGTGTTGTAGTGCTGCTGCACCAGCAGCGTGGTCGGCACCAGCACCGCCACCTGCTTGCCGTCCTGTACCGCCTTGAACGCCGCCCGGACCGCGATCTCGGTCTTGCCGTAGCCGACATCACCGCAGATCAACCGGTCCATCGGGACGGTCTGCTCCATGTCCCGCTTGACCTCGTCGATCGCGGCGAGCTGATCCGGCGTCTCCTGCCAGGGGAAGGCGTCCTCCAGCTCCCGCTGCCACGGCGTGTCCGGGCCGAACGAGTGACCCTTGGACGCCTTGCGGGCGGCGTAGAGCTGGATCAGCTGCGCGGCGATCTCCCGGACCGCCTTGCGCGCCCGGGCCTTGGACTTCTGCCAGTCCGAGCCGCCCATCTTGTGCAGGGTCGGCTGCTCGCCGCCCACGTAACGGGAGAGCTGGTCCAGCTGGTCGGTCGGCACGAAGAGCCGGTCGCCGGGCTGGCCGCGCTTGCTGGCCGCGTACTCGATGACCAGGTATTCCCGGCTGGCGCCGTTGACGGTGCGCTGCACCAGCTCGACGTACCGGCCGATGCCGTGCTGCTCGTGCACCACGTGGTCGCCGGCCTTGAGCTCCAGCGGGTCAATCGTGTTGCGCCGCCGGCTCGGCATCTTGCGCATGTCCCGCGTGGAGGTGCCCCGACCCCCGGTGACGTCGTTGCCGGTGAGCAGCACGAAACGGGACGCCTCATCGACGAACCCGCTGCTCAGCGCACCGCAGGTGACCACCAGCTCGCCGGCGGCGGGGGCTGTCGGCATCTCCTCGGTGAGCCGGGCGCCCAGCCCGGCGTCGCGCAGCACCTCCACCGCCCGCTGGGCGGGACCGTGCCCCTCGAAGACCAGCGCGATCGACCAGCCCTCGCCGGCCCAGCGCTTGAGGTCGTCGACCACACGCGCGGTCTCACCGTGATAGAGCGGGGCCGGCTGAGCGGAGAGCGTCACCGCGATGGCGTCGTCCGGAGTGACCGCGGCCTGCTCCGGCGCGTCCTCCCAGGGCTGCCGGGTCTCGGCGGTCTCCGCCTCCATTAGGCCGAACGGGGACAGCGTCCACCACGGCTGGCCGAGCTTGCCGGCGGCGGCCCGCACCTCGGCCAGGGTCCGGAAGGCGGCGGCGCCGACATCCACCGGGGCCTGCCCGCCGACCGCCGCGGCGGCCCAGCTGGCCTGGAGGAACTCCTCCGAGGTACGCACCAGGTCGTGCGCCCGGGTGCGGATCCGCTCCGGGTCGCAGAGCAGCACGTGGGTGCCGGCCGGCATGGCGTCCAGCAGCAGCTCCAGCGAGTCCGGGCCGACCAGCACCGGCGCCAGCGACTCCATCCCCTCCACCGGGATGCCCTCGGCCAGCTTGTCCAGGATCTCGGCCAGCTCCGGGTGCTGCTCGGCGAGCGCGGCGGCCCGCTCACGGACCGGCGACGTGAGCAACAGCTCCCGACAGGGCGGCGCGCAGAGCAGCGGAACCTGCTCGATGGTCCGCTGGTCGGCGACGGCGAAGGTGCGGATCTCCTCCACCTCGTCGCCCCAGAACTCGACCCGGGAAGGATGCTCGTCGGTCGGCGGGAAGACGTCCAGGATGCCGCCACGCACCGCGAACTCGCCGCGCTTGGTGACCAGGTCGACCCGGGCGTACGCCATGTCGATCAGCCGGCGGGCGACCTCCTCCAGATCCGCCTCCTCGCCTGCGGCGAGCTGCACCGGCTCCAGGTCACCGAGCCCTTTGAGCTGCGGTTGGAGCAGCGAACGAACCGGGGCCACCACCACCCGCAGCGGCCCCGTGCTGCCGTGCGCGTCAGCCGACTCCGGGTGCGCCAGCCGGCGCAGCACGGCCAGCCGCCGGCCGACCGTGTCCGAACGCGGGGAGAGCCGCTCGTGCGGCAGCGTCTCCCACGACGGGAAGACCACCACCTGCTCCGCCGGCAGCAGCCCGCCCAGCGCGGCGGCCAGGTCGTCGGCCTCACGGGTGGTGGCGGTCACCGCCAGCACCGGCCGCCCAGCCCCGCCACCGGGCCCGTCAGGGTCGGCCGCGACGGCGGCCACCGCGAACGGGCGCAGCGCCGGTGGAGCGGTGATGTCGAGGCCGTCGACCTGAGCGGCACCGGAGCGCGCCAGGTCACGCGCCCGGGCCAGCCCGGGGTCGGCCAGGGCGGCAGAAAACAGACCGGTGAGCATGTGATCACTTCCAGGGGAGTCGACGCACACGACGGCTGCCCCTCGTCCGGTCGGACGGGGGGTGCACGACAACCAGCCTATCCCCGTCCACCGACAGCCACCCCCTTCCGCCCAGGTCCATGCCCCAAGCCTCGCGCCCCGCCCCGCCCCCGCGGCCCGTGCCCCGCTCCCGCGGCCAGTGCCCCCCTCCGCGGCCCGTGCCCCGCTCCCGCGGCCAGTGCCCCCCTCCGCGGCCCGTGCCCTGCGGCCCGTGCCCTGCGCCCTGCGCCCTGCGCCCAAGATCCGCACAACTTCAGGGATGTAGTGGCCTCCGCGCGCCGGGAGACAACTATTTCCCTGAAGTTGTGTGGATCATCCCCCGTTGCCCGCGCTGCCCCCGCCACCTGCGCTGCCCCCGCCACCCCGCGCTGCCAGCTGCCCCCACTGCCCCGCTGCCCGCTGCCGCGTCTGCCCGGGGCGGGCCATGTGCACGACCTGGCCTTGGCCCTGACCCGGCTCGGCGCCGCCACGGTCAGGCCGACCGCCTGCCGGCGGACCGCCGGTACCCACCGAACTGCACACCGTCCCGGCGGACGGGGATGTTCGATCTTGACGGCGACCGGAGGCCGTGATCAGGTCTTGGTATGGGCGGGCAGTGGCGGGCGCAGTTCGATGCTGAGGTGAGCTTCGCCAACGGCGGTGGGCTGCGCACCGAGGGGTTCCGGCTGGACATCCCGGGTCGAGAGATCACCGATCAGGACCTGGCGGCGTTGTTCGTCCGGCATCTCGGGCTGCTGATGGTCGCCGAGGTCCGGATCAGCGCGAAGACGATCATCGAGGAGCCGCACAAGGGTGGCCGTGGCGTCGCCGTCGGCGACACCGGCGCCGGCCGCCGGCTGGTCGAGCTGAGCCACGTGATCAGCGACGGGATGACCACCCTGCCCGGCTGGCCCGGGCCGCGGATCGGCGACTGGCTCACGTTCGCGGCGTCCCGCGCGAGCTATGCGCCGGGCACCGAGTTCCGGGTGGCTCGGATCGACATGATCGCCAACACCGGCACGTACCTGGACACCCCCGCACACCGCTGGACCGACGGCGATGACCTGGCCGGGGTGCCGCTGGACCGGCTCGCCGACCTGCCCGGCGTGGTGGTCCGGGTGCCGGTCGGCACACGGGCGGTGGACCGGTTGATGCTGGCCCCGTACGAGGTGGCCGGGCGCGCGGTGTTGCTGCACACGGGCTGGGATGCGCACTTCGGCACCGAGCGGTACGGCGCGCCGGAGGCGCCGCACCTGACCGGGGACGCCGCCCGGGCGCTGGTGGACGCCGGCGTGGCACTGGTCGGCATCGACTCGATCAACATCGACGACATGAGCCCGGCGGCCGGCGGTGAACGCCCCGCGCACAGCGCGCTGCTCGCCGCGGGCATCCCGATCGTGGAGCACCTGACCGGCCTGGACGCCCTGCCGCCGAACGGCTTCCGGTTCACCGCGGCGCCATCGAGGGTCGCCGGCATGGGCACCTTTCCGGTCCGCGCCTTCGCCATCATCGACGGCTGAGCGCGCGTCACACCGCACCGGACGCGGCGTCCGAGCCTCGGCCGCCCCGCGCCCCGCGCCCCGCGCCCCGCGCCCCGCGCCCCGCGCCCAAGATCTACACAACTTCAAGGAAGTAGTGGCCTCCGGTGCGCCGGGACACCACTACTTCCTTGAAGTTGCGAAAGCCGGCGGGCCAGCCGGGCAGCCGGACCGGGTCAGTAGCGGACCGCGATGCGTCGGGCCTCAGCGTCGACCAGGATCTCTCCGCCGTACGGGATGATCAGCTGCGGGTCGGTGTGCCCGAGGTCGACGTCGAAGACCAGCACCGCGTCGGGCGCGTACTCGGCGCAGGCCCGGGCCACCGCGGTCCGCTGGGCCGCCGCGTACGCCCGGCGTTCGTCGAGGGTGTGCGGCCGGTCGAAGTCCCATGCCTTGGCCCGTCCGACCAGCACCGCCGGGAAGCTGGCGAGCAGGCCGCGCTCCCCCAGGTTGCGCAGGATCCGGTACACCTCGGTGTCCGAGGGCAGTTCCTCGGAGGTCTCGATCAGCAGCACCGAGCCGGACAGCGACGCCGCCGGTGCCACCCGGTCGGCGGCGAGCAACCAGTTGAGCACCTCCAGGTTGCCGCCCCAGGTGCGTCCCCGGACCACGCGCGCCGGGCCCTGCCAGTGCCAGCCCTCGCCGGGCAGCATCACCGGCTCCTCGGCGAGCGTCGCCGGGTCCCGCCAGTCGCGCGGCTCGTCACCCCACTCGACGGCCGGGGCGAGGTCGTACCAGTCGGTGGTGAAGAGCGCGGCGCGCAGCGAGTCGAAGGTCAGCGGGTGCGGTGCGCCCGGCCGGCCGAGGTGCACCAGCACCGAGCCGCCGTGGTACGCCACGATCCCCAGCCGGTACAGGTGGTTGAGCACGTTGGTGTTGTCGGAGTACCCGAAGTAGGGCTTGGGGTTGGACCGCAGCACGTCGTCGTCGAGGTGCGGGGTGACCGTGATCAGGTCCTCGCCGCCGACGGTGGCGAGCACGGCGGTGATCGTCGGGTCGGCGAACGCGGCGGTCAGGTCGCGAGCCCGGTCGCGCGGGTCGGCCCCCATCACCCGGGTGGTCGGGTACTCCACCGGCTCCAGATTGAACTCCTCGCGCAGCCGGCGCAGCCCCAACTCGTACACGTGGGGAAAGAGACCCGGCAGACCGGCGGAGGGTGAGACGATCGCGACCCGGTCGCCGGGCTTCGGTTTGGTGGGATATCGCGGCGCATCCATGATCGAACGGTATCGGTGGGGGCCAGCGGATTACCGCCCGGCGAAACGCCACGAGCAGGGCGAATCCGGCCCCGACCGACAAGACCAAGATCGCGGGCCGTTGAGGTGATCTCCGAGGTGTTCCGCGTCACGGCGCACCATTCGGAGAGCCCCTCCTGCCATCCGGCCCGGCGCGGATACCATCCAGGGAGTCGGACAGCGCTGTCCTTCGTACTCACGTAAGGAGCGCATCGTGACCGACCAGCACGACCACGACGGCCCGGACGCCGCGCTGCGCGCCGACATCCGCCGGCTCGGCACCCTCCTCGGGCAGACGCTCGCCCGCCAGGAGGGCCGACCACTGCTCGACCTCGTCGAGGAGATCCGCGCCCAGGTCCGCACCGACGCCCCGGCGGCCGCCCAGCGGCTCGGCGGGCTGGACGTGACCACCGGCACCAAGCTGGCCCGCGCCTTCTCCACCTACTTCCACCTGGCCAACATCACCGAGCAGGTGCACCGCGGCCGGGACCTGCGCCGCCGCCGCGCCGTGCAGGGCGGCTGGCTGGACCAGGCGGCCAAGATGATCGCCGAGCGCGGGGTGCCGGCGGAAGAGATCGCCGCCGCGGCCCGCCGGCTGGCGGTACGGCCGGTCTTCACCGCGCACCCCACCGAGGCGGCCCGCCGCTCGATCCTGTCCAAGCTGCGGGCCATCGCCGACGAACTGGACACCGAGACCGCCAACGCGATCCTCTACGGCGCCAGCGACGAGGGCCCGGCGAACCGGCGGCTGGCCGAGCTGCTGGACCTGATGTGGCAGACCGACGAGCTGCGGCTGGACCGGCCGGACCCGACCGACGAGGCCCGCAACGCGATCTACTACCTGCGTGACCTGTACGCCGAGGCCGCCCCCCAGGTGCTCGACGACCTGGCCGACACGCTGCGCACGCTCGGCGTGGAGACCTCGCCGACGGCCCGCCCGTTGAGCTTCGGCACCTGGATCGGCGGTGACCGGGACGGCAACCCCTTCGTCACCCCGGCGGTCACCCGCGAGGTGCTGACCATTCAGCACGAGCACGGCATCGCGGCCACCGAGAAGGCGATGGACCACCTGATCAACGAGGTGTCGGTCTCGCGCCGGTTGCGCGGGGTGTCACTGGACCTCTCCGCCAGCCTCGCCGCCGACCTGGACGCGCTGCCCGAGGTGGCACCCCGGTTCCGCCGGGTCAACGCCGAGGAGCCGTACCGGCTCAAGGCGCGCTGCGTGAAGGCGAAGCTGGCCAACACCCGGCAGCGGTTGCGCCAGGGCACCGCGCACGTGCCGGGCCGGGACTACCTGGGCTCCGCCGAGCTGATCGCCGACCTGGAGCTGCTGCGCGCCTCGCTGGCCCGTAACTCCGGGCAGCTCACCGCAGTCGGCCGGCTGGCCTCCACCATCCGGACGGTCTCCGCGTTCGGCCTGCACCTGGCCACCATGGACGTCCGGGAGCACGCCGAGGCACACCACGCGGTGCTCGCCCAGCTGTACGGTGCGGTCGGCGAGGTCTCCGACTATCCGGCGCTGAGCCGCCTGGAGCGCACCAAGCTGCTCGCCGACGAGCTGACCGGCCGCCGACCGCTGTCCACGCTGGACACTCCGCTGTCCGAGCCGGCCCGCAAGACGTTCGACGTGTTCGGCACCATCCGGGAGGCGCAGGACCGGTTCGGCACCGAGGTGATCGAGTCGTACATCATCTCGATGACCCTCGGCGTGGACGACGTGCTGGCCGCGGTGGTGCTGGCCCGCGAGGCCGGGCTGGTCGACGTGCACAGCGGGCGGGCCCGGATCGGGTTCGTGCCGCTGCTGGAGACCCCGGCCGAGCTGAACGCCGGCGGTGAACTTCTCGACGAACTGCTGTCGCTGCCCGCGTACCGGGCGCTGGTGGCCGCCCGGGGTGACGTGCAGGAGGTCATGCTCGGCTACTCGGACTCCAACAAGGAGGCTGGGATCACCACCAGCCAGTGGTCGATCCACCGGGCCCAGCGCGCGCTGCGCGACGTGGCCGCCCGGCACGGCGTGCACCTGCGGCTGTTCCACGGCCGGGGCGGCACGGTGGGTCGCGGTGGCGGGCCGACGCACGAGGCGATCCTGGCCCAGCCGTACGGCACGCTGGACGGCGCGATCAAGGTGACCGAGCAGGGCGAGGTGATCTCCGACAAGTACAGCCTGCCCTCGCTGGCCCGGGAGAACCTGGAGCTCACCCTCGCCGCGGTGCTCCAGGCGACGCTGCTGCACACCGGCCCCCGGCAGCCGGCGGAGATGCTCGAACGCTGGGACGCCGCCATGGACGTGGTTTCCGAGTCTGCGTACCGGTCGTACCGGTCGCTGGTCGAGGACCCGGACCTGCCGGCGTACTTCTGGGCGTCCACCCCCACCGAGCTGCTGGGCGCGCTGAACATCGGCTCCCGGCCGGCGAAGCGCCCGAACACCGGTGCCGGGCTGTCCGGGCTGCGGGCCATCCCGTGGGTGTTCGGGTGGACGCAGACGCGGCAGATCGTGCCGGGCTGGTTCGGCGTCGGCGCGGGGCTGGCCGCCGCCCGCGAGGCCGGCCTGGCGGACGTGCTGGCCGAGATGCACCGCAACTGGCACTTCTTCCGCACGTTCCTGTCGAACGTCGAGATGATGTTGACCAAGACCGACCTGAGCATCGCCCGCCGGTACGTCGAGACGCTGGTGCCGAAGAAGCTGCACCCGATCTTCGAGCAGATCGAGCAGGAGTACGAGCTGACCAAGCGGGAGGTGCTGGCGGTGACCGCCTCGCCCGCCCTGCTGGAGAACTCGCCGGTGCTCCAGCGCACCCTGGCCGTCCGCGACACCTACCTGGAGCCGCTGCACCACCTCCAGGTGGCGCTGCTGCGGCAGTACCGGGAGTCCGGTGCCGCCGGACGGGCGGTGGCCACCGCGCCGGGCGGCCGACGCGCACCGAGCGACGGCACGGCCCTGGAACGGGCACTGCTCACCACGGTGAACGGCATCGCCGCCGGAATGCGCAACACGGGCTGAGCGACGGCACAACAAAACAGGCCCCGGTCCTTCGACCGGGGCCTGTTCGCGTGTCACTCAGCGGCGGTCACCAGTCGCCGCCGCCGAAGTCACCGCCGCCGAAATCGCCGCCGCCGAAGTCACCGCCGCCGAAATCGCCGCCGCCGAAGTCACCGCCGCCGCCGAAGTCACCGCCGCCGCCGAAATCGCCGCCCGCGTAGTCGCCGCCGGCGTAGTCGCCACCACCCTGGTCGCCGCCGTCGAAGCCCTGGTCGCCGCCCTGGTCGCCGCCGTCACCGCCCTGGTCGCCGCCGTCAGCGCCCTGGTCGACGCCGTCGCCGAAGCCCTCCTGGTAGCCCTCGTCGTAGCCGTAACCCGGGTCCGCGAAGGCGGGCGAGAACAGCGCGTCGGCGATCAGGATGCCGCCGAGCACACCGGCGCCGGCGCCCAGCGCGGTCTTCCACCACGGCGTCGAGTACCAGCCCGCCGGCACCGGCCGGCCCTTGTAACGGCCACCGGGGTAGTAGTAGGGCGTGTCCCGGCCGGGTTGCGGGCCGGCCCGGAAGGTCTGCCCCTGCACGTCGACCTCCCGCTCCTTGGTGAGCTGTCCGACCCCGCGCGCCGCGGCCAACTGCGGCACCTCCGGGCCGGGATCGATGCCCAGTGCCGTCCGTGCCGCCCGGATGTACGCCAACCCCTCCAGCGCGGTCTCCCGGGCCAGCGCGAACTGGTTGGGCGTACGCGCCTGCTCCAGCTGTGAGCCCGCCGCGTTGTACCGCTCACCGGCGTCGGACAGCGCCTGGCGGACCGCCGGCTCGTCGCCGTGCAGGTTCATCAACTGGCCGCCGAGGCGCTCGTACCAGCGTTGCGCCTCCGCGCGGGCGTCACCGAGTTCGGTGCGCTGCCGGGCGGTGGCCTGGGCACGGATGATCGCCGCGGCGCCCAGCACGCCGACCACCACGATGGCGAGGCACAGCAGAAGTTCCATGTCTCCGAACGTACCCCCGGGCGTCACGTCGTATCCGTCTGGCAAGCTCCGGTGATGGACGTCTCGACGCTGCTCCTGGTGATCGTGTGCCTCGGCGCCGGCGGGGCGGTGGGCTGGCTCGCGGCCCGGTCCCGGTCGGCGGCCGACATCGCCCGGCTGGACGCCACGCTGACCGCGACCCGGGAGGGCGAGGGGCGCCTAGAGCAGTCCATGCGGGCGCTGAGCTACGAGGCCACCGCCCAGTCCCAGGAGGCGGTGGCCCGCGCGGTGGCGCCGCTGCACGAGACCCTGCGCCGCTACGAGCAGCGGGTCGCCGACCTGGAGCACGACCGGGTCGACGCGTACGCCGAGCTGCGTGAGCAGGTCCGCTCGATGAATGCCGTCTCCGGCGAGCTGCGCACCGAGACCAAGCAGCTGGTGGCGGCGCTGCGCGCGCCGCAGGTGCGGGGCCGCTGGGGCGAGCACCAGTTACGCCGGATCGTCGAGGCGGCCGGCATGCTGGAGCACTGCGACTTCTCCGAGCAGGTCACCGCCGCCACCGACGAGCAGGTCGTCCGCCCGGATCTGGTGGTCCGGCTGCACGGCGGCCGGTCGGTGGTGGTGGACGCCAAGGCGCCGTTCGACGCGTACCTCACCGCGATGGAGGCCCGCGACGAGCGCGGCCGGGACACGCACCTCGACGCGCACGCCCGGCACCTGCGGGGGCACGTCGACGCGCTGGCCGCCAAGTCCTACTGGGCCGCGTTCGACAGCTCGCCGGAGTTCGTGGTGCTGTTCGTGCCCGCCGACCCGTTCCTCGACGTCGCGCTCCAGCGTGACCCGACGCTGCTGGAGCACGCCTTCGCCCGCAACGTGGTGCTGGCCACGCCAGCCACCCTGGTCGCCCTGCTCCGCACGGTGGCCTACTCCTGGCGGCAGGAGGCGCTGGCCCGCAACGCGCTCGCGGTGCACACGCTGGCCCGGGAGCTGTACGGGCGGCTCGCCACGCTCGGCGACCACGTGGGCAAGCTCGGCTCGTCGCTGGCCGGCGCGGTGACGGCGTACAACCGGGCGGTCGGATCGCTGGAGGCCCGAGTGCTGGTCAGCGCGCGCAAGCTCGCCGAGCTGGGCGTCTCGGACGAGGAACTGGCCAGTCCGGCCCAGGTCGAGCTGACTCCCCGTCAGCCGCAGGCTCCCGAGCTGCTGGACGACGTCGTCCCCGTCGACCGCGACCGCTGACCGGTTTCGCCGGCGGCTGACCGGTCGGCCGGGCGGGTTACCCGCTGGCCCACCGTGTCAGCTACGGTGCGCGCTCTCGACGACGAACGGCGTGCCCTGCTGGCAGGTGGTCATCATGCCGGGCTCGACCCGGCCGGTGACGGTCACCTTGGCACCGGCGGTGAGCACGTCCCGCGGGCCGCCGATCAGCAGGTAGCCGTCGAGCAGCACGCAGTTCGGCTCCACGCCAGGGGTGATCGTGCCGGTGAGTTCGGTGGCTCCGACGGGCGGCGGGACGGTGGGTCCACCGGGTGGCTTGAGCGTCGGGGCGGGGGTGGGTGTCACCGGGCCAGGGGTCGGCGGGACGGCCGCCGACGGGCTGGGCTGCCCGGTGGCCGGTGACGATCCGCTCGGGGTGGGGGTGGCAGGACCGTCCGTGCCGCCGCAGGCGCTCAGCGCCGCGCAGACCACCAGGGCGGAGACGACGAGCCGAAAGGTCCTCATGCCGATTTGGACGCGCCGGAGTGGCGGGGCGTTCCCGCCGGAAACCCGCCGAGACCACTCAACCGCGGGCCGCCGCGGCCTTCATGTCCCGCTTCAGCTCCTGCGGCAGCGAGAAGGTGAGCCGCTCGTTGGCGGTGGTGATCTCCTCGACGTCGGCGAAACCGCGTGCCGCCAGGTGCGCCAGCACGTCCCGGACCAGGTCCTCGGGGACGCTCGCGCCGGAGGTCACGCCGACGGTACGGGCGTCGGCCAGCCAGGCGTCTTCGATCTCGTAGGCGAAGTCGACCAGATGACCGGCGCGGGCGCCGGCGTCCAGGGCCACCTCGACCAGCCGGACGGAGTTGGACGAGTTTCGCGAGCCGACGACGATCACCACGTCGCACTCCGGGGCGATCTCCTTGACCACGTGCTGCCGGTTGGAGGTCGCGTAGCAGATGTCGTCGCTGGGCGGCGACTGGAGCAGCGGCAGCCGCTGCTTGAGCCGGGCGACCGTCTCCAACGTCTCGTCCACCGAGAGCGTGGTCTGGGAGAGCCAGACCACCTTCTCCGGGTCGCGAACGGTGATCTTGTCGACGCCGTCCGGCCCGTCCACCAGCTGGATGTGGGCGGGAGCCTCGCCGGCGGTGCCGACGACCTCCTCGTGCCCCTCGTGACCGATCAGCAGGATGTCGTAGTCCTCGGCGGCGAACCGCTTCGCCTCCTGGTGCACCTTCGTGACCAGCGGGCAGGTCGCGTCGATGGCCTTCAGTGAGCGCGCCTTCGCCTGCTCGTAGACCTCGGGGGCCACCCCGTGCGCGGAGAAGATGACGGTGGCGCCCTCCGGCACCTCCTCGTTCTCCTCCACGAAGATCGCGCCCTGCGCCTCCAGGGTCTGCACGACGTGCTTGTTGTGCACGATCTGCTTGCGGACGTAGATCGGGGCGCCGTAGAGCTTCAGCGCCTCCTCGACGGTCTGCACCGCGCGGTCGACGCCCGCGCAGTAGCCGCGGGGCTTGGCCAGGAGCACGCGCTTACCGGTCTGGGGGGTCGCCTGAGCCTCGGTCACCCGTCCATCGTACGTGTCCGATTTCCCGGCGGCAGCGGCCGCGACCCCGCCCCTCCTGCCGCGCCGAGGCCCGAGGCCGATCCGGTGGGGTGGGTGGGTCGTAGGGTGGGCGGGTGAGTGACGGGGCGCGGAGCAGCGCGGAGGAGCCGTGGCCGGTCCGGGTGGTCAGCCAGAAGGTGGGCGCCTGGATCGCGAAGCTCGGCTGGGTGTGGGTGGACGGGCAGGTGGCGCAGATCAGCCGCCGGCCCGGGGCCAGCACCGTCTTCCTCACCCTGCGTGATCCGTCGGCCGACCTGAGCCTGACCGTCACCACCAACCGGGACGTACTGGACGCCGGCGCGCCCGAGCTGCGCGAGGGCGCCCGGGTGGTGCTGCACGCCAAACCGGAGTTCTACGCCGCCCGCGGCACGCTGAGCCTGCGTGCCGACGAGATCCGCCAGGTGGGGCTGGGTGAGCTGCTGGCCCGGCTGGAGAAGCTCAAGAAGCTGCTCGCCGCCGAGGGACTTTTCGACCGGGCACGCAAACGCCGGCTGCCCTTCCTGCCCGGCCGCATCGGGCTGATCACCGGCAGGGCGTCGGCCGCCGAGCGGGACGTGCTGACCAACGCACGGCGACGGTGGCCGGCGGTGGAGTTCCGTACGGTGAACGTGGCCGTGCAGGGCCCGTCCGCGGTGCCGCAGATCATCGACGCGCTCAAGGTGCTGGACGCCGACCCGAGCATCGACGTGATCATCATCGCCAGGGGTGGCGGCGGCATCGAGGACCTGCTGCCCTTCTCCGACGAGGCGCTCTGCCGCGCGGTGTTCGGCTGCCGCACCCCGGTGGTCAGCGCGATCGGTCACGAAACGGACGCGCCGTTGATCGACTACGTCGCCGACGTCCGCGCGTCCACCCCGACCGACGCGGCCAAGCGGGTGGTCCCCGACCTCACCGAGGAGGTACGCCTCATCGGTCAGGCCCGGCACCGCCTCGAACGGGCGGTGCGCAACCTGGTCGACCGGGAGTCCCACCGGCTCGACGGGCTACGTTCCCGTCCGGTGCTGGCCCGGCCGCAGGTGATGGTGGAGCAGCGGGCGACCGACCTGAGTGCGCTGCGTCAGCGGGCCGGACGATGCCTGGCCCACCGCCTGGGTGCGGCCGACGACGAGCTGCGGCACACCCTGGCCCGGCTACGCGCCCTCTCACCCGCGGCCACCCTCGACCGGGGGTACGCGATCGTGCAGCGCGCGGACGGCCACGTGGTCCGCGCGGCGGCCGAGGTCGGCAAGGGCGACCCGCTGCGCGTCCGCCTGGCCGACGGTGAGCTGGCCGCCACGGTGGACGGCTGAGTGGCGGGGCGCGGCGACCGGAGCGTGGTGTGCTGAGATGGACGCGATGACTGACGACACGAAAGCCGGGCCGGACGAGCGGCTCAGCTACGAGCAGGCCCGTGCCGAGCTGGCCTCGGTGGTGGAGCGGCTGGAGGCCGGCGGCACGTCCCTGGAGGAGTCGCTGGCGCTCTGGGAGCGCGGCGAGGCGCTGGCGGTGATCTGCCAGCGGTGGTTGGACGGCGCCCGGGCGCGGATCGAAGCGGCCCGGCAGGAGTCCGCCTCCTGACCGCCGGTGGGGCGACCGGAGCCGCCCCACCCGCGTACGACCGTCAGTTGAACAGGCTGTACAGCTCGGCCGGCGCCTCGACGACCTGGTTCGCCGGCGGCTTCTGCGCGGCGGTGGCGGCACCGTAGTCGGAGTACGTCATCCGGATCTCCTGCGCCGCGGTCTGCCCGGCGGCCGGGAGTTGCAGCACCAGCTCACTGAGCCGGCCCTGCGGATCCACCTTCGCGGTGAACGGAACCGTCTTCGCCTGCGTGCCCAGCGCGGCGATCGTGGCGGCGTTCAGCGAGCCGGCCTCGGCCGCCCTGCTGACGTCGATGGTGCCGGCGTACGTGCCGGTGCCGGTGCTGCGGACCTCGGTGATGCCCTGGGTCAGCACGGCGCTGCCGGCCGGGTCGACCTTCTCGAAGTCGAAGCCGAGGCTCCGGTTGCCCTTGATGCGGGTCGGGTCCAGGTGCTGGTACTTGCCGAGGTTGAGCCGCTTGATGGCGGGCAGGCTGTCGGCGGTGGCGCCGGTCAGCTCCAGCTTCACCCAGCTGTCCGGCTTGAAGTGGATCACGTCGAGCTTCATGGCCAGGTCGGACGAGGGACCGCCAAGCGCGATCTTCATGGACGCGCTCTGGCTCGGCTGGTGCACCTGGCCCTCGGCGGTGGAGCCGACGCCGGCGAGGGTGAAGCGGAAGTTTCCGTTGCTGATCTCCCGGGTGGAGTCGAGCAGGGCCTGCTTGGCGTCGCCCGCCACGGGCGAGCCGGACGGGCTCGGCACGCCGGACGCGCTCACCGTCGGGGACGCGGTCGATCCGGCGCTAGAGGTCCCACTGCTGTTGCAGGCGGCCAGGCCGGGCGTGAACAGGGCGGCGGCCACCAGGCCGGCACTGAGTCGTCGAACAGTCATATGTGTCTCCCAAGGGGGTCACCCGACGACCAGGACGGCGCCGGAAACCGGGCGACGCAGCAGCACCCTCGGCTGCGCCGCGCGACCCGGGCCGTGCGCGCGCCCGGATCACTCCCTCTCTGTTCCCTGTCGACCCGTCGGACAATCACCCTTTCTGTCCGGTTGCCCGGTGGAGGACGGCGCCGGTGGGACCGGGGCGGCACGAGGCCACCCCGCCCGTCAACGCAACGAGCCGGCGAGTTGGCGGAGTTCGTTGTCCCGGGCGTCGCCGATGACCAGCACCGTCCGGGCCGGCTCCAGCAGCACCAGCGCCTGCTGGTTGCCCCGTGCGGTGTAGCGCTGCCAGGTGCGTCCGGCCAGCTCCGTCGGGCCCTGCGGCTGGCCCTGGTCGGTCAGCTCGGCGGGGAGCAGCCGCTCCGCCGGCACGCTGCTCTGCACCAGCTGGACGCCCCGCCCCTCCGGGGTGAGGTACCCGATGCGCAGATTCGCGCCGTCCTCGACGGTCTGGAAGCGGGCGCTGACCGTGCGCCAGCCGGAGCTGAGCCCCTGCGGCTGGTTCACCGGGAAGGCGTTCGCCGACTGGGCCTGTTCGATCGCCGGCGCCGGGTCGACCGTGGTGGGCTCGTCGCCGCCGAGGAATCCCCGGTAGAAGGCCAACAGCAGCGCGATCGGGATCAGCAGCACCAGCAGCGAGATCGCCATGTCCTTCGGCGACCGCTCGGATTTCACGGATCCTGTCGGCGGCGGCGGCGCGGGCCGCTCGCCGGCGGCCGGGCCCGACGCGACCAGGGCCGGCTCGTCGGCCGGCGGCGTCGTCCGGTCGGTCTCGGCCTGCTCAGCACCGGAACCGGCGGGGACGTCCGCCGGCGGCTGGCCGCCGGGCGGCGTGGGGTCGTCGGGTACGCGGTCGGCTGGCTGTGCGGGTTCCACCCTCTTATCTTCGCAGCCGCCCGACCGGCGGTATCCGGCCCATCGCCGCCCCGCGCCGACGCCGGGTCAGCCATCGTGTGAGGATCAGCGACAAAGCCGGCAGCGGGAGGCGTCCCGCCGTCGGTCCACCCCGCACCGTCGCGAGGAGGAGCAGCCGTCATGACGAACACCAGGACGCGGATCCCACAGGATCTCGACCGTAACCTTGCCCTCGACCTGGTCCGGGTCACCGAGGCCGCGGCGATGGCCGCTGGCCGTTGGGTCGGCCGGGGCGACAAGGAGGGCGGCGACGGGGCCGCCGTCGACGCCATGCGCAAGCTGATCAACTCGATCCAGATGCGCGGCGTCGTGGTGATCGGCGAGGGCGAGAAGGACAACGCCCCGATGCTCTTCAACGGCGAACAGGTCGGCGACGGCACCGGACCGGAGGTGGACGTCGCGGTCGACCCCGTGGACGGCACCACGCTGATGAGCAAGGGCATGCCGAACGCGCTGGCGGTGCTCGCCGTCTCCGAGCGCGGCGCGATGTTCGACCCGAGCGCCGTCTTCTACATGGAGAAGCTCGCCGTCGGGCCGGCGTACGCCGACGTGATCGACATCAACGCCGGGGTGGCCGACAACCTGCGCCGGATCGCCAAGGTCAAGGGCACCGACGTCTCGGAGGTGACGGTCTGTGTGCTGGACCGCAGCCGCCACGACGACCTGGTCGCGCAGATCCGCCGCGCCGGAGCGGGTATCCGGTTCATCTCCGACGGGGACATCGCCGGTTCCATCGCGGCTGCGCGGGGCGAGTCGGACGTCGACGTGCTGATGGGCATCGGTGGCACCCCCGAGGGCATCATCTCCGCCTGCGCGCTGAAGTGCATGGGCGGGGCGATGCAGGCCAAGCTCTGGCCGCGCGACGACGAGGAGCGGGAGAAGGCGCTCGCCGCGGGGCACGACCTGGACCGGGTGCTGGGCACCGACGACCTGGTCACCGGGGACAACTGCTTCTTCGTGGCGACCGGTGTCACCTCCGGGGATCTGCTGCGCGGGGTGCGCTACCGGGCCGGCGGCGCGTACACCCAGTCGATCGTGATGCGGTCGAAGAGCGGCACCATCCGCGTGATCGACTCGTACCACCGGCTGGAGAAGCTGGCGCTCTACTCCGCGGTCGACTTCGACGGTCGTCCACTGGCCGAGCAGGAGTGAGTGTCACCGGCACGGCGACGCCACAGACCCTGTCAGCCACCCGCCGGATCACCGGTGTCGGGCTGGCGTCGGTCTCCGGGCTCGCGGTGGCGGTGCAGTCTCGGATCAACGGCGAGATGGGGGTACGCCTGGCCGACGGCTTCGCCGCCGCGGTGGTCTCGTTCGGCGTCGGCCTGCTGGTGCTGCTGGTGCTGGTGCCCGCCACCCCGGGCGGGCGGCGGGGGCTGGTCGCGGTGCGGTCGGCCCTCGCGGCGGGCACGCTCCGGCCCTGGCAGTGCCTCGGCGGGGTGTGCGGGGCGTTCCTGGTGGCCACCCAGGGGCTGACCATCGGCTCGTTGGGCGTGGCGGTCTTCACCGTGGCGGTGGTCGCCGGGCAGACCGGCAGCAGTCTCGCGGTGGACCGGGCGGGGATCGGGCCGACCGGCCGGCAGCCGGTCACCCGGCAGCGGCTGGCCGGTGCGGTGCTCACCGTGCTGGCGGTCGGCCTGGCGGTCGGCGACCGGTTCAGTGACCCGGGCGCGCTGGCGCTGGCCCTGCTGCCGCTGCTCGCCGGGGTGGGCATCGCGTGGCAGCAGGCGGTCAACGGCCGGGTCCGGGCCGCGGCCGACAGCGCCCTGACCGCCACCCTGGTCAACTTCACCGTGGGCACGATCGCCCTGCTCGTCGCGTTCGCGGTCGACATCGCCGTACGCGGCTGGCCGATCGGCCACCTGCCGACCGAACCGTGGCTCTACCTGGGTGGCCCGATCGGCATCGTGTTCATCGCGATCGCCGCGGCGATCGTGCGCTTCACCGGTGTGCTGCTGCTCGGCCTGGCCACCATCGCCGGCCAGATCGTGGGGGCCGTCCTGTTGGACCTGCTGCTGCCCACCGCGGCGTCGCACCCGGGCCCGAACACCCTGCTCGGGGCCGCGCTGACCATGGTGGCCGTGCTGATCGCCGCGCTCGCACCGCCCGCCCGCCGCTGAGCGGGACCGGTCTCGCGGCGGGTGACGTGCGGGTTCAGCCGTGCAGGGCCTCGACGATCTCCTTCAGGGCGCGGTCCAGGGGGGTCGGCTCGACGCCGAGGGTGGCGGTGGTGGCGGTCGAGTCCATCAGGAACGGGCGGTCGAACTGGTAGGCGGTCTCCCGCAGCTCACGGATGAACGGGTTGGTCAGGCCGCCCAGCCACAGCACCGGGTAGGGCATCCGGATCAGCTTCGGCGTGGGCGTGCCGGCCAGCGTCGCCGCCCGGGTGGCCAGCTCGCGCATCGGCGCGGCCGGCGCGCTGGGCACGTGCCAGGCCCGCCCCCAGGCCCGCTCCTCGGCGGCTGCCGCGACGAGGGTACGGGCGACGTCGGCGATGTACGTCCAGGTGTGCGGGGCGTCCCAGTTGACGGGCAGGAAGACCCGCTGCCCGGCGAGCACCCGGGGTAGCACCATCATCGCCAGCGAGGTGCCGCCGATGCCGATGTAGTCCGATCCGCGCACCTCGGTGGCCCGGACCCGGCCGGCCCGGTGGGCGGCGAGCGCGTCGGCCCACATCTGGTTGCGTACCCGACCCTTGGTGCCGGTCGCGTTCGGCGGGGTCTGCTCGGTCATCGGGCCGTCGACGGGTCCGTACCCGTAGAGGTTGCCGACCGTCGCGAGCACCGCGCCGGTCCGCTCGGCGGCGGCGAGCAGCGCGCCGGCCAGCGGCGGCCAGTCGATGGGCCAGCGGTGGTAGGCCGGGTTCGCGCAGTTGTACAGCGCCTGCGCGCCGTCGGTCAGCACGCTGAGCCGGTCGGCGTCGG
The DNA here is from genome assembly GCF_053599855.1 of Micromonospora sp. NPDC005161. Taxonomy (NCBI): domain Bacteria; kingdom Bacillati; phylum Actinomycetota; class Actinomycetes; order Micromonosporales; family Micromonosporaceae; genus Micromonospora; species Micromonospora sp. NPDC005161. The sequence goes on from NZ_JBSFYQ010000001.1 coordinate 215,347, forward strand.
CGGCGTCGGCGGCGATCCGTTCGATGGCGGGGTGCTCCGGCCCGGCGCCTCGGCGGCTGATCACCCGGACCCGTTCACCTCGTTCGGCGAGAAGAAGGGCGGTCGCGGTGCCGACCGGGCCGGTGCCGACGATCACGTGCAGTGCCATGGGAACTCCTCCGAGCGGGGAAATGAAGCGAGAGCGGTGCTCTCGGTTGCTCGTCCAGCATGGCCTGCCACCGTGGCAATAGTCAAGAGCAGTGCTCTCTTTTTTGATTGGTGCTCCAAACCGTGGCAGACTGGCCCCATGCCCGCTTCCTCGATCCGCGCCCGGGTCCGCGCCGAGATGCTCGGCGAGATCAAGGCGGTCGCCCGCCGGCACCTCGCCACCGACGGCGCGAACCTCTCATTGCGCGCCGTGGCCCGGGACATGGGCATGGTCTCGTCCGCCATCTACCGCTACTTCCCGAGCCGGGACGACCTGCTCACCGCGCTGATCATCGAGGCGTACGACGCACTCGGCGACGCGGTGGAGGCGGCCGAGGCCGTGCCCGACCGACTCGACCTCCGCGCCCGCTGGCAGGCGGCCTGCCGGGCGGCCCGGGACTGGGCGCTGGCTCACCCCGCCGAATACGCGCTGCTCTACGGCAGCCCGGTCCCCGGGTACGCCGCCCCGGACGACACTGTCGGCCCGGCCCAGCGCCCCCCACTGACCCTGGTCGGCCTGCTCCGGGAAGGGCTGGACGCGGGGCTGCTCAGCCCGCCGCCCGCCGGTGAGCTACCGGCGCCGCTGCACGACGACCTGACCGAACTGGCCGACACGTTCTTCCCCGGAATGCCCCCCGCCCTGCTGGCCCGGGGCATGGCCGGCTGGACCCAGCTCTTCGGGCTGATCAGCTTCGAGCTGTTCGGCCGGCTCAACCGGACCGTCGCGCACCGGGACGCGTACTTCGACCACCAGGTCGGGCTGCTGGCCGACCTGATCGGTCTGCCCCGCCCGCAGTGATCGCCACCGACGCGAACCGGTCCGCGGCCGGCACCGCGGTCAGCCGGCGTCGGACGAGTGCCCGGGGAACAGGTGGGCGCTCGGGTCGATGGCCACCGCGGCGTTGTTGACCGCCGTCGCGGCCTCGCCGAAGCCGGTCGCGATCAGCCGGACCTTGCCCGGGTACTCGGTGATGTCACCGGCCGCGTAGACCCGGGGCAGGTTCGTCGCCATGGCGCTGTCCACCAGGATGTGCCGGCGGTCCAGCCGCAGCCCCCACTCGGCGAGCGGGCCCAGGTCGGCGGTGAAGCCGAGCGCGGCCACCACCGTGTCCACCGGCAGCGTCTCGGTCGCGCCACCGCGCACGGTCACCTCGGCGCCGGTCACCGTGGCCTCCCCGAACAGCCGAGTCACCTCGGCGTTGACCACCACCCGCACCGGCAGCGACAGCACCCGGGCGACCGTGGAGGCGTGCGCCCGGAACTTCTCCCGCCGGTGCACCAGGGTCACCGAGCGGGCCAGCGGTTGCAGCGTCAACGCCCAGTCGAACGCGGAGTCTCCGCCACCGACGATCAGCACGTCCCGGTCGGCCAACTCGGCCGGCTCCGGTACGAAGTAGACGATGCCGGCGCCTGGCGCGCTGTCGGCGCAGGGCAGCGGCCGAGGGCTGAAGCTGCCCAGGCCGCCGGTGATCACGACCGCGCCGCAGCCGAGCTGCTCGCCACCGGCCAGCCCGAGCACCGGCCGCTCCTCGGCGTACGACAGCTTCTCGGCCCGGGTGCCGAGCAGGTAGTGCGGGCCGAACGGGGCGGCCTGAGCCACCAGGTTGGCGACCAGGTCGCGGCCCTTGACGGCGGGGAAACCGGCCACGTCGAGGATCAGCTTCTCCGGGTACATCGCGGTGACCTGACCGCCCGGCTCCGGCAGCGCGTCGATCACCGCCACCGACAGCCCTCGGAACCCGGCGTAGTACGCGGCGAAGAGGCCGGCCGGACCGGCCCCGATCACGGCGACATCGACCTCGCGCATGGCGTACCGTCGCTTTCCGCTCACGGATCAACGCTTGCTGATCACGACGGTAGGCGGGTGGCGGCGGTCCGGCAAGCACGTCCCAGAGGCGCGCCGAGGGAACCGGTCAGGGCAGGCTGAGCGTGGACCCCGTGTAGTCCGAGCCGCCGACGACCGGCCGGCGACGACGGAACAGGATCGCGGCCACCACCCCGCCCAGCAGCCCGAACAGGTGGCCCTGCCAGGAGATCCGCTCGTCGGTGGGGAGGATGCCGACCAGCTGCCAGCCGTAGAGCAGACCAACCAGCAGGAAGACGGCGAAGTTCCACCAACTGCGCTCGAAGATGCCCCGGGTGAGCAGGATGCCCAGGTATCCGAAGATCACGCCGCTGGCACCGACCACCACCGAGTTGGGCGAGCCGGTGAACCAGACGCCGAGCCCACTGACCAGGATGATGATCAGGGTCGACCAGAGGAACCGCCGGGCGCCGGCGGCCAGCACGAAGGTGCCCAGCAGGATCAGCGGGATGCTGTTGCTGTAGAGGTGGTCGAAGCCATGGTGCAGGAACGGCGAGAAGAAGACCCCGTCCAGCCCGTCGATACGCTTCGGAATGATGCCGGCGGTGGCGTCCAGGCCGAACTCCAGCCCCTGGTCGACGGCCTCGATGAGGAAGAGGAACGGGACCACCGCGCACATCGCGACGAAGGCCCGGCCGAGCGCGGCGTAGAACGCCTCGGTGCCGAACCGGTGGGGGTCGCCGCTTCCAGGGTGCAGGGTCACCCCCCAACTGCTATCAGCAAATGGGGCCGGCCGCCACTCGCGTCCCGTCCGCGCCGGCCCGGTACGGACGACGGCAGGGCGGATGGTCGCCCACCCGCCCCGCCATCGACACCGTCAGTAGTGGCCGTTGCTCTGGAAGAAACCCCAGGCCCCGCAGGGCGTGTCGTACCTGCCCTTGATGTAGCCCAGGCCCCACTTGATCTGGGTGGCCGGGTTCGTCCGCCAGTCGTCGGCGACCGTACCCATCTTGCTGCCCGGCAGGGCCTGCGGAATTCCGTAAGCACCGGACCCGGAGTTGCTGGCCTTGTGGTTCCAGCCGCTCTCCTTGGTCCAGAGCTTCTCCAGGCACGGGAACTCGGCGATGCCGAAACCCGCCTCGATCATCATGGCGCAGCCGACCTTGCGGTTGCCGCTGTACTCGGCGCAGGACGCCGGGATCGGCCCGTCGTACGGCTTGGGCTGCTCCGCCGCCCTCCGCTCGGCCGCCTTGCGCGACGCCGCGGCGGCCTTGGCCTTGCGGGCCCGCTCGGCGGCCTCCTTGGCGGCCTGGGCCGCCCGCAGCTTGGCCTCGTACTCGGCGGCCCGCTGCTTGGCGAACTTCACCCGGTGGGCGGCCTGGCGCTCGCGCTGGTAGGCGAAATCGGCGCGGTCGACCTCAAGGCCGACCTGCGCGGTCAGGCCCTGTTGCTGGGTTTCGCGGTCTTCGCCCAGGTAGAAGCCACCGGCAACGCCCACGGAGAGCAGCGCGACAGCAGCCGTACGGGCGCCCAACCGGCTCCACAGCCGACTCACGAAGTGGTCCCTTCGTCGGGGGCAAGGACGGGGCGCGGCGCCGGCCACACGAGGGCCGTCAGCCGTGCCGCGAGCGCCCCGACCGGTTGCCGGTCGCGCCGCCGCACCGGCCTTCGCCGATGTCGTCCATCTCGGGACGAACGATCATCAACGATTCCTGTGGTGCGTGGGCGCTCGTTGGACACCATCGCGCACAGTGAGACCGATGGGAAACCAACCGACTCGTTTGTGATCTGCGCCACACCGAAAATGCGGACGAATCCCTACATAAACACCATCAGAGCGGGATGTCCTCCAGCAGATCCGTCACCATGGCGGCAATCGGCGACCGCTCCGAACGGCTGAGCGTGACATGGGCGAAGAGCGGATGGCCCTTGAGCGCCTCGATCACCGCGGTCACGCCGTCGTGCCGCCCGACCCGCAGATTGTCCCGCTGGGCCACGTCGTGGGTGAGCACCACCCGGGAGCCCTGCCCGATCCGGGACAGCACCGTCAGCAGCACGCCTCGCTCCAGCGACTGGGCCTCGTCCACGATCACGAAGGCGTCGTGCAGGCTGCGCCCACGGATGTGGGTCAACGGCAGCACCTCGAGGATGCCCCGCGAGGTCACCTCCTCCAGCACGTTCTCGTGCACCACCGCGCCGAGCGTGTCGAAGACCGCCTGGGCCCAGGGCGACATCTTCTCCGACTCCGACCCGGGCAGATAACCCAGTTCCTGGCCGCCGACCGCGTACAACGGGCGGAACACGATCACCTTCTTGTGCCGGCGGCGCTCCATCACCGCCTCCAGGCCCGCGCAGAGCGCCAACGCCGACTTGCCGGTGCCGGCCCGTCCACCCAGCGAGACGATCCCGATCGACTCGTCCAGCAGCAGGTCGAGGGCGATCCGCTGCTCCGCCGAGCGGCCGTGCAGCCCGAACGCCTCCCGATCACCCCGGACCAACCGGACCGACTTGTCCGGCAGCACCCGGCCGAGCGCGGAGCCGCGCCCCGAGTGCAGCACCAGGCCGGTGTGGCAGGGCAGCCCACCCGCCTCGTCCACGTCGAGCGTCTCGCCGGCGTACAGGCGGCCGATCTGCTCCTCGCCCAGCTCCAGCTCGGACATGCCGGTCCAGGTCGGGTCGCTGGCCTGGCCGTGCCGGTACTCGTCGGCCCGCAGGCCCACCGAGGCGGCCTTGACCCGCAGCGGCATGTCCTTGCTGACCAGGGTGACCTCCCGCCCCTCGGCGGCGAGGTTGAGCGCCACGGAGAGGATCCGGGCGTCATTGCTCTCGGTGCGGAACCCGGGCGGCAGCACCCCGTCGTCGGTGTGGTTCAGCTCCACCCGCAACGTGCCGCCGTTGTCGTTGGCGGGCACCGGGTGGTCGAGTCGCCCGTGCCTAATCCGCAGTTCGTCGAGCATCCGCAGCGACTGCCGGGCGAACCAGCCCAGCTCCGGATGGTGCCGCTTGCCCTCCAGTTCGGTGATGACCACCAGGGGCAGGACCACCTCGTGCTCCTCGAAGCGGTGGAAGGCCGCCGGGTCGGACAGCAGCACGGAGGTGTCCAGGACGAAGGCCTGGCCGGTTGGTCGCGGCTCCTTGGGGTCGGCCGGCGCGGCGCCCGCCGCACGGCGGCCCCTGCTGGCGCGGCGGGTCGTGGCAGTCGCGGCCGGGGTCTGATCGGCACCGGCGGTCGAACGGCGAGTCGTCACAGGCCTGCTCCGACGGATGGGCACCCGCCACCCGTGTTCCGCCTCCTCCGGTGCCCGGGGACACGGGGTCGGATGCGGAACCCCATGCGCGAGGTCGCAGATCCGGGCGGACCGGCTGGCCCGGGAGAACCCCGTGCCATGCCTAGACGCTAGCGGCGGCGGACCGTCCCGGCTAGAGGGCGATCGTGGATCTCCGGTGACCGCCGTGTGAACGCGCACAGCCCGACGCGGCGGCGGCCGGGCCGGCGCCGACGGGGCGCGGCGGAACCGGCCGGGATGCATGCCCCCTGCGTGCATCCCGGCCGGTGGGGCCACCGTCACCGGTCTGACGTGGCCCCGACGGTGCGTGTCCGCCGCGGACGACGCACCGCGCTCGTGGCGCCGGTCGGCGGAACCGCCCCCGGCGGCTCGCCGACCGGCCTCAGCCGGTCCGTCGGACGAGCGTGCCGGTCGGGTGCCGCCCGGTGATCGGGGCGGCCGGCGCCGTGAACGACGAGCCGGTGTAGGTGGTGCCGGGGCGAGCGACCGTGCCCGCTGAGCGCACGACGCCCGCGGGGGAGACCGACAGGGCGGAGGCGATGGCCGCCTGGGCGTCGCGCCGCCGTCGGTTCCACGCGCCCCGGTCACCGTCGAAGTAGCCCTGCCGGTAGCCGAAGCGGTAGCCGATGCGGTAGCTGAGCTGGCCGTGCAGCCGGCCGGCCGCGTAGCTGGTGGCGCCGAGCACCAGGACGAGGAAGACCGCCAGGAACGGGCTCATCGGGCGGCCCCGGCCCGGCCCGGACGCCCGGTCATCGCTCCTCCGGCTCGACCGCGGTGGGATCCGCGACGAGCAGCCGGTCCAGGTCGTCGGTGCTGACCTCCTCGACCAGCTCGACGCTGATCCGGCAGCCGTCCAGCACGACCTCGGCCACGGAGGAGCGGCGGATCTCTCCGCCCGCGTCGTAGACCCGCACGCTCAGCTCCGGGCAACCGAGATGGGTACGCCAGGCGTTCCACTCGGTGCGGTCGCCGACGCTCAGCGACAGGTAGCGGCAGCCTCGGGCGACGTAGAGGCGCCACGGAGCGGTCAGCCCTGCGGCCACCCCTTCGGCAATCAGCCCGAAGGCCTGGGCTCGGGTGGCGAGCTCGGTCACCGCACCCCCCTCGCGCCGGGGGCGTGACGCATGTGAGCACCAGTCGTCTCATGCACGTGACACACCGTAGATTGTCCCATGGGCGTGACAGTATCAGCTTTTCGTCCGTTTACCGCCGCCCCTAAAGGCATCTATTCTGCCCGGGTGACACCCCTCAACAGTGGCACTGGATCGTTTACCGGAAATCCGAAGAACCCGTCACGTTCGCGTGACGACGGCGCGCCCGGGCGCGCGCCGACGACCGACTGGCCGTACCGTCACGGGGTGACCGAGACGGCCAATGCGCGGAAGATCGCCTTCGCCACCTTCGTCCGGCGCGCGCTCGACGAGGCCCGGGCGACCCGGGCCTGGAGCGGCACCGAGGTGTCCCGGCGCACCGGCGTCTCCCGGCAGACCATCAACCGGTGGGTCCGCGGCGACTGGGCCAGCGACCCGGAGGCCGAACGTGTGGTCGCCTTCTGCGAGGGTCTGGGGCTGAACCCCGCCGCGGCCTTCGCCGCCCTCGGCTGGGACCGCACCGCCGCGGGCCCGCGCGCCGGCCAACCGGCACCGCCGATGGACCCGGACGTGGAGGCACTGCTGCGGCGGCTGGTCGATCCGAACGTGTCGGACGCGGAGAAGTTCCACATCCGCGAAACCATTCGATACCTCGCATATCGCCCGACGCTGCCGGTCGACGTTCGAAAAAGAGGGAATCAGGCCGGCTAGTTCCTCAGATGGCGAAAGAACGCCTGGTCAGGTTCATTCGTTTGGCTCCGGGGCCGGAACGGGCACGCTAGCGTCCCTATTCGTACTGCTTGGGCTCGTCGTCGGCGGGGGACGGGACAAGGCCGAACCCAGCCCTGCGGGACAGAAGGAGGCGTCTGTCCATGACCCTGAAGTGGTTGGCAGTCGTGGTCGCCACGGTGTCGATGACACTGTGGGCGACCGGCAACGCGGTGACCCTCGTGGTCAACGGCGGGCAGCTTCCGCTGCTCGTCAACCTCCTCGTGCTCATCAGCGCCGGCACCGCGGTCATCCTGGCCGTCATGGCGGAGCTGCACGAGCGGCTGAACGACCGGATCAGCGCACTCACCGAGTTCCTGGTGGCACGGCTCAACGAGATCGAGAACCACACCGGCGATCGCAACACCGGGTTCGTGGAGGGTTATCTGCTGAGTCACGGCCAGGAGGCGGCGGTGGTGCCGTTCGGCCGTCGCGGACGAGGAGCCGCCGAACGCTGACCACGCGCCGCCGAGTGTGCCCGCTCGGCCAGGAATGAGCCTCCTTCGCCGGGGTACGCTGACGCGCGTGCCGCCGTTGAATCTGGGCAATCAGCACCCGAGGACCCCGTTGAACGCCGACCAGGCCTGGCGGATCACCGCCGGCCGGGCCGCCGGGACCGTCCTCTTCTTCGACTTCGACGGCACGCTCGCGCCCGTCGACGACGATCCGACCGCGGTACGCCCCGCTCCCAAGGCGCTGGCCGCGATCGAGGCACTGGCCCCGGTGGTGCAGCGGGTCGCGATCGTCTCCGCCCGACCGGTGGAGTTCCTCCGGGACCATCTCGGCGGGCTCGCAGGCGTGGACCTGTACGGCCTCTACGGGCTGGAGCACAGCCACTCCGGCGGAGAGACGGTCACCGAGCCGACCGCGCTGCCCTGGGTGCCGACCATGGCGGAGCTGGCCGACCTGGCCCGTGCGGAGCTGCCGCCCGGCACGCTGGTCGAGTACAAGCGGCTCTCCGTCGCGCTGCACTGGCGTACCGCGCCGCAGCTCGGCCCGACCATGCAGCAGTGGGGGCAGGCCCAGGCCGACCGTCTGGGGCTGCGTGTGCAGGCCGGGCGGATGGTGCTGGAGCTCAAGCCGCCGGTCGACGGGGACAAGGGCATGGTGATCGGCGAGGTGATCCGGGATGCCACCGGCGCCTGGTACTTCGGCGACGACGTCTCGGACATCAAGGCCTTCGCCGCCCTGCGCGCCCGAGCCGCGGCCGACCCGGACTTCTTCGGCGTCTGCGTGGCGGTGGCCAACCCGGAGACCGGCCAGGAGGTGGCGAACGCCGCCGATCTGACCATCGAGTCCCCGGCCGCCCTGGGCGACTTCCTCACCCGGGCGCTGACCCACCTGCCCTGACGTCAGGCGCCGTAGCGACGTTGCCGAGTGGCGTACGAGCGCAGCGCACGCAGGAAGTCGATGTGCCGGAAATCCGGCCAGTTGAGCTCGCAGAAGTAGAACTCCGAGTGCGCGGACTGCCACAGCATGAAGCCGGACAGCCGCTGCTCGCCGCTGGTGCGGATGACCAGGTCGGGGTCGGGTTGGCCGCGGGTGTAGAGGTGCTCGGCGATGTGCTCGACGTCCAGCACCTCGGCCAACTCCTCGATGGTGCCGCCGGAGGCGGCGTGCTCCAGCAACAGCGAGCGCACCGCGTCGGTGATCTCCCGCCGGCCGCCGTAGCCCACCGCGATGTTGACCTCGGCGCCGCCGCTGCGCTCGCGGGTGCGCTCCTCGGCGCCCTTGAGCGCCGCCGCGGTCTGTGCCGGCAGCAGGTCGAGCGCCCCGACGATGCGCAGCCGCCAGGGGTTGCCCTCCTCGGCCAGCTCCACCACCAGATCCTCAATGATCTTGAGCAGCGGGTCCAGCTCGCTGGCCGGCCGGCGCAGGTTGTCGGTGGCCAGCAGGTAGAGCGTGACGTGCCCGATACCGGCCTGGTCACACCAGCCGAGGACGTGCTTGATCTTCGCGGCGCCGACCCGGTGCCCGTCGTTCGGGTCGACGAAGCCCATCTCCCTCGCCCACCGACGGTTGCCGTCGCACATCACCCCGACGTGCCGGGGCACCGGCTTACCCGCGAGCTTCGCCGTGAGCCGGCGCTCGTACAGGGAGTAGATAAGGTTCCGCAGCGTCATCACCTAGCAGCGTAGCGACCCGCCGGGCGGATCACCGCCTCGGAGGCCGATCCCCGCCGGAGAGCCCGAATCCGATCATGGCCAGGGTACGGGCGGTGAGCCGCCCGTCGCCCAGCCCCAGCTCGACCACGTCGTCGAACACCCGATCGTCCCGACGGGCCGCCCGGACCGCCGCGTCGACCACCCACCGGCGCCGCGCCAACCAGGCCGCCACCGAGCTGTGCCGCAGGTGGGTGCCGAGGCGGCGACGGAGTCCGTCGGCGTAGCGGCGGGCGGCGGCCTCGGGTGCGCGGGCCGCTGCCGCCCCGGCCAGCGCACCGGAGAGCAGCGCGTAGAAGATGCCCTCCCCGGTGAACGGATTGATCAGCGACAGCGCGTCCCCGGCGAGCAGGGTGCGGCCCTGCGCCGGTGCCGGCCGGTGGGTGGACAACGGCAGGTGGTGGGCACGCAGCGCGGTCACCGTCGCGAGGTCGGTGCCGGGCAGCAGCGCGGCCAGCCGGTCCAGCAGGTACGCCCGACTCAGCGGCTCCCCGCGCAGCACTTCCCCGTACCCGACGTTCGCCCGTCCGTCGCCGATCGGGAACGACCAGGCGTACGCCGGCCAGTGAGCCTGCGAGGTGACGATGAGCTGCTCGGACGGGCCGGGCAGCGCCGGCGCGTACCCCCGGATGGCCAGCGCCAGGTGCCGGTCGGGGTTCACCGGGTGGCCGAGCGCCCGGCGCACCACCGACCCGGCGCCGTCCGCGCCCACCACCACACGGCCGGACAACTCCCCGTCGAGCACCACCCGGTTGGCGCGCGGCTCCACCCGCCGGACGGTGTGCCGGCGCAACTGCGCGCCGGCGGCCACCGCGGCCGCCACCAACCGCGCGTCGAAGACCTGCCGGGGCACCGTGTACGCCGGGCGGGGCAACGCCCGCGCCACCGCGCCCCCGCCCGGGGCGATCATGCGCAGCGCGGGCAGCGGCGCGTAGCCCGCCACCGCCTCGGCCACCCCCAGTTCGGCGAGAACGTCCACCGAGTGCGCGGCGATCCCGTCGCCACACGCCTTGTCCCGGGGAAAGTCGGCCCGGTCCAGCAGCAGCACGCTGGCACCGGCCCGGCGGGCCGTCAGCGCGGCGGCCGCTCCGGCCGGCCCCGCTCCCACCACCACCACGTCGAACTCGTCGCCCACCGCGAGCCTCCCTCCGGCCGGTGCGACGCGGCCCGTCCCGCCCCGCCGGCGATCCGCCCGTGCCGCCGACGCCGGTCTGTGACCGACGCCACCCGCCATCCTGCCTCCTGCCGGCTCGGGTCGACCGACACCGAAGCGCCCGATCTGGCCAGAACGCCCCAACCGGCCGGCACCCCCTCGTGCCGCACGCTGCCGCGGCAGCCCGGGGTATGTGCATGTCCCAGGCCCTGTAGAGCTGCCCCACCTGTGGGGCATGCAAGGCCGAAGTGCCCGGCGGCCCATTTCTGGGGCAGCTCGACAGGTGCCCGGAGAAGCTGCCCGCGAGCGGGCCACGCAAACGGCCGAAGTGCCCGGCGGCCCATTTCCGGGGCAGCTCGACAGGGCACCAGAGAGGCGTGGCAGGCCCGAACGGAGCCGCGCCACGCGGGGTCAGGCCGGGGCCGCGGCATCCTTCGCGCGAGCCGCGCGCCGTAGCCCGTACAGCGTCAGGGCCGCGGCAGCGAGCAGCGGGCCACCGTCCCGGATCAGTCCGTCCAGCCCCAACAGCCACCAGCACAGCGGCAGGTCCACGGCGAGTACGGCCATCGTGACGACGACCAGCAGGCCGCGCGCCCAGTGCTTGCCGCGCATCAGGAACGCGGTGCAGAACAGCACCGCGTAGCTGGCCGTGATCCCGGCGCCGAACCAGAACAGCACGGCCGGCACCGCGGTCAGGCGATCGTCCAGGATGGATCCTCCGGCCACCAGCGCCGGCACCAGCATCAGCGGGCTGTAGGTGAACGCCGCCACCCGACTGGTCAACAGCCAGCCACTGGCCTCCGGCCGGCGCGGTGGCGTCTCCCGCCAGGAGATGCCGGCCCGGTCGATCACCAGTCGCGGCCGGTGCCGGACCAGGTGCCCGGTCAGCGCCGGCGAGTGGTAGAGCAGCCAGACCACCGCCGCGCAGAGCGCGGTGAGCGCGGCGAAGCCGAGCAACCCGGGCAGTGGCGGCACTCCCTGCCGGGGCACGATCAGCCGGCCGACGGCGAAGATCGTGGTGACCGCGAGGATCAGCCCGAACGGGCGGGCGGCCGTACGCCCCCGCCGGACGTGCCCGATCAGCAGCAGGAAACCGAACGAGCGCAGCATCGCCCAGCCGGTGCGCACCGCCAGCCCGAAGCCCGGCTCCGGGGCGTACCACCAGTTGAGCAGCTCGACCACGACGGTGGCCGCCGCGGTCGTCGCGAGCAGGATGGTCAGCACCCGGACGGCGGACGGCCGCCGGACCTCGGTCTCGGCGGCCGTCCTCATGGGATCCGATGATGCCCGGCAGGGGCGATGTTCACACCTACCGTTGCGGCTGCGCGGCGTCCAGTCGGGCCCGCAACGCGTCCAGCTCGGCCCAGAGCACGCCGGGCAGCTTGTCACCGAACTTCTCGAACCACTCGGTGACCAGCGGCAGCTCGTTGCGCCACTCGTCCGGGTCGACCTTCAGCGCGATCCGGACGTCCTCCGGGGTCATGTCCAGGCCCTCGACGTCCAGCGCGTCCGGGGCCGGAACCATGCCGATCGGGGTCTCCACCGCCGCGGCCCGGCCCTCGATCCGCTCGACGACCCACTTCAGCACCCGGGAGTTCTCGCCGAAGCCCGGCCAGAGGAACGAGCCGTCCGGGTCCTTACGGAACCAGTTGACGTAGTAGATCTTGGGCAGCTTGGCCTCGTCGCCGTCGGTGCCCTTGCCCATCTCGATCCAGTGCCGGAAGTAGTCACCGGCGTGGTAGCCGATGAACGGCAGCATCGCCATCGGGTCCCGACGCACCACGCCGACCGCGCCGGACGCGGCGGCGGTGGTCTCCGAGGAGAGGGTCGCACCCATGTAGACGCCGTGCACCCAGTCCCGAGCTTCGGTCACCAGCGGGATGGTGTCCCGGCGGCGGCCGCCGAAGAGGATGGCGTCGATCGGCACGCCGTTGGGGTTGTAGTAGTCCTCGGCCAGGATCGGGCACTGGGTGATCGGGGTGCAGAACCGGCTGTTCGCGTGCGAGGAGAGGCGGTCGCTGTCCGGCGTCCAGTCGTTGCCCTTCCAGTCGATCAGGTGCGCCGGAGGCTCGCCCATGCCCTCCCACCAGATGTCCCCATCGTCGGTGAGGCCCACGTTGGTGAAGATGGAGTTGCCCCGGTCCAGCGTCCGCATCGCGTTGGCGTTGGTCTTCCAGTCGGTGCCCGGCGCGACGCCGAAGAGGCCGTACTCCGGGTTGACCGCGTAGAGGCGACCGTCCTCGCCGAACCGCATCCAGGCGATGTCATCGCCGATGGTCTCGACCTTCCAACCCGGGATGGTCGGCTCCACCATGGCCAGGTTGGTCTTGCCGCAGGCGGAGGGGAACGCCCCCGCGATGTGGTAGACCTTCCCCTCCGGCGAGGTGATCTTGAGGATCAGCATGTGCTCGGCAAGCCAGCCCTCGTCGCGCCCCATCACGCTGGCGATCCGCAGCGAGTAGCACTTCTTGCCGAGCAGCGAGTTGCCGCCGTACCCGGAGCCGTACGACCAGATCTCGCGGGTCTCCGGGAAGTGCGAGATGTACTTCGTCTCGTTGCACGGCCACGCGACGTCCTCCTGGCCCGGCGCGAGCGGGGCGCCGATCGAGTGCAACGCGTGCACGAAGTCCGCGTCGTCACCCATCGCCTCGAGGATCCTGGCGCCCATCCGGGTCATGATCCGCATCGAGGCGACCACGTACGGGCTGTCGGTGACCTCGACGCCGAACATCGGGCTCTCGGCCTCGACCGGGCCCATGACGAACGGGATGACGTACATGGTGCGACCGCGCATCGAACCGCGGTACAGGTCGTTCATCGTCCGCTTCATCTCGGCCGGCGCCATCCAGTTGTTGGTGGGGCCGGCGTCCGCCTCGTCGACGGAGCAGATGAAGGTGCGCTCCTCGACCCGGGCGACGTCCGTGGGATCGGTGCGCGCGTAGAACGAGTTGGGCTTCTTCTCCGGGTTCAGCCGGATCAGGGTGCCGGCCTCGACCAGCTCATCCGTGAGGCGGCGCCACTCCTCGTCGGACCCGTCCACCCAGACGACCCGGTCGGGGGTGGTCAGTTCCGCGACCTCACGGACCCAGGCGAGCAGTTTCGGATGGGACGTCGGGGCCTGATCGATACCCCGCACAACAGCCGGAGCAACCATGACACATCTCCTTGTGGTCGACGCTGACCGATCTATGGGATGCACGAGTCTCAGCGGCGCGATGCGTCGCTTCGTGGAAACCTGGGATTGGGCTCAGCGTAAACCGGGCAGCCTTCCGAGTCAGTGGGACTGGTTGTGAAGAACTGCACAAGCTACGGCTACGCTGCGGCATTGGGAGCTGATACCCGCTTTCCCGCGCAGTTTCACGCAAATCTTGTTGTGCACCCCGTCGACGTGAGTTGCGGTCGAGCGGCGAACCGGTCCCGCCGACCGTTGCGTGGATTCCCGTTCCGGGACGCGTCACTCCTCCCGTTGGTTACGCTGCGTTCAGCAGCGACGCACCCGGCGCGAGCCCGGCACGAGCGACCACGCATGCTCGCCGTTGCTACCCCGCTGACTGGTCATCAGCCGGTACGCTCGGCCCGTGGCCGCCACGATGACCGGGGAGCAACCGGGTCCCCGGCAGACCCGGCCGGGTCTGGTCCGGGCACTCCTCGACCGTTTCGGTCACCTCGTCCGCGAGTTGAGCAAGTTCGCCACGGTCGGCGGCATCGCCTTCCTCATCGACTTCGCGCTGTTCAACTACCTGACGACCGCGCGTGGCGTCGAACAGGTGACGGCGAAGACCATCTCCACCGTTCTCGCGGCCAGCTTCGCGTTCGTCGGCAACCGGTTCTGGACCTGGCGGCACCGCCAACGCAACAATCCGGCCCGGGAGTACGCGCTCTTCTTCTTCTTCAACGCTGTCGGCCTCGGCATCGCGGTGGCCTGCCTCGCAATCAGCCGGTACGGGCTCGGCAGCATCTGGCCGGTGGTGTTCCAGACGCCGCTGGCCGACAACATCGCCAGCTTCGTCGTCGGCACGGGCCTCGGCACGCTCTTCCGATTCTGGTCCTACCGGCGGTTCGTCTTCGTCGAAGCGGGAACCCGGACCGTTCCGCAGGTGAAGCACGACCGAGACCACGGGGCGTGACCTGCCGCCCACCTCGTCCGGCCGGTGATCGCCGGCCTCACCGACTGCCCTAAGGTGTTTCGCATGCGTCTTGTCCGTCTGCTGCCTGAGCGCTGGCAGAAGTTCATCCGCGAGGCGCTCAAATTCGGCATCGTCGGCGGCATCAACACCGTCATCAATTACGCGGTGTTCAATGTCCTTGCACTCACCGTCTTTGCCGATGGTCAGTTGAAGGCCACCGTGATCGCGACCATCGTCGCCACGATCACGTCGTATCTTATGAATCGTCACTGGACGTACCGGGACCGCCCGAAATCGGCGCTCCGGCGGGAGTACGTCCTGTTTTTTCTCTTCAACGCGACCGGCCTGCTCATTGAGTTGGGCGTACTGGCCGCAGCCAAGTACGGCCTCGGCGTCCACGGCCTGCTGGCACTGAACGTCGCGAAGACCGGTGGCGTGCTGCTGGCCACCCTGTTCCGGTTCTGGTCGTACCGGACCTTCGTCTTCCAGCCCGTCGTACCGGCCGAGACCGAGGCGAAGGCCGAGCCCACCTGGCACAGCATCCCGCGTGACGAGTGGGACACCATGGCCGGGATGGACCCGGTCGCCGAGCTGGCCGAATCCGTCTCCGAGCTGGAGGAGTCGGAGTCCGACGGCCGTCCGGCGACCGCACCCGGCCCGATCGGCGCTCCCACCCAGGGGAGGCCCACGCCGTTGAGCGCTGGTTTCTCCGCCGACCTGGACGCGGAACTCGCCGCGGAGCTGCACGCCGGCACCCGCCGCGCGCCCCGCCGGTGACCCCACCCGCAGCCCGCTCCGGCACCGGGGCACGCGCCGAGTTGTTCTTCGAGGACCTCGTCCCGGGGCTCACCGTCGACCTCGGCGTGGTCACGGTGGATGGCGACGAGATGGTCGCCTTCGCCCGCCGCTTCGACCCGCAGTGGTACCACGTCGACCCGGAGCTGGCCGGAGCGAGCCGGCACGGGGGGCTCATCGCCAGCGGTTTCTACACGGTCAGCCTGTTCATGCGGGCGTACGTCGACCACCTGCTGTCCCGCGCGGCGGCGGACGCCTCCCCCGGCCTGGAGGAGCTGCGCTGGCTCGCCCCGGTGCGCGCCGGGGACCGGCTCGCCGTGAGGGTCGACGTGATGGGCGCCCGGCCGTCCACCGCCCGCCCGGGCCTCGGCACCGCCAGCCTCACCGGCACCATGCTCCGCCTCGGCCCGGACGACCGGCCCGAGCAGGAGGTGTTGCGGACCCGTTTCCGCGGCTGGTTCGCCCTGCGCCCCGCCGACCCGTCGCCCGAGACCGAACCGACCGAAACCGAACCGACCGCCTGACCCGCCCCGGCGCGGTGGCCGGGGCGGGTCACGCAGTCGGAATCAGCTCGTGGTGTCGCGCAGCGGCTTGCCCTCGCGCATGTCGGCGAGGATGTCACGCATCTCCCCGTCGCCCAGCGAGTGCTTGTCGTGCTGCGCCTCGACCAGCTCGTACAGGGTGGTCTGCACCTGGCCGACGCCCGGGACGTCGGCGAGCACCGACTGGCCGCGCTCGCCGGCGGACTCGATCGTGAGCGTGCCGCAGCCGAGCAGCCGCTCGATGAAACGCTGGTTCATCGAGTGGTCGTTGATCCGGGTGAGCGGGAGGTCCCGCCGGTCCCGGGAGAAGACACCCTGCTGGAGCAGCACCCGCTCATTGGTGAACAGGTAGTGCGTGGTGCGCCAGACCAGGAACGGCCACAGCCCCAGCCAGAACACGGCGACCAGGGCGAGCACCCCGATCACGGCCAGCGCGATCGAGCCACCGCCGCCGGCCGGCAGCAGGAGCACGCCAACGACTACCGCCGCAACGGCCAGCACCAGCACCGCGATCGGCCGGATCAACGCCTTCCAGTGCGGGTGCAGGTGCAGCACGACGTGCTCGTCCTCGGTGAGCACGTCTTCGGGGAACGCCACGGGAACCTCCATCGCCATTTTTCCGACGCGCAGACCGTAACCGGTCCAACCGCCCCGGCGGATCAGCCGCACGGGGCGGGTTGCGTTCACCGGAGGTGCAGGACATCGCCGGCGGCCAGGACGCGGTCGCCGGTGGGGGTGGTGACCAGGAGCTGCCCGTCGGGATCCACGCCGGTGGCGGTGCCGGTCAGGTCGTCGCCGCCAGGAAGCAGGACCCGCACCTCGCGACCGACCGTGGCACAGGCCGCCAGGTAGGCGTCGCGCAGGCCGCTGGCCACGGCGTCTCCACCGGCGGCGCGCCAGCGCTCGTACCAGTCGGCGACCGCGCGCAGCAACGCCCGCAGCAGCGGGTCCCGGTCGGTGGCCGCCCCGCCGGCCAACTTCAGCGAGGTGGCCGGCAGCCCGGTCGGGTTCACCGGCAGCTCGTCGGCGCGCAGCGTCACGTTCAGCCCGATACCGAGCACGATCGCCGGCGGCTGGTCCGGCGAACCCCCAGGCACCGCCTCGGCGAGCACGCCGGCGCACTTCGCGTCACCGATGAGCAGGTCGTTGGGCCACTTCAGGGTGGCCTCCAGCTCGGCCAGCCGGGCCACCGCCTCGACCAGCGCCACGCCGGCCAGCAGCGGCAGCCAGCCGTACCCGGTGGGCGGCGCGGCCTGCCAACCACGGTCCGGCACGGCCTCGCCGGGCCGCAGCAGCACGCTGGTGGTGATCCCGGCCCGCGCCGGCGACTGCCAGACGCGGCCGCGCCGGCCGCGACCGGCGGTCTGCCGCTCGGCGACCACGACCAGGCCCTCGGGCTCGCCGACCCGGGCAGCCTCGGCCACGTCGGCGTTGGTGGAGCCGGTCTCGGTGCGCAGCTCCAGCCGGGCCCACGGGCCGTGCGGCGCGACCAACGCGCGCCGCAGCCGGGCCGCCGACAACGGCGGGCGGTCCAGATCGGTGTACGGGGAGCCCGGCATCCCGCCAGCCTACGGCGGTGGCCGCACCGGCACTGAGGCGTACTGCACAGCGGCGTCGTCCTGAACCATCGTTATATTCCCTGGGTGACTACCGAGACCGGGACCAACATCCACAGCACCGCGGGCAAGCTGGCGGACCTGGAGCGCCGGGTCGACGAGGCGGTGCACGCCGGATCGGCGCGCGCGGTCGAGAAGCAGCACGCCCGGGGCAAGAAGACCGCCCGCGAGCGGATCGAGATGCTGCTCGACGAGGGCTCCTTCGTCG
Source organism: Micromonospora sp. NPDC005161 (assembly GCF_053599855.1). NCBI lineage: Bacteria > Bacillati > Actinomycetota > Actinomycetes > Micromonosporales > Micromonosporaceae > Micromonospora > Micromonospora sp. NPDC005161. Next base: position 233,086 of record NZ_JBSFYQ010000001.1, read on the forward strand.
AGCTGGACGAACTGGCCCGGCACCGGTCCACGGCCTTCGGGCTGGAGAAGAACCGGCCGTACGGCGACGGTGTGGTCACCGGCTACGGCACGGTGGACGGCCGGCAGGTCTGCGTCTTCGCCCAGGACTTCACGGTCTTCGGTGGCTCCCTCGGCGAGGTCTTCGGCGAGAAGATCGTCAAGGTGATGGACCTGGCCATGAAGATCGGCTGCCCGGTGGTGGGCATCAACGACTCCGGCGGGGCGCGCATCCAGGAGGGCGTGGTCTCCCTCGGCCTCTACGGCGAGATCTTCTTCCGCAACGTCCGCGCCTCCGGCGTCATCCCGCAGATCTCGCTGGTGATGGGCCCCTGCGCCGGCGGCGCGGTCTACTCCCCGGCGGTCACCGACTTCACCGTGATGGTCGACCAGACCTCGCACATGTTCATCACCGGCCCAGACGTGATCAAGACGGTGACCGGCGAGGACGTCGGCATGGAGGAGCTGGGCGGGGCCCGTACGCACAACTCGCGCAGCGGCAACGCGCACTACCTCGCCACGGACGAGGAGGACGCGGTCGACTACGTCAAGGCACTGCTGTCGTACCTGCCGTCGAACAACCTCGACGAGCCGGTGGTCCACCCCGCCGAGGCGGATCTCGCCATCAGCGACGAGGACCGGGAGCTGGACACGCTGATCCCCGACTCGGCCAACCAGCCGTACGACATCCACCAGGTGATCGAGCACGTCCTCGACGACGGGGAGTTCCTGGAGGTCCAGCCGCTCTACGCGCAGAACATCGTGGTCGGCTACGGCCGCGTCGAGGGGCGCCCGGTCGGCGTGGTGGCCAACCAGCCGATGCACTTCGCTGGCACGCTGGACATCGCCGCCTCGGAGAAGGCCGCCCGGTTCGTCCGCACCTGCGACGCGTTCAACATCCCGGTGCTGACCTTCGTGGACGTCCCCGGCTTCCTGCCCGGCACGGGTCAGGAGTGGGACGGCATCATCCGCCGCGGCGCCAAGCTCATCTACGCGTACGCCGAGGCGACCGTTCCCAAGGTCACCGTGATCACCCGCAAGGCGTACGGCGGGGCGTACGACGTGATGGGTTCCAAGCATCTCGGCGCGGACCTGAACTTCGCCTGGCCGACCGCGCAGATCGCGGTGATGGGCGCGCAGGGCGCGGTGAACATCCTCTACCGTTCCGAGCTGGCCGGCGCCGAGGACCCGGCGGCGGTTCGGGCCGAGAAGATCGCCGAGTACGAGGACACCCTGGCCAACCCGTACGTGGCCGCCGAGCGTGGGTACATCGACTCGGTGATCCCGCCGCACGAGACCCGGACCCAGATCGTCCGGGCGCTACGAGTCCTGCGCACCAAGCGCGAAACCCTCCCGGCGAAGAAGCACGGCAACATCCCGCTCTGACCGCGCTCCCTGGTCCGCGCAACTTCACAGAAGTTGTGCAGACCAAGGGCGGCCGTGGTCAGCAGGAGGGGTTGGCGGCGAGGCACATCCGACGCGCTGCCACCACGGCCAGCCGGCGCAGCTCCGGCTCGGAGCTGTTCCGTCCCAGACTGAGCACCGTGATCAGGTCACCCACTCGCACCACCGCCGTGCTGGTGGGCGAGTGCTCGTCACCAATGGCCTTGCCGGTCTTCTGGTCGCGGGGCTGCGACACGGTGTGGCGCAGCAGGGCGGCACCGTCGCCGGCGAAGTCCCGCTGCACCACCGCCCACCGGTGTACCGCCGTCCCGGTCCCCTTGCGTCCCGCGACCTCGTACGGCCCGACGCTGCGCCACTCGGCGCAGGGAGCCACCAGCCGGTCGAGGTCGGCGAAGAACGACCCGGCAGCCTCCGGCGTCACCCGGTACAGATCCTGACTGAGTAGGAAGTCATCGGGACCGGTGTCGGCGGCCTCTGCGGGTTCCCGGAACATGGTCAGCGCCCGTGACCAGCGGGACGTCTGCCAGGCAGGGGCCATCCCCTGCTCTTCCCGGCAGTAACCCAGCATGTTCTCGACGACGACCATCTCCCCCAACCCCGACTGGCTGAGCTGCACCTGCGCCGGCTGCGCCAGGTTGGCCGGTTGCAACAGTGCGTCGGCGGCGATCTCGCCCCGGGCTGGTGCGGTCGGGCTCGCCGAGGCAGCCACCGGGGGTGGTGTCGGCCCACGACCGTTGCCGACCACGGCGACGGCGGACGCCCCCGTGATCACCAGCACGACCGTGGCGGTCACGGCGGTACGCCGATTGCGCCGCCGGGCCCGGGCCCGGATCTCCTGCGGCTCGGGCCACCGCACGTCCCGCAGGTCCCGGTGGACCCGCTCGACGAATGCCAGGTCGTCACGCATCGGTAGCCTCCTCAAGTTCAGAGACGGCGAGCAGCCCGGCGAGCGCGGTGCGCCCCCGGGAGAGCCGGGCCTTGACGGTGCCCACCGGGGCTGAGGTCTCCCGCGCCACCTCGGCGACTGGCATGCCCATCAGGTAGTACAGGGCGATGGCGGTGCGCTGCTCCTCGGGCAGCCGGCGCAGCGCGGCGACCACCTCGACGGTGTCGGTGCCCGGGCCGGGAACGGTCTCGGTGGCGCCGTGCCGCAGGTACGCGCGGGCGCGACTGCGCAGGCTGCGCCACCGGCTGACCGCGATCCGGCTGGCCACCACCCGCACCCACGCCTCCGGGTCGTCGTACCGGCTGACCGTCGACCAGCGCTGCCACGCCCGGATGTACGCCTCCTGCACGGCGTCCTGCGCCTCGACCCGGTCGCCGGTGAGCGCGTAGACGAAACCGAGCAGCCGTTGCCGGCTCCCGCGGTAGAACTCGTCGAACCCGTTGACGTCCGGCACCCGCTACCTCCCCGTGTCGGTCGCAGGGAACACGCGCCGGGTGGGGTCCTCGGTTGCCCCGGTCAGGCGATCATCTTCTCCAGGTCGGCGAGCGGGAACGCGCCGGCTCCGATCCGCTCCCGCACCGCCCGGCGCACCGCGCGTTGCACGGCCACGTTGGCCGGCGTCGGTACGCCGTGCAGCCGGCCGAGCAGCGCGATCTCACCGTTGAGGTGGTCGACCTCGGTTGAGCCCGTACCCCGGGCCAGGCTCTGCCAGGTGGAACCGCCGGAGCGGCCCGCGCCGTCGACCGGGCGCTGCTGAACCCGATCGCCGCGTTCGGCTCGCTCCTCGTCCGGCGAGGTGTGCGCGATGTGTGCGGCGGCGAGCGCGGCGACGCCCTCGGCGCGTACCCGCTCGGCCAGCGCGTCCGGGATGTCCCGGCCGAGCAGCGCCTGGAGGCCGTTGCCGAGGTTGGCGAGCAGCTTGCCGTACTTCCAGCGCAGCACGTCCTGCCGGACCGGGGCGACGAACCCGGCGGCGGTCAGGTCGGCGGCGATCGCCTGATCGGTGTCGTCGACGCCGGCCGGGTAGCGCCCGATGTGCAGCATTCCCGGGTGCGGGTAGCCGTTGGACACCACCACGCCCGGGTCCAGATGGGTGGCCGGCAGCCAGACGCAGACCGGGTGCACGTCGGCGAAGAGCCGCAGGGCGGCCCTCTCGTTGGCCACCCCGTTCTGCGCCGTGACCAGCGGCAGCCGCTCCCCCGCCGTGCCACCCCCGTCCACCGGCGCGTCCACCCAGGCGGCCAGCGCGCCCGCGGTGTCCTGCGACTTCACGGTGAGAATCAGCACCGTGTCGGCCGGCAGCGGGCGGTCACCGGGGCCGTCCGCGGCGGCGAGCCGGGCGGTCAGGTCGCCGTCGGGCTGGCGCAGGGTCAGGCCCCGCTCGCGGATCGCGTCCAGGTGCGCGCCCCGGGCCACCAGGGTCACGTCCCGACCGGCCTCGGCCAGCCGTACCCCGATGGTCCCGCCGACCGCGCCCGCCCCGATGATCACGTATCGCATGCGCCTCATTCTGCCCGCCCGAACCCTCGTGGTCAGAGAGTCAGGCCGGCGTCGGTGAGGATCGGGCCGGCGAGCAGCAGCGCGCCGGCGACGAGCGCGACCAGGTTGACCAGGGCGAAGAAGAGCACCCAGAAGAACGCCGGGAACGGGGTGAGGCCGGCGAGCTGGTCGGCGTCGGACGCGGGCATCCGGCCGCGCGAGCGCAGCCGTTGCAGCTCCACCACCGGCCGCACCCCACCGAGCAGCAGGAACCACACCCCGGTGTACGCGAAGGCGGCCTGCACCTGCGGGGTGGCGTACCACGAGACGGCGAGCACCAGGGCGCCGGTGACCAGCAGCGACACCACGCCGAAGGCGTTGCGGATCATCACGAGCATGGCGAGCAGCAGCACCACCGCGACCCAGAGCAGCAGGGTGATCCGGTTGCCGCCGAGCAGCCAGGCGCCGGCCAACCCGACCAGCGGCGGGGCGACGTAACCGGCGAGCAGGGTGAGGATCATGCCCGGCCCCGAGGGCCGACCGGCGGAGAGCGTCAGCCCGGAGGTATCCGAGTGCAACCGGATGCCGCGCAGCTTGCGGCCGGTGAGCAGGGCGATCAGCGCGTGCCCGCCCTCGTGGGCGATGGTGATGGCGTTACGGGCGATCCGCCACGGCAGTCGGGTGCTGACCACCACCAGCGCGACGGCCGCGGTGATCAGCACCAACAGCGCGGGCGGGTCCGGCTGCGCGCCGAACAGCGTGTCCCACAGGTCGCTCAGCCCGTCGATCGACATCATGGGGCGCGAGCCTACCGGCGTCGTTCCGGTATCGGTCCCGGGCCACCGGCTCGTATCGTGTGAGACTGATCGAGTGGCATTCCCTGAGGCTGTGCCGGCTCGACGGCGAGCACTACGTCGAGGCACCACCGACCCCCGGTCGATGAAGCTTTTTTCTACAACTCTTGCGATCTAGGGCACTAACCTCCAAAGATGGGCGTCAATAGACCGACGCCCTTGGAGGCAGCCATGGCCCGTACCAGATCACCGCTGCGCCGCGTGCTCGCGGCCGGCCTCACCCTGCTCGCCACCGCGGCGGCGACCCTGGTCGCGACCGCCGGCCCGGCGGCCGCCGCCACCACGCCCGGCGTCGACGTGTCCCGCTACCAGGGCACCATCAACTGGACCAGCGTGCGCAACGCCGGCATCCAGTTCGCCTTCATCAAGGCCACCGAGGGCACCAGCTACAAGGACCCGAACTTCAACGCGAACTACGTCAACTCGTACAACGCCGGGGTGATCCGCGGGGCGTACCACTTCGCCCGGCCGAACATCTCCGCCGGCTCGACCCAGGCCAACTACCTGGCCTCCAACGGCGGCGCCTGGTCGGCGGACAGCCGGACCCTCCCCGCCGCGCTGGACCTGGAGGCCAACCCGTACGCCGGCGGCTACTGCTACGGCCTCAGCACCACCGGGATGCGCAACTGGGTCCAGGACTTCCTGAACACCTACCGCTCCCGCACCGGCCGTTACGCGGTCATCTACACCACGACCAGCTTCTGGAACCAGTGCACCGGCAGCTGGACCGGCCCCTGGGCGAACCACCCGCTCTGGCTGGCCCGCTGGGCGAGCACCCCAGGCGCCCTGCCGGCCGGTGCGCCGGTGTGGAGCTTCTGGCAGTACACCAGCACCGGCGCCGTCTCCGGGATCAGCGGCAACGTGGACCGCAACTACTGGAACGGCGACCGGTCGCGGCTGATCGCGCTGGCCAACAACACGCCCTGACCGGACCGGTCCGCCTGATCCGCCTGGGGAGGCGGTTGGCGGCAGCGGGATCGGCTGTCACCGCACGGTCGACAATCGGTCCGGCTGCCGCCACACCACCGGTACGGGTCAGGCCCGCCGTCGGCTCATCGCCGGCACCACCACCGGAGCGTCCTCACTGGCCAGAGCGCTCCGCCGGGTCAGCCGCCAGGCAGCCACCCCGCAGACGGCAACGGTCACGACGCTGAGCAGCGCGATGAGCGCCCAGATTCCCGCGCTGACCAGCAGCAGGACGGCGTCGCCGAGCGCGACGAGCATCCACAGTGCCAGCCGGGGCCGAGCGTCCCTCCGTCGGTAACCCATGTCGTGCCTCCTTCCGTCGTCGAAGGTCACATACCCCGGACGACGGAAGGTCATGCTCAGTCCTTGCGGTCGGGCACGAAGCCCTTGGCGATCCGGTCGAAGTTCGGCAGGTTGGCCTGCCAGTCCTTCTCCGCGATCTCCCACCGCAGGGCGTAACCGCGGTTGCTGGCGGTGACGAAGCCGCGGTTGCGGACGTGGATGCGGGTCCCGTCCCGGGTCTCCAGCCACTCCCAGTCGCCGCAGGTCTTCCAGAAGTCGCAGGCATTGATGCTGAGATACTGGTAGTTGTTGACGAGCCTCTTCCGGTTCGGCTCCTGCGCCTGCCAGTCCTTGACGGCGTCCTTCGCCGGAGTGCTGGTCCACTGCACGAGCAGTTCACCCGGCCCGTTGTTCTGGCTGAAGACGACCGTGATGCCGTCGACCTGCCGGCGCGACCAGCCGTCCGGCAGTGGCAGGGCGAAGCCGGCCGGGTCCTTGTGCAGCTTCCAGCCCGCCGGCAGCGCGTTCGGATCGACCGACGGGGTGGCCGAGGCCGTCGGGCTGGGCGCGCCGCTGGTGGGCGGGGGCACCGCCGGAGCCGTGGTCTGCGGCGCCGGAGCCGAGGTAGCGGCACCCCCGGTCGGGCCGGCCTGCGGGCTCTCGTCGCCGTCGCCCTTGGTGAGCAGCGGCACGATCACCACGAGGCCGATCAGCAGCAGGGCCACCACGGCCCCGATCAGCAGGTTGCGCCGGGTGTTGTTCGGCTTCGTACCGCCATAGAGCGGCACGGACGCACGCCCGGCGGGGCTCACCGGGGTCGACATGACCGACGTCGGGGTCGGCGGCCTGCGCTGTTCCGGCGCCACCGGCGGGCCGTCGACCTCGGTCGGCTCGTCGTCGGCCTTCGTCGTGCCGTCGGCGGATGTGCCGACCGCGGCCGTCACCTTCGCCGTCGGGTCGGCCTCGGCGGTGTCCGGGCGGTCGATCGTGGCGGTCGGCTCGGCCGAAACCGGCGCGGTCGGGTCGGCGTCCGCAGCGGGAGGCACGACGGCCGTCGGGCTCGCATCACTGGGCGTCGAGCTGGTGTCGACGACGGGAGTCACGGCCGCGGCTGCCGGCGGGGTCCGCGGGGCCGGCGGCGAAACCGGCCGGTCAGCGCCCTTGTCGGCGGGTCGCGGCGCCGGCACCAGCGGCGGGCGCGGCTCGCGCGGACCGTTCGGCCCGGGCCGGCGTACGCCATCCAGCAGCGAGATGCTGCGCGCCCGCTTGCCACCGGCGCGGCGCAACAGCCGCTCCGCCACCTCGGCGTTGATCCGCTCGTTCGGGTCCTTGCGCAACAGCCCGTTGAGCACCGGCTTGAGTGGACCGGCGTTCTTCGGCGGCGGCATCGGCTCGGTGGCCAGCGCGGCCAGCGTGGCGATCGCCGACGGCCGCGCGTACGGCGACTTGCCCTCGACCGCCGCGTAGAGCGTCGCGCCCAGCGACCACAGGTCGGCCTCCGGCCCGGCGGTGCCCTCCCGGGCACGCTCCGGAGAGATGTACGCGGGCGAACCGAGCACCATGCCGGTGCGGGTGACGTTCGGGTCGCCCGGGATGGTCGCGAGACCAAAATCGGTCAGCACCACCCGGCCGTCGTCGCCGAGCAGCACGTTGCCCGGCTTGACGTCGCGGTGCATGACGCCCGCCTTGTGCGCGGCGTTGAGGGCGCCCAGCACGCCGAGGCCGATCTCGACCGCGCGGGCCGGCGGCACCGGCCCGCTCTCGGCGAGGGTGTCCTGTAACGACTTCGACGCCACGTACTCCATGACGATCCACGGATCGCCGTCGGTGCGGAGAACGTCGAAGATGCGCACCACATTGACGTGGTTGAGCCGGGCGATGGCCCGGGCCTCGCGCAGCGAGCGCTCCCGCATCTCGCGGCGTTCCTCGTCGGTGAGGCCGGGCGGCGGCACCAACTCCTTGATGGCCACGTCCCGGTGCAGCACCTCGTCGCGCGCCTTCCACACCCGACCCATGCCGCCCTGGCCGAGCGGCGACAGGAGCCGGTATCGGTCAGCGACGAGTTGGGGAAGCGCGTTCGACATCGGTGAGACGGTACCCGGACCCCCTGATCGTCACACCGCCGGCACGCCACTCCGCATTGTCGGTAACTTCGCGGCGCGTACCCTGGCGTCATGTCTGCCGAAGAGCCGTTGTTCCGGGTCGTCCGCGGCGTGCCCACCACCGAGGAACTGGCCGCCCTCGTGGGGGCGATCGTCGTCCGGTCCCGCCCGGCCGCCGCCTCCGCGCCGGTAGCCACGTCGGCCTGGGCTCGCAGCGGTCGACCGGCCGGCGCGGTGCTCACGGCCCGCCCGGGCGGATGGCGCTCCGCCGATCTGCCCCGCTGACCCGACCCGCCGTGCGGGGGCTGCCAGCGTCGCTCCCAGCCGTTAACCTCACTCAGGGAAACGGTGCCGTGACGGGTAGGGAGGATCGATGATCCCCGAAGAGGACCGGCCAACCCCCTGGCTGCGCAACTACGGCGGCATCGAGGCCGACATCCGCCAACTCCGAGAGTTCGCCGACCGGCTCGCCGCGGAGGTCGAGAGCAACTACGCGCCACACCTGTCGTACATCGCCGACGACATGTCCGCCCAACTGCCCAACCCGTGCGACGCCTTCATCGAGCTGGTCACCTTCCTGCAGGCGCACCACGAGACACAGCAGGCCACCGCCGACATGGTGTACGCCGTCCGAGGCGCCACCGGCCACCTGGCCGCCGTCGCCGACCGGGTCGCCACCCAATACTCCGACGCCGACGCCTTCTCGGCCGCCCGCGTCGTGGACGTGCAGCGGGCACTCGCCGACCCGGGGACCGTCCTGCCCGGAGGCCCGACCCCGATGCTGCCCGACCCGACCGGCGCCGACGGGGACAGGCCGGTGGTGCTGCCGTGATCGAACGGGGCAGCGGCCGCACCTCCGGCGTCACCGACTGGCAACTGATGGACGTCAACAGCATGTGGGCCTGCCTGCAGGACCACGACACCGCCAACCACTGGAAGCAGGTCGCCGGCTGGCGCAAGGTCTGCGACCTGGCCCAGATCCACCTCGGCCGGCTCCAGGAATACCGGCGCGGTCTCGCCGAGGCGTGGCCGCCCGAAACCAGCGCCGCCTCCCGCACGTACCTCGCCCAACTCGATGACCTGATCGACAAGGTGCGGCACACCCACGACGCCGCCGCCGCCAACTACACCGCGCTCTCCGCCGCCACCCAGGCCATCGGCACCACCCGCGCCGAGCTTCGCAAGATCCATGAGGAGTACGCGACCAAGCTCCAGCGGAAACAGGCGTACGAGGCCACGGCCGCCGACCCGAAAGCGGTCATGGGCAGCCGAGTCACCGAATCACCGGTGACCGACGCCGAACTGGAACGGCTGAACGCGCAGGCGCGGGGCATGATGTTCAACCTCAGCGGCGAACTCCAACAAGCCCAAGCCACCCTCCAAAAACCACCTCCACCACCAAAAACCAAACCGGTCGCCGACCAAGCGAACTCAGATGTATACGGCGGATCTGCCGCCCCCGTTATTCCTCCCATCGTGCCCGCGCCTCCGACGACATCTTCCGCAGCCCGGCCGCACGCGACCGTCCGGCCTGTTGAGTCGCCGATTGCTCCCGGGCTCGGGCCTGTGCTTGGCGCGGCGGCCACCGGGCTAGCCAACGCGCCCGCAAACACTGGTCCAGGTCTTGGACCCACGGCAACAACGCCAGCAAGCCCGACGTCGAATCTCGGACCGCCGTCCCGGTCGCCGGGCATCCCGCCAGTTACGAACTCCAAGACGCTTGGCTCGCAGCCCCATTCCATCAACGGTCGGGGCAGCGGAAATGCGACGCCAACTCATGCAGTCCCACCCGCGCAGCCACGTCCAATGCCTCCGGGAGGCTTGATTGGGGGCATCCCCGGAACTGGACTCGGACAGCCCGGCGCAAGCACTCCACCTCGTCGCACAAATCCAGTCGGCGGCGTGATCGGTGGCGGAGGCGCCGGCACTGGACCTACAGGCGGAGCGGGGTCTCGACCGGGTAGTGGCCGGAGCCCGGGCTTACCACACGGATCCCCGCCGTTCGGCGGTGCTCCGAGCATCATCCCTCCAGGTGGTGGCGCATCTCGCCTGAACCCTCGGGAAGCTCAGCGCGATGAGCGGCGTCCCTGGGATCCCGAACATCCGTGGGCGACAGATCAGGGTGTTGACCCTGTGGTCCGCCCGCCCGACAAACAGGATCCGATCGATCCCGGCCCCGCCATTGGCCTTGATCGATAAGCCTCATGCCGCCTGGACGGCCCTGGCCAGCCTGAGCGCCGCCGTGCTGCAACTCCCACTGCCAGCGCACACCACGCCAGACCCGCCGGGTGTAAAAGTAATTCGTGGTGACCAATGGCACCTTCGTTATCTCCATACCACCGAGGCCCAAGGAATCAGCCGAGGCAACGGAGTTATAGTGGCCGTGCCAGACACTGGTGTCGAAAAACATCCTGACCTTCGAAGCAATCTGTTGCCCGGCACCGATCTCATTTCCGGAGGCACCGGCGACGGTCTAGACGATGCGAGCAGTCACGGCACTGGCATGGCAGGCCTGATTGCCGCTCATGGACGTGGCAACACAACGGGAGCCTTAGGCATTGCGCCAGGAGCTGGCATTCTCCCCATTCGGATCCAGGTTACGGACGAGGCGGGTAATAGCGACAATCTTGCGGCTGGAATCGAATATGCCATCGCCCACGGAGCCGAAATCGTCAGCGTCTCGTCTGTTGCTGGACCGAACCCCAATCTACAAAGAGCCGTCGAAGCCGCCACACGGGCGGATGTCCTCGTCGTTGCAGCGGTAGGCAACAAGCCACGCGATCAGTTCGTCAGCTTCCCGGCCTCGTATCCGGGCGTTATTGCTGTCGGGGGTATCGATCGGGACGGGAATCATGCCGCGATCTCGGTGACCGGTCCGGAGATTGACGTGGTTGCACCGGCGGTCGACATCTACAGCACGAGCACCAACGGTAAGTACCGCAAGGGAACCGGCACTTCCGACGCGACGGCGATCGTGGCGGGGGCGGCGGCGTTGATCAGGTCCAAGTACCCCTACCTTCCCGCGCAGGAGGTGGCGCACCGCCTCACGGCCACCGCCGTAGACAAGGGTTCGCCCGGGCGCGACGACGAGTACGGCTACGGCGTGATCGACCTCGTTGCGGCGCTGACGGCAGACGTACCCCCGTTGGGGTTCGAGTCGGCGAGCGCGCCGGCCGGCGGTGGCCCGACCACGACGGCCGGCGCTCAGCCGGACGACGACGGCGGCGCGTCGGTGGGCGGTCTGGCCACCCTCGGGGAGATCGTGGCCGCCGGTGCTGGGTGGGTGCTGGTGGTGCGTCGGCGGCGGCGCGGGGACGATCCGCCTCCCCGGGTCAGTCGCTGACCGGAAGACGGCACAGTGATCGACTCGGGATCATTGATGTCGCGGTGTGGGGGGTGGTGGGACCGCCCGGTATCAATGAAATCGAGTCGATCAAGAGCGGGTGAACTGGTGGGCACGGGCCGGCGCGGGGCGGATGGTCGTGGCCAGGGTGGTGAGCCGGTAACGTCGGTCGGGTGTCTGCATCCCTGCCGCTCCGTCTCGTGCTCGCCTCGGCGAGCCCAGCCCGTCGCAAGTCACTCCAGGCCGCCGGCATCGAGCCGGACGTGCTGGTCAGCGGGGTGGACGAATCCCTGGTCGTGACCGATCGGGCCGAGGAGCTGTGCCTGGAGTTGGCGCGGCTCAAGGCACAGGCTGTGCTGACCCGGCTGAGCCCGGCGACCGACCAGCGGACGTTGGTGATCGGCTGCGACTCGGTGCTCGCGTTCGATGGGGAGATCCTCGGCAAGCCGGCGGATCCGGCGGACGCCACCCGGCGCTGGCAGCGCATGCGGGGGCGCAGCGGCGTCCTGCACAGCGGACACTGTTTGATCGACGTTGTCGCCGGGCGGCGCGCTGAGGCGGTGGCCTCGACCACCGTCCACTTCGCCGACATCAGTGACGACGAGATCGCCGCCTACGTGGCCAGTGGCGAGCCGCTGGCGGTGGCCGGCGCGTTCACCATCGACGGGCTGGGCGGGCCGTTCGTGGAGCGGATCGAGGGTGACCCGGGGACGGTGATCGGGCTGTCGATGCCGCTGCTGCGCCGCCTCCTCGCCGAGCTGGACCTGCGGATCACGGATCTGTGGACGAAGGTCGCGCCCGGCGGCCAGTCGGTCGAGCCGCTCGGTAACGTCCGGTCATGACCACCAAATCGATCCCGCTCACCGACGAGCTGCACGCCTACCTGGTGGCGCACGGAGCCCCGCCGGACAAGATCATCCGGGACCTGGCCGAGGAGACCCGGTCGGTGCTGCCGGAGCACGCCACGATGCAGGTGGCTCCGGAACAGGCTGCGTTCCTGACCTTCCTCACCCGGCTGCTCGGCACGCGGCAGGCCGTCGAGGTCGGCACGTTCACCGGGCTGTCGTCGCTGGCGATCGCCCGCGGGTTGCCCGAGGGCGGGCAGCTGACCTGCTTTGACATCTCCGAGGAGTTCACCGGCATCGCCCGGCGCTACTGGGCTCGCGCGGGCGTGCAGGACCGGATCGACCTGCGTATCGGCCCGGCCGGGGACCGGCTGAGGGAGCTGCCGCACGAGCGGTACCTGGACTTCGCGTTCATTGACGCGGACAAGACCGGCTACCCGGTCTACTGGGCGGAGCTGGTGCCCCGGATGCGCCCCGGCGGGGTGATCGCCGTCGACAACGTGCTGCGCGGCGGGCGGGTGATCGCACCGCAGAACGCCGACGACCGGGCCATCGCCGCTTTCAACGACGAGGTGCTGGCCGACGTACGGGTGGACCCGGTGATGCTGCCGGTCGCGGACGGCCTGACCCTCGCCCGCGTGCGCTGAACGCAGGCAACCGTGAACGCGGATGTCGGGGTGTCCTCGCGCGAAGGACACCCCGACATCCGGAGCGCGAGCGTCAGCGGACGCTGCGGGCGAACTGGCGTGCGGCCCAGACGACCCCCGCCGCGGCGAGCACCGCGGTGATGGTCAGGCCCTGCCAGACCTTGTCGCTGCCGAGGTCCCCGGCGAACAGCGCCCGGGTGCCGTCGACCGCCCAGGAGAACGGGTTCCAGTCGGCGATGGCCTGCAACCAGCCGGGCGCGAACGTGAGCGGCAGCAGGATGCCGGAGAGCAGCAGCACCGGCTGCGCCACCGTGTTCATCAGCGGGGCCAGCGCGTCCTCGCTCTTGACCTTGAGCGCGACGCCGTACGAGACGGCCGAGGTCATCAGCGCGATCAGGGCGAGCATCAGGTACGCGAGCAGCAGGTCCCCGATGAACACCCGCAGGTCGAACAGGAGCGCCAGCAGGGTGATGATGACCGCCTGCACGAGCAGCGAGACCACGTCGCGCAGCGAGCGGCCGAGCAGCAGAGCGAGCCGGCTGATCGGGGTGACCCGGGAGCGTTCGATGACCCCGGCGCGCAGCTCGGCGATCAGGCCGAAGCCCTGGAACAGGCCACCGAAGATGGCCAGCAGCACCAGCAGACCGGGTACGAAGATCTTGTAGGCGGCGGCCTGGGTGGGCGCGTTCAGCGCCGGCTTGAGCAGTGGGGCGAAGAGCAGCAGGTACATCACCGGCTGGAAGACGCCGACGAAGACCCAGACCGGGTTGCGTAGCAGGAGTTGGATCTGCCGCTGGAAGATCAGCCACGTGTCACGGGCGAATTTCATGAGTCGTCTCCGGGTGGTCAGGACTCGCGCAGCGAGCGGCCGGTCTTGGTCAGGAAGACGTCGTCCAGGCTGGGCCGGTGCAGCTCGATCGAGCGCAGCTCCAGCCCGGCGTGGTCGAGTCGGCGCAGCACCTGCGGGATGGCGGTGGCGCCCTCGTCGACGTAGAGGCGCAGGCCGCCCTCGTCGGCGGTTTCCAGCTTGTTGACGTACGGCTCGCCGTCGAGCGCCTGGGCGGCCTGCGGGGTGGCGGCCAGGTCGAGGCCGACCAGCACCACGTCCCCGGAGATCTCCCGCTTGAGCTCGGCCGGAGTGCCCTCGGCCACCACCTCGCCGTTGTCCATGATCGCGATCCGGTCGCAGAGCGCGTCGGCCTCGTCGAGGTAGTGGGTGGTGATGAAGACGGTCATCCCGTCCCGGCGCAGCCGCCGGATCTCGTCCCACATGTGCGCGCGGCTCTGCGGGTCGAGGCCGGTGGTCGGCTCGTCCAGGAAGACGATCTTCGGCTCGTGGATGATGCCGAGCGCGATCTCCACCCGCCGGCGCTGGCCGCCGGAGTAGGTCTTGCACTTGCGGTCGGCGTACTCGGTGAGCTGGAAGGCGTCCAGCGCGCGGGCGGCGCGGCGCTGCGCGTCGGCCTTGCCGATGCCGTACATCCGGGCGTGCAGCACCAGCTCCTCGCGGGCGGTGGACTCGTCCCAGGTGCTGCCGCCCTGCGGGACGTAGCCGATCCGGCGGCGCACCTCGGCCGGGTCCTTGCGCAGGTCCGCGCCGGCGATGGAGGCCTCGCCGCCGTCCGGCTCGATCAGCGTGGCGAGCATCCGCAGCGTGGTGGTCTTGCCGGCGCCGTTCGGGCCGAGGAAGCCGAAGATCTCGCCCTCGGCGACCTCGAGGTTGACACCCCGCACGGCGTCCACCGTCTTCGTCTCTCGACCCGCGCGGGAGCGGAACGACTTCCGCAGCCCCCTGGTCTCGATCATCTCTGCTCCTGGTCGTCCGGGCCGGTCGCGCCGGCCGTCGAAGGGGACGACGCCGGACGGCGCACTCCCCCGCTGTGCCGTCAGCAGGCTAACGCGATATAGCTCTTATGGTCAACGTTGATTATTCCGCGTTGGGAGCGGCCGGCTCGGTCCCGTCCGTCCACTGCGGCCAACCCTCGGCGCTCTCCAGCTCAGCAGGTAGGTACGACACTCCGGAATCGATTTTCTCGGCGATCCGCTCGCACCAGGCCATCTCGGCCTCGGCCCGCGCCGACCACAGCTCGAACATCCAACCGACGTGGACCGGCTTGGTGTTGCGCACCCAGTCCGACTCAAGCGAGGCGCGCATCGACTCGATGCCGGCGCGCAGCAGGTTGGCCCGGTTGCGCAGAGCCGCCGCCGCCTCGGGCCGCGGCATCGCGGAGAGGAAGGAGAAGGCCGCCGCGAACGGGTCCACCGGCTCGGAGAAGTTCCACCAGAGGCCCCGCAGCAACGTCTCGAACTCGTCCTCACCCTTGGGAGTCACCTCGTACGTGGTCCGCGCCGGACGGGCACCGACCTGCTCGGTCGCGACGGCGCGGAGCAGCCCTTCCTCGGTGAGCTTTCGCAGCGCGTGGTAGATCGAGCCGGGCTGCACGTTGGCCCACTTGTCGGCGCTCCAGCTCAGCAGCTCGCGGCGCACGTCATAGCCGTGCACGGGCTGCATCCACCGCACCAGACCGAGAATCATCATCCGAGTCGCAGACACCGGACAAGCGTAATAGGCAAGTTTGACTAGAGCGCGGCACGCACAGTGCGGCATCCCACACTGAGCGATCGTTAGGGCCACCAGGGCGGCCGATACACTCCCCGTCAGTAACCTGCCGGGAGGAGCCACGAAGGTGCGCAAGGTACTCATCGCCAACCGCGGCGAGATCGCCGTCCGGGTGATCCGCGCCTGCCGCGACGCTGGCCTCGGCAGCGTCGCCGTGTACGCGGACTCCGACCGCGACGCCCTGCACGCCACGCTCGCGGACGAGGCGTACGCGCTCGGCGGGGACAGCGCGACCGACACGTACCTGCGCATCGACAAGCTGCTCGACGTGGCCGCCCGGGCCGGCGCCGACGCCGTGCACCCCGGCTACGGCTTCCTGTCCGAGAACGCCGACTTCGCCCAGGCGGTCATCGACGCCGGGCTGACCTGGATCGGCCCCACCCCGCAGGCGATCCGCGACCTGGGTGACAAGGTCACCGCCCGGCACATCGCCCAGCGCGCCGGCGCGCCGCTGGTCCCCGGCACCCCCGACCCGGTCGCCAGCCCGGACGAGGTGATGGCGTTCGCCATCGACCACGGCCTGCCGGTCGCCATCAAGGCCGCCTTCGGTGGTGGCGGGCGCGGGCTCAAGGTGGCCCGGACCATGGAGGAGATCCCCCAGCTGTTCGAGTCGGCCACCCGGGAGGCCGTCGCGGCGTTCGGCCGGGGCGAGTGCTTCGTCGAGCGCTACCTGGACCAGCCGCGGCACGTCGAGGCGCAGGTCCTCGCCGACCAGCACGGCAACGTGATCGTGGTCGGCACCCGGGACTGCTCGTTGCAGCGGCGACACCAGAAGCTGGTTGAGGAGGCCCCCGCGCCGTTCCTCAGCGACGCCCAGCGGGCCCAGATTCACGAGAGCGCCAAGGCAATCTGCCGCGAGGCCGGCTACCACGGCGCCGGCACGGTGGAATACCTGGTCGGCGTGGACGGCACCATCTCCTTCCTGGAGGTCAACACCCGGCTCCAGGTCGAGCACCCGGTGACCGAGGAGACCGCCGGCATCGACCTGGTCCGCGAGCAGTTCCGGATCGCCGACGGCGAGAAGCTGCGCATCACGGAGGACCCGACGCCGCGCGGGCACTCGATCGAGTTCCGGATCAACGGCGAGGACCCGGGCCGCAACTTCCTGCCCGCCCCCGGCACCGTCACCGCCCTGCGGCTGCCCACCGGCCCCGGTGTCCGGGTGGACACCGGCATCTCGGCCGGCGATGTGATCGGCGGCAACTTCGACTCCCTGCTGGCCAAGGTGATCATCACCGGCGAGACGCGCACCGAGGCGCTGGAGCGGGCCCGCCGCGCGCTGGACGAGATGGTGCTCGAGGGGATGGCTACCGCGCTGCCGTTCCACCGGCTGGTGGTGCGGGACGAGGCGTTCACCTCCGAGCCGTTCACCGTGCACACCCGGTGGATCGAGACGGAGTTCCACAACACCGTGCCGCCGTTCGCCGCCGCCGCCAGCGCCGCCGAGGCGCCGGTCGAGCGCGAGACCGTGGTGGTCGAGGTGGGCGGCAAGCGGTTGGAGGTCAGCCTCCCCGCAGGCTTCGGCGGGGGTACGACCACCGCCGCACCGGCCGCGCGCAAGTCGACCCGGCGCGGCGGCGCCAAGGCCGGTGCCCCGGTCGGCGGCGACACCCTCGCCTCGCCGATGCAGGGCACCATCGTCAAGATCGCAGTGGCGGACGGCGACACCGTGGCCGAGGGCGACCTGGTGGTGGTGCTGGAGGCGATGAAGATGGAGCAGCCGCTGCACGCCCACAAGGCCGGCACGGTCAGCGGACTCTCCGCCGAGGTCGGCGCCGTGATCACCGCCGGCGCCGCGATCTGCACCATCGCCTGAAGGAAGGGCACCTTATTAACGCCTGGTGCATAAGAAGGGGCCCTTCCTAACACTTTGTCCGTGGTGGCGCTCGGCGCGGGGGTGGTTTGCGGCACCGACGTGGGCGCGGACGGTCGGGGGCAGGAATGATGGCCAGGTGCAGTTCCTTCACGGCGCGGCCCCCGCGCACGACCTGACCTACACCGACGTCTTCATGGCGCCGGCCCGCTCCGACCTGGGCTCCCGGCTCGATGTCGACCTGTCCACGGGCGACGGCACGGGCACCACCATTCCGCTGGTGGTGTCGAACATGACCGCCGTCGCCGGTCGGCGGATGGCCGAGACGGTGGCCCGGCGGGGCGCGATCGCCGTGATTCCGCAGGACATCCCGATCGAGGTGGTGGCGAACGTCGTCGCCTGGGTGAAGCAACGGCACCTGGTCTACGACACGCCGATCACGCTCGGTCCGACCGAGACCGTGGGTGACGCCATCCACCTGCTGCCGAAGCGCTCACACGGCGCGGTGATCGTGGTCGACGAGGCCGGCCGGCCAATGGGCGTGGTCACCGAGGCGGACACCATGGGCGTGGACCGGTTCGCCCAGTTGCGGCACGTGATGTCCACCGAGCTGCACACCGTCCCGGCGGACGCGGACCCGCGTACCGGCTTCGACCTGCTCTCCGCGGGGCGACGCCGGCTCGCCCCGGTGGTGGACGCCGACGGCCGACTGGTCGGGGTGTTGACCCGCCAGGGCGCGTTGCGGGCCACGCTCTACACGCCGGCGGTGGACGACCGGGGTCGGCTGCGCATCGCGGCCGCGGTCGGGATCAACGGGGACGTCACCGGCAAGGCCGCCGCGCTGCTGGAGGCGGGGGTGGACACGCTGGTCGTGGACACCGCTCACGGCCACCAGGCGCGGATGATGTCGGCGCTGCGGGCGGTCCGCAAGCTGAACCCGGGGGTGCCGGTGGCGGCCGGCAACGTGGTGACCGCCGAGGGGGTACGTGACCTGGTCGAGGCGGGCGCCGACATCATCAAGGTCGGCGTCGGCCCGGGGGCGATGTGCACCACCCGGATGATGACCGGCGTGGGCCGACCCCAGTTCTCCGCCGTGCTCGACTGCTCGGTGGCGGCCCGCGAGCTCGGCCGGCACGTCTGGGCCGACGGCGGCGTGCGGCACCCCCGTGACGTGGCGCTCGCGCTCGCCGCCGGCGCCTCGAACGTGATGATCGGTTCGTGGTTCGCCGGCACCTACGAGTCCCCCGGCGATCTGTACACCGACGCCGACGGTCGGCGGTACAAGGAGAGCTTCGGGATGGCTTCGGCGCGGGCGGTCAGCGCCCGTACCGCCGACGACAGCCCCTACGACCGCGCCCGTAAGGCGGTGTTCGAGGAGGGCATCTCCTCGGCCCGGATGCACCTGGACCCGGCCCGGCCCGGCGTCGAGGACCTGATCGACGAGATCATCGCCGGGGTCCGCAGCGCCTTCACCTATGCCGGCGCGCGGGACCTGGCGCAGTTCCACGAGCGGGCGGTCGTCGGTGTGCAGAGCGCCGCCGGCTTCACCGAGGGGATGCCGCTGCCCACGAGCTGGTGATCCCGCATCCCACGGACGTGTCGATCATGAAGTTGTGGTGCCTCACACAAGGGACACCAATGGGTGAGCCCCCACCACAACTCCATGATCGACGCCATGGAGGGGTGGGGGTGGTTACCGGGTCAGGCGCTTGAGGACTTCGCGGGCTGCGTCGCAGGGGTTGTCGCCGACCCGGTCCGGCAGTGCGCCGGCCAGCCAGAGGGTCGCGAAGCCGTGCGCGATCGACCAGGCGGCGAGCGCGTCGCTGTCGGTGTCGACGGGCGCGCCACGGGCGGGCAGTGCGGCCACCCCCGACCGGAGCGCGGCACCGGCGCGCTCCTGTGCGGCGACCAGTTCGGCGTCGTCGGCCCGGTAGAGCTCGGGCCGGAACATCACCTCGAAGTGCGCGCGGTGCCGGACTGCGAAGTCGACGTACGCGACACCGGCGTCCAGCAGGTCGTCGGCCGTCGCGGTCAGCGCCTGCGCCAACAGGTCGAAGCCCTGGGCGGCCAGCGCGGTGAGCAGCCCGGCCTTGTCGCCGAAGTGGTGGGCGGGCGCGGCGTGCGAGACGCCGGCCCGGCGGGCCAGGTCGCGCAGGCTCAGCGCGGCGGGCCCCACCTCCTCGATCGCTTCCACCGCGGCGGCGAGCAGGGCACGGCGCAGATCGCCGTGGTGGTAGGCGCGCGTTCCGGTCATGCCCGAATCCTATCTTGCCATTGACAAGATGCCACTCGCCCAGGCAATCTTGTCACTGGCAAGTTCACGAGGAGGATTCCAAGGCACCCCTGATCGCCCTGCTGGTCGGCACCGCACTGGCCCGGTTGACCGGCTTCGCCGGCGTCGACGCGGTGGACGGCTGGCACCCCGCACTACGGGTCGGACTGGCCCTGATGTTCACGCTGACCGCCGTGGCGCACTTCGCCGGCCAGCGCCGCACTGACCTGATCGCAATGGTCCCGCCCGGCATGCCCCGCCCTGGGCTGCTGGTCACCGTCACCGGCGTGTTGGAGCTGGTCGGCGCGGTCGGCCTGCTGATTCCGGCGACCGCCCGCCTGGCCGCCGCCGGGCTCGGCCTCTTGATGCTCGCGATGTTCCCGGCCAACGTCTCGGCCGCCCGCCGGGGGCTGACCCTGGCCGGGCAACCGGTCACCCCGCTCGGCCAGCGCACCGTTCTGCAGATCATGTTCGTAGCCACCGCGGCGGCTATTTCGTTTGGCCCCTGACTATCAGGGGACTAACCTGCTTGCCGTGGACATCGTCACTCTCCAGGACGTGCCGCTCGGCCGGCTGCTGGTCGTGGCCGGGCACCTCGTCGGGCAGCGGTGGAACCGCTACCTCGCCGAGGAGCACGGTCTCACCCAGGCCGGCATGGTGACCCTGATGACGCTCGCCCGGCACGGCGAGCTGCCCCACCGCCAGGTCGCCGAGAAGGGCTTCGTGCGCCCGGCGACCCTGACCGGCATCGTGGACACGCTGGCCCGCGAGGGGCTGGTCGAGCGGCAGCGCGACGACAGCGACCGACGCAGCGTCCGGCTCGCCATCACCCCCGCCGGCCGGGAGCGGGTGGCGGCCCTCACCACCCTGATGCACTCCGGAAGTCCGCTCACCTCGGTCGACGCCGACCCGGCGAAGGCGCAGGTGATCCGGGACTTCCTGCTCGAGGTCATCGGCAGCGGGGACGACCCGCGGATGACCGGACGCCCCACCGACGCGAAGGACCCGGCGTGCTGATCCGACTGTTGCGCAACCAGTTGCGCACCTACCAGCGACCGTTGACGGCGGTGGTGCTGCTCCAGTTCGTGGGCACCATGGCGTCGCTCTACCTGCCCAGCCTCAACGCCGACATCATCGACCGGGGCGTGGCCCGGGGCGACACCGACTACATCGTGCGCATCGGCGGCTGGATGCTGCTGTTCAGCCTGATCCAGATCATCTGTTCGATCGCCGCGGTCTACCTGGGCGCACGGATCGCGATGGGCTTCGGTCGGGACGTCCGGGCAACCCTGTTCGGGCACGTCAACCGCTTCTCCGCCCGCGAGGTGGCCCGGTTCGGCGCACCGTCGCTGATCACCCGCAACACGAACGACGTGCAGCAGGTGCAGATGCTCGTGCTGATGAGCTGCACCATGCTGGTCGCCGCACCGATCATGAGCGTTGGCGGTGTGGTGATGGCGCTCCGGGAGGATCTCGGGCTCTCCTGGCTGATGCTGGTCAGCGTGCCGGTCCTGGCCGTCGCGCTCAGCATGATCATCCGTCGGATGGTGCCAGGCTTCCGGCTGATGCAGACCCGGATCGACACCGTCAACCGGGTGTTGCGCGAGCAGATCACCGGCATCCGGGTGGTCCGCGCCTTCGTCCGCGAGCCGTACGAGACGGACCGCTTCGCCGTCGCCAACACCGACCTGACCGCCACCGCGCTGCGTACCGGCCGACTGCTGGCACTGATCTTCCCGGTGGTCATGCTGGTGCTGAACGTCTCCAGCGTGGCGGTGCTCTGGTTCGGCGCCCAGCGGGTCGACTCCGGCGCGATCCAGGTCGGCGCGCTCACCGCATTCCTCCAGTACCTGATGCAGATCCTGATGGCCGTCATGATGGCCACCTTCATGCTGATGATGGTGCCCCGGGCCGCGGTCTGCGCCGAGCGGATCGTCGAGGTGCTGGACACCGACTCCTCGGTGGTTCCCGCCGCCGAGCCCATCGCTGAGCCGCCCACCAGGGCCGAGCTGGAGCTGCGCGGGGTGCGCTTCCAGTACCCGGGCGCGGTCGAGCCGGTGTTGCGGGACATCTCCTTCCGAGCGACCCCCGGCACCACCACAGCGATCATCGGCAGCACCGGCGCGGGCAAGACCACCCTGCTGTCACTCATTCCCCGCCTGGTCGACGTCAGCGCCGGCGCGGTGCTGGTCGACGGCGTGAACGTGCGGGAGCTGGCGCCCGACGAGCTGTGGCGGCGCATCGGCCTGGTGCCGCAGCGGCCGTACCTGTTCACCGGCACGGTCGCCAGCAACCTGCGCTACGGAAACCCGGACGCCACCGACGACGAGCTGTGGCGGGCCCTGGAGATCGCCCAGGCCCGGGACTTCGTGGCCCAGATGCCCGGCGGGCTGGATGCTCCGATCGCCCAGGGTGGCAGCACCGTCTCCGGCGGGCAGCGCCAACGCCTGGCCATCGCCCGGGCCCTGGTCAAACAGCCGGAGATCTACCTTTTCGACGACTCGTTCTCCGCGCTCGACCTCGGCACCGACGCGCGGCTGCGGGCGGCGCTACGTCCGGTCACCGCGCAGTCCGCGGTGGTGATCGTGGCCCAGCGGGTCTCCACGATCGTCGACGCCGATCAGATCATCGTGCTTGAGGACGGGGGGGTCGTCGGAGTGGGACGACACGAGGAGTTGCTGGAGAGCTGCCCGACGTACGCCGAGATCGTGGCCTCCCAGCAGACGGCGGAGGTGCCGGCATGAGCGAGCCCGACGAGCCGCGGACCGCGGCCGTACCCACGCAGAAGCCGGCCGGCGACGGGCCGACGCCGAAGCGGCTGCCCCCCGGCCGGCAGGGCGGTGGGCCGCCGTGGGCGGGCGCGGGGATGCCCGCCGAGAAGTCGATGAACTTCGGGCCGTCCGCCCGGCGGCTGCTCGGCCGGCTGCGCCCGCACCGGCTGCACCTGGCCGCCATCATCACCCTGGCCGTGGTGAGCGTCGGGTTCAGCGTGGCCGGACCGAAGATCCTCGGCCACGCCACGGACCTGATCTTCAACGGGGTGATCGGTCGGCAACTGCCGGCGGGCACCAGCACCGAGCAGGCCGTCGCGGCGGCCCGGGCCAGCGGCAACGACAGCTTCGCCGACATGCTGGCCCGAATGGACCTGGTGCCCGGCGTGGGCATCGACTTCAGCGCACTGAGCCGGGTGCTGCTGCTGGCGCTCGGGCTCTACCTCGCCGCGAGCGTGCTGTCCTGGTGGCAGGGCTGGCTGCTCAACGGGGTGGTCCAGCGCACCGTGCTGCGGCTGCGCGCCGAGGTGGAGGAGAAGCTCAACCGGCTGCCGCTGCCGTACTTCGACCGGCAACCCCGCGGCGAGCTGCTCAGCCGGGTCACCAACGACATCGACAACATCTCGACCAGCCTCCAGCAGACGCTCAGCCAGCTGCTCACCTCGCTG
Source organism: Micromonospora sp. NPDC005161 (assembly GCF_053599855.1). NCBI lineage: Bacteria > Bacillati > Actinomycetota > Actinomycetes > Micromonosporales > Micromonosporaceae > Micromonospora > Micromonospora sp. NPDC005161. Next base: position 256,115 of record NZ_JBSFYQ010000001.1, read on the forward strand.
CTGACCGTGGTCGGCGTGCTGGCCGTGATGTTCTGGATCTCTCCGCTGCTCGCTCTGGTGGCCCTGGTCGCGGTGCCGCTGTCGGTGCTGGTCACCCAGCGCATCGCCAAGCGCTCCCAGCAGCAGTTCATCGCGCAGTGGAAGCACACCGGCGAGCTGAACGGCCAGATCGAGGAGGCCTACACCGGTCACGAGCTGGTGAAGGTCTTCGGCCGGCAACGCGAGGTGGAGGCCGCGTTCAACGCCAAGAACGAGGAGCTGTTCCGGGCCAGCTTCGGTGCCCAGTTCATCTCCGGGATCATCATGCCGTCGATGATGTTCATCGGAAACCTCAGCTACGTGGCGATCGCGGTGGTCGGTGGGCTGCGGGTGGCGTCCGGGACGATGAGCCTCGGCGACGTGCAGGCGTTCATCCAGTACTCCCGTCAGTTCACCCAGCCGCTCACCCAGCTCGCCTCGATGGCCAACCTGCTCCAGTCCGGAGTGGCCTCGGCCGAGCGGGTCTTCGCGGTCCTCGACGCCGACGAGCAGAGCCCCGACCCGGTTCAGCCGGCCCGGGTCACCGACCCGCACGGTCGCGTCGAGTTCGAGCACGTCTCGTTCCGGTACGAGCCGGACAAGCCGCTGATCGACGACCTGTCGCTGGTCGCCGAGCCAGGCCACACGGTGGCCATCGTCGGCCCGACCGGTGCCGGCAAGACCACCCTGGTCAACCTGGTCATGCGGTTCTACGAGCTGGACGCCGGCCGGATCACCCTGGACGGGGTGGACATCACCACCATGCGCCGCGACGACCTGCGGGGTCGGATCGGCATGGTGCTCCAGGACACCTGGCTCTTCGGCGGCACCATCCGCGACAACATCGCGTACGGCCGGCCGGACGCCACCGAGGAGGAGATCCTCGCCGCGGCCCGGGCCACCTTCGTCGACCGGTTCGTGCGCAGCCTGCCGGACGGCTACGACACGGTCATCGACGAGGAGGGCAGCAACGTCAGCGCCGGGGAGAAGCAGCTCATCACCATCGCCCGGGCGTTCCTCGCCGAGCCGTCCCTGCTGATCCTGGACGAGGCGACCAGCTCGGTGGACACCCGCACCGAGGTGCTGCTCCAGCGCGCGATGGCCGCGCTGCGCTCGGATCGGACCAGCTTCGTCATCGCGCACCGGCTCTCCACCATTCGCGACGCCGACCTGATCCTGATGATGGAGAACGGCCGCATCGTCGAGCAGGGCACCCACGAACAGCTGCTGGCCGCCCACGGCCCCTACCACCAGCTCTACCGCTCCCAGTTCACCGCCGCCGTGGTCGAGGAAGACCCCGCCGCACCCGCCAAGTCCCCCCAGCCCGCGTCGATCTAGGGCGGATCATCATGAACGGAGATCCACTCACAACGACCCACCCCGGATCGACGGGTGGGTCAGTCGGAGGGCAGGAGGTCGGCCGAGCGGGCGGCGACCTGGCGGGTGATCAGGGTCAGTGCGGCCGCGGCGGGCATCGGATCCAGGGTGCGGCCGTCGCGGAGGCGCAGCGCGAGGTGCCCGTCGGCCTCCTCCCGGGAGCCCAGCACTCCGAGGTACGGGACGCGGCGGCGGGTCGCGTCCCGGATCCGGGCGCCCAACGAGCCGGAGGCGGCGACCTCGACCCGCAACCCGGCAGCGAGGGCCCGCCGGGCCAGCTCGGCCGCCGCCTCGGCCTGCCCGTCGTCCACCGGCAGCAGCACCAGCTGGACCGGGGCGTACCAGGCCGGGAAGACGCCCTGGTGCACCTCGATGAGGTACGCGAACAACCGCTCCATGCTGCCGACCAGGCTGCGGTGCACCATCACCGGCCGGCGCCGGCTGCCGTCGGAGTCGGTGTACGACAGGTCGAACTGTTCCGGCTTGTCGAAGTCCAGCTGGATGGTGGAGATGGTCGACTCCCGACCGGCAGCGTCGACGATCTGGATGTCGATCTTCGGACCGTAGAACGCGGCCTCCCCCGGCGCCTCGACGTACGCCACCCCGGCCAGCGCACCCCGGAGCAGTTCCTCGGCGCGGGCCCACTGCGCGTCGCCGCCGACGTACTTCTCGCCCGGCCCGCGCAGCGACAGCCGGAAACCGGCCGGGCGGACGCCGAGCGCGGCGTGCGCGGCACGGATCAGCCCGAGGATCTCCGCGACCTCCGCTCCCACCTGGTCCGGCGCGCAGAAGGTGTGCGCGTCGTTGAGCGAGATGGCGCGCACCCGGGACAGCCCGCCGAGCACCCCGGAGCGCTCCGAGCGGTACATCCCACCCAGCTCCGCGATCCGCAGCGGCAACTCCCGGTAGGAGCGGCCCCGGGCTCGGAAGACCAGCGCGTGGTGCGGGCAGAGCGCCGGCCGGAGCACGAACTCGTCGTCGGCGCTCAGCCGCATCGGCGGGAACATGTCGTCGGCGAAGTAGCCGAGGTGCCCGGAGAGTTCGAAGAGTTCACGTTTGCCCAGTGGCGGCGAGTAGACGTGCTGGTGGCCGGAACGGCGCTCCAGCTCACGGACGTACTCCTCGACGGCGTGCCGGGCGGCGGCGCCGGCCGGCAGCCAGATCGGCAGGCCGGCACCGGCCAGCGGGTCGGAGACGAAGAGGTCCAGCTCCCGGCCGAGCTTTCGGTGGTCGATCATGTCGCGCTCCTGGATCGGGTACGACCCGGAGGCGACCTGGACTCCGAACGCCGCGCGGCCCTCGGGGCGGATCGCCCCGGGGCCTGGTCGACGGTGGTTACGTCAGAGCGGCACGCCGGGGACACCCGGCGTCGTGGTCACCACTACCGCGCTGCGCATGCGGCGACCGTACCCGTCGGGCGATCGGGAACGCACCCGGATTTGGCGTGGCGGAGGGGAGGGCGGGCCGCCGGCGCGGGACCCGCCGGCGGCCCTGGGCGACCCGGATCGTCAGGAACGGGGGACCCGACGGTGCTGGGGCCGCGCGGACAACGGTACGCCGACGAACGCCGATCCGCCGACCGGCGCGGGGCGGGCGGACGGCCACCGGACCGTCACCCGAGGACGGCTCGCCTCGTTGTACCTGGGTGGCCCAGTCGTGTCGACGGTCACGGCGGGGTGGGGCTGTCCACGGTGACGCCGGACACGCCGTCAGGCTCGAGACACCCAATCGGCCGCATCCGGCGAGGTGGCACGCGTGCCCGAACTACTGACTGACGTCGCATCGCCGACCTGGGCGTACCTCGTGCTGCTCAGCCTGCTGATCGCGGACGCCTTCGTCCCGGTGATTCCCACCCAGATCGTCATGATCACCAGCGGTGCGCTCACCGTCTACGGCGGGCTCAGCCTGCCGGTCACCATCATCGTCGGCGCGCTCGGCGTCTTCGCCGGTGACCTGGCCTGCTACCTGCTCGGTCGCGGCGCACCGGACCGGCGGGCACCCCGGCACGCCGAGCCGAGCCGGGCACGACGGGTCGCCAGCCGGGTCACCCAGGGGTTGCGACAGCCCGGGCCGCTGGTCATCCTGCTCTGCCGGTTCGTGCCCGGCGGGCGAATGGCGGCCTGCTTCTCAGCCGGCCGCAGCCGCTACCCGTACCGGCTGTTCGTGCTCTACGAGACGGTGGCGGCGCTGGGCTGGGCCACCTACGGCGCGCTGGTCGGGCACCTCGGCGGCACCGCGCTGACCGAGTCGGCCTGGCGGCTGGCCATCATCGCCACCGCCGCAGCGGCCGGCTTCGCCGCCGCCGGGTGGGCCATGACCCTGGTCAGCGCACGGCACGCCCGGGCCGCAGCGGCAGCTGACATCCCCATCGACTGAGTGCCGGGCGCGGCACACCCGGGTGCCTCTAGGGGTAGTCCCCCGGGACGATTTCGGTGGCCGTCCCGGATCCGGCTCGGGCCTCCGGAGCGACAGGCTGAGGCATGCCTGGAACCCGGAGCACCGGCCTGTTCGCCCTCGGCGGGATCGCCCTGGCGGCGCTGCTGACCGTGATCGGCCACCTCGAAGTCAACGACGACCTCAACCCGTGGGCGCTGACCATCAGCGACTTCGCGGTCTCCGACCGCGGCGGCGTCATCGACATCGCGATGGTGGTTCTCGCGCTCGCCACCGTGGCGCTGCTGTACGGGCTGCGCCGCGCCGGCCCACCCCAACCGGCCCCGGGTCGGCCGGCCGAGCTGCTGCTCGGCGCGTGGGCGGCCGGGCTGCTGCTGGCCGCGGTGGTGCCGACGAACGAGCCGGGCACCGCCATGACCACCGCCGCCTACCTGCACCGGTACGCCTCGGTGGTCGCCTTCCTGGCGCTGCCGGCCGCCGGCTGGCTGCTCGCCCGCCGGCCCGACCTGGCGCCCGCCGCCCGGGCGCTGCGCACCCTCGTCGTGCTCAGCCTGGCCCTGGCCGCGGCGATGATCTGGTCCGCCTACCCCGGCGACCGTGTGCTGATCGGCCTGGCCGAACGCCTACTCATCCTCACCGAGGTCGCCGTACTCGGCACCGTCGCGGTGGCCCTGACCCGGACGTCCGTCGCCCGCCCGCTAACCGCGACGCGGAGGGTGGGTCCTACTCCAACTCGTGGAGCATTAGTTGGCGGGCCGCCTCGGTGATCGAGCCGGAGAGGCTCGGGTAGATGGTGATGGTCTGCGCCAACTCGTTGACGGTCAGGTTGTTCTCCACCGCCATGGTGATCGGCAGGATCAGCTCGCTGGCCTTCGGCGCGACCACCACCCCGCCGACGACCTGGCCGCTCGCCGGCCGGCAGAACAGCTTCACGAAGCCGTCGGAGAGGTCGTCCATCTTGGCCCGGGCGTTGCCCGACAGCGGCAGCATCACCTGCCGGGCCGGCACCTTGCCGGCGTCCACCTCGTCCTGGGAGACGCCCACGGTGGCCAGCTCCGGGTCGGTGAAGACGTTCGCCGCGACGGTCCGCAGCCGCAGCGGGCGGACCGCCTCGCCGAGGGCGTGCCACATGGCGATCCGGCCCTGCATGGCGGCGACGCTGGCCAGCAGCAGGACGCCGGTGCAGTCACCAGCGGCGTAGATGCCGGGCACGTTGGTCCGGGACACCCGGTCGACCGTGACGTAGCCGCCCCGGCCCAGCTCCACGCCGTACTCGATCAGGCCCAGGTTGGCGGTGTTCGGGATCGAACCGACCGCGATCAGGGCGTGCGAGCCGGAGACCTTGCGGCCGTCGGAGAGCTCCACCTCGACGCCGTCGGCCGTACGCCGGACCGCGTCGGCGCGGGAGTTGTTGAGGATGCTCATGCCCCGGTTGCGGAACACCCGCTCGATGGCCGACGCCGCGTCGGCGTCCTCGTGCGGCATCACCCGGTCGCGGCTGGAGACCAGGGTGACCTGGACCCCCATCGCCAGGTACGCGCTGGCGAACTCGGCGCCGGTCACGCCGGAGCCGACCACGATCAGATGCTCGGGCAGCTCCGGCAGGTCGTACACCTGGCGCCAGGTCAGGATGCGCTCGCCGTCCGGTACGGCGGTGGGCAGTTGGCGGGGCGTCGAGCCGGTGGCCACCAGCACGGTGGACGCGGCGATCGAGTATTCCTCGCCACCGTCGGCGGGGGTGACGATGACCCGGTGGGTGTGGCCCAGCGTGTCCTCACCCAGCCGGGCGGTGCCGGCCACGAAGGCGACCCCCGCCTTGAGCAGCTTGGCGTGGATGTCGGCGGACTGCGCCAGCGCCAGCCGCTTGACCCGCTCGTGCACCGCCCGCGCGTCGACGGTCACCGCCTCCAGGCCGTCCGAGTGCACCCCGAACTCTTCCGTGTCCCGATAGCCGGTGACCACCTCCGAGCTGGCGATGAAGGTCTTCGACGGAACGCAGTCGGAGAGCACGCACGCCCCGCCCGCGCCGTCGGCCTCCACCACGGTGACATCGGCGTCCAGCTGGGCGGCGACCAGCGCCGCCTCGTACCCGGCCGGCCCCCCACCGATGATCACGATCCGGCTCACAGCGTCTGCCCTTCGTCGATGCTCACAGTGACTTTCTTCTCCCGAACGCACCCGACACGCACAGTCGTATTCTCCCCCACCCGCCTGTCCGGCTATCGTCATCGCCGTGGGTCTTCACGCCGCCTACGGCTCAAACCTGGATCCCGCCCGGATGCGCGCCTACTGCCCGCATTCGCCGATGGTGGGCGTCGGCTGGCTGGAGGGGTGGCGGCTGACCTTCGCCGGGGCGGACGTGATCGGCTGGGAGGGCGCGGTGAGCACCCTGGTCGAGTCCCCCGGTGACCGGGTCTTCGTGGCGCTCTACGACATCCACCCGTACGACGCGGCCCAGCTCGACGAGCTTGAGGGGGTCGCCGCCGGCACGTACCGCAAGCTGCACGTTCGGGTCTCCACCCTCGACGGCGACGTGACCGCGTGGATCTACGTCTTCGACGGGTACGAGGGCGGCCTGCCGACGTCGTGGTATCTCTCCGAGATCGCGAACGCCGCCGAGAAGGCGGGCGCGCCGGACGACTACGTCACCGAGCTGCGGGCCCGCCCCACCGGCACCGCGTCGGCCTAGGGGCTGTCGCAGTCGGCCTGGAGGCTGTCGCACGCTGCCAGTCTGCTACCGACGCCGGCCGGACCGTCCGTCGGGCTCGACCGGCGTCGTCAATCACACACCGGCAACCGGGACGAGCAGCTGGTACATGTCCGTCCACCGGGTCTCCCGCAGGCCCACGGTCCGGTAGAGCGACAGCGGGGCGGTCGGGTTCGTGAGGTCCACCCCCAGGCCGGCCGCCTGCCGGCCCTTCTCGGCGTAGCGGGCGAAGGCGCGGCGCAACAGCGCGGCGCCCACCCCCCGCCGGCGGTACGCGGGCAGCACCGCCAGGCTCCGCACGAAGCCCTCCTGCTGGTCGAGCGCCTGATCCGAGGACTGCAACGCGCCCGCCACCGCCCCGTCGACCTCGGCGACGAACCATTCGTCCCAGGCGGTCATGTCACCGATCCGGGCCCGCCACCGCTCGTACGACAGCGGCTCGTGGTCCGGGGTGTCGCGGAAGGCGGCGTCCTGGATGCGGTGGAACTCCCGGAGTTCGGCCTCGTCGTCGGAGCGGACCGGCCGCACCGTCATCCCGGGCGGCGGGGGCGGTTCGGCGGGCAGGTCGGCCAGCGGGCGGCGCATCCGGACGTATCTCTTGGCCAGGGTGAAGCCGACCGTCCGCAGGTCGCGTTCCCAGTCACGTTCCGGCGCGAAGACCGCGCAGCGGACGGTGAGTGCGGGCAGCCCCCGCTCGGCCGCCCGCTCGGCGACCCGGTCCAGTTGCCGGGCCAGCAGCGGCGCCCGGACCGCGGCGCCCCGCTCCGGATCGACGTAGACCTCGACGAACTCCCTGCCCACCCCGGTCGGGTTGTCGACGGTCGCCCAGCCCACCACGGTGTCGTCCGGGTCCAGTGCCAGCCAGGAGTCACGAGCCGGGTCGAAGAACGGGCCGGTCAGCGACTCGGCAACGTCCTCGGCGTCGAAGTCGGGATGACCGATGGCGAAGGTGTCGGCGGCGTGCACCACCGCGAGGATCGCCGGCACGTCGTCGAGGGTGGGCCGGCGCACGGTCCAGCCAGCGGGAAGGGTCACGGCAGGTGATCCTGACAGCCGAGGCCCGCGAGCGCCGCCGATTTTTCACCGGGCGGCGAGGTCGGCCCGGGTCTGGTGCAGCAGTTCCACCAGCTCGATGCCGTCGGCGGGGCCGAGCGCCGCGAACGCCGGTGCGGCCAGCCGGTCGGTGACGGCCTCCGCCCAGAGCCGCCGGCGCACCAGCGGCCCGACCGGCGGGTACGGCGGCGACCAGCCACAGGCGACCGCACCGGCCTCCCCCTCCGGCCCGGCCAGCACGGCCTCCAGCGGGGTCATCCCGGCGGCGCGTACCGCCAACAGGTAGGCGCCGGCGAAGTGTTCGCGGAGCAGCCGCAGCCCGGCGGCGCTCCGGGCGCCCGGGGAGAGATCCGGCAGTGGCATGGCCCGCCACGCGGCGAAGAGTGGCATGCCGCTGGCGTCCGCCGCCGCCACCGCCCGCTCGACCAGCCCGGCCAGGCGCTCGACGGTGGGCAGGGCGCCCAACCGCTGCGCCCCCCACCGGCAGCACTCGGCGAGGCTCGCGGCGGCGACCTCGGCCGGCCGGAGGACCCGGGCCGCCGCGTCCCAGCCGTCGGCGACCGCGTCCGGGGCGACGAAGCCGAGTGCCGCGGCCGCCGTCTCGGCCCGTACGTCGCCGAGAGCACCGGCCCGCCCGCTGATGTAGAAGGCCCAGCCGGAGATGCCGAGCAGCCGTGCCCGGCGCAGTGTGGTCGGGCACCGGCTGTATCGGTCGCCCAGGTCGAGCGCGACGGGCTTGCTGGCGGCGGCGACCTGCTCCGGTGTCATCCGGACGCCAACGTCGGGTGCCTCGACCCGCCGGCCACGGCGGCTTCCGGATCCGGGATCGCCGGCCCGGGACGGTCCGGCCACTCGTCGTCGTCCATCGATGGTCAGTCTGCCGGGCCACCGCCCGAGTCCGCATCCCCCTCTTCGGCCGCCAGCGCCTCGACCGCCGCCTCCACCTCGCCGGCGCGCCGCCGGGCCACGGTGACGGCCCGCTCGGCCGCACGCCGGGCCAGCTTGGCCCGGCTGAGGTCCTGCTCCGCCACCGCCCGCCGCCGCTCCAGCTCGGCCAGCTCGGTCTCTATCCCGTCGAGCACGGCGACGCCGTCCCGTTCCTGCCCGGTCGCCTCGGTCAACTCGGCCTCGGCCCGCTCCTGATCGGTCCGGGCCCTGGCCAGTTCCCGGTCCAGCGCCCGGCGCTGCCGCGCCCGCTCGGCCTGGGCCGCCCGCTGCGCCGCCCGCTCGGCGCGTTCCGCGGCCCGGTCGGTACGGGGGGCCGCCTCGGGACCCGTCCGCTGGGTGCCGGGTCGGCGGGCCGGGCGTTCCTCGGCCCGATCCTCCTCATCGCCGGTGACCAGCCGCAGCTGCGGGCGGGGCACCTCGCCGAAGCCGGCGTAGCTGGCCGATCGCAGCAGACGCCCGGACCGGACCTGCTCGGCGACCTCGGCGTCGGAGAGCGCCGCGTTCAGGGTCGCCTCCACCTCGGCCAACGGCAGCTTGCCGGCCGACGGCGCGTCCGGCTCCGCCGCGGCGAGCTTGCGGACCTCGGCGACCAGCGCGCCGACCACCGCCCGGCGTTGCGCGGACAGCTCCCGGAGCCGCGGCCCACGCAGCTCCCGCTGGGCGGCCCGCAGCGCGTCGGCGAGCTGGACCAGGTCGGCGACCAGCTCGGGACGGTCGATGGCGAGCAGGTTCACCAGCCAGGCGGCCACCGTGGGGCGGCGCAACCGGGCCAACTGCCGGGCCGTGGTCGGGTCGCCGGCGCGGCGGGCCTCGGCCACGGCGGCGTCCCGGGCGGCCACGAACCGCTCCGGTGGGGTGCGGTAGAGCTGCTGCACCAGCTCCGGGGAGGGGCCGGGCATGGCCTCAGACGTCCACCCGGCTACCGGGCTCCAGGCGCTGGTACTCGGTGCCGGACAGCGCCGAGTACTGACGGTCGAGCACGCCCAGCCCGGTGTCGTTGAGCAACCCGTCGTGCAACGCGTACGCGCGGCGCGGGGCGACCGCCCGGATGAAGTCGACCACCTCGGAGAACTTCGACCAGGGGGCGTGGATCGGCGCGAAGAGCGTGTCGACCGGCGTCTCCTCCGGCACCACCAGGGCGTCGCCCGGGTGGTAGACCACGTCGTTGATCAGGAACCCGAGGTTGTCCACCACCGGGATGTCCGGATGGATCACCGCGTGTCTCCCGCCGTAGGCGCGGACGGCCACCCCGGCGGCGGTGAAGGACTCACCGGCCGCGACCGGATGCAACGCCTCGGCCGTGTCGCCCAGGGTGCCGGCGAGCGAGGCGGGCCCGTGGATCGGAAACGGTCGCCGGTCGAGTTGCAGGCGCACCGCCGCCAGATCGAGGTGGTCGGGGTGTTCGTGGGTGATCAGCACCGCGTCCGCACCGTCCAACGCCGCAGGGTCGCTGAACACCCCGGGGTCGACGACGAGCACTCCCCCGTCGTGTTCCACCCGGATACAGGAGTGGGCGTACTTGGTGAGCCGCATCGTGACTCCTCGATTATCGAATCGTGACGTCCTCAGCGCAGTCTGCCGGAACCAGCCGACGAGCGCGCCGCGTCCGAGGTATCGCCACACCGGCTGACGACGATGGGAGCGGGGATGGACGGACGGGCGGGACGACGCCGCGGCGCACTGCTGGCGGCGACGGCGCTGGCGGCGGTGCTCGGGTTGACCGGGTGCGGTGCCGGCGACAGCGGTGCACGGGACACGGCGGGCGCGGCGGCCGAGGCACCGGCGGCGAACGGCGGCGCGGCGGACAAGGACAGCGCCGCCGGGGCGCCGGGGGCTGCCGGAGCCGGCGCTCCGGACCTGCGGGTGGACCAGCGGGCGATCATCTACACCGGAGCCATGCGGGTCCAGGTGGACGATGTGGACGGCGCCGCCCGCGAGGTCGCCGCCGCGGTCACCCGAGCGGGTGGCTTCATCGGCGGTGACCAGCGGCGCAGCGCCGAGGCCGACGCGGTCGCGGAGTTGCAGCTGCGGGTGCCGGCGGCGAAGTTCGCCGGCGTGGTGGAGGAGATCGCGCAGCTCGGCAAGCAGCAGAGCCGGGAGATCAGCACCCAGGACGTCACCGAGGAGACCGTCGACCTGGACGCCCGGATCACCAGTCAACGGGCCCGGGTCGACAGCGCACGCCGGCTCCTCGGCCGAGCCACCTCGATCACCGACCTGGTGTCGCTGGAGAACGAGCTGGGTCGCCGCGAGGCCGACCTGGCGTCGCTGGAGGCCAAGAAGCGGCGGCTGTCCGACCTGACCGCCCTCTCCACGATCACCGTGTCGCTGGCCGGGCCGGCTGCCAAGACCCCCGAGGAGAAGACCGAGACCGGCTTCCTGGTCGGGCTGAAGGGCGGCTGGAAGGCGTTCGTCGCCTCGCTGACCGTCCTGCTCACCGTGCTGGGCGCGCTGCTGCCCTGGCTGGTGGCGCTCGGCGTACCGCTGGCGGTGCTGCTGCTGGTGCTGCGCCGGCGGAAGAAGGAGCCGGCCCTGGTCGCTCCGGTCAGCGCACCGCCGCCAGTGCCCGCAGCGCGGTCTGCACCATGACGCGTACGCCGGCCGGGATGGCCCCCTCGTCGACGTCGAAGGACGCGCGGTGCAGGTCGACGTTGGGGCCGGAGCGGCCCACGCCGAGCCGGGCGAGGGCGCCGGGGACGTACTCCAGGTACCAGGAGAAGTCCTCGCCGCCCATGCTCTGCGGCGTCTCGGCGATGCCGTCCGGGCCGAGCGCGGCGGCGGTGGCGGCGGTCAGCACCTGGATCGCCCGCGCGTCGTTGCACACCGGTGGCCGGCCGCGCAGGTATTCCAGATCGACTGTCGCACCGGTCGGCGCGATCACGTCCCGGACGACCTGAGCCACGATCTTGGGAGCCTGTTCCCAGGTGTCGCGGTCCATCACCCGCAGGGTGCCGGAGGCGGACGCCTCGGAGGGGATGACGTTGTAGCGGGTGCCGGCCGAGGCGTGGCCGAAGACCAGCAGCAGCCCGCTGTTGGCCGGCACCCGGCGGCTGACCAGGGCGGGCACCTCGGTGATCAGCCGGCCGAGCGCGTCCACCAGGTCGACGGTCAGGTGCGGGCGGGCGGTGTGCCCGCCCGGGCCGCTGAGCCGGACGGTGACGTTGTCGGCGGCCGCGGTGATCGGACCGACCCGCAGGCCGACCTGACCCACCGGCAGGTTCGGGTCGCAGTGCAGCGCGAAGATCTGCGCCACGTCGTCCAGGCCGCCGGCCTCGATGACCTCCAGCGAGCCGCAGGGCAGGATCTCCTCGGCCGGCTGGAAGATGAGCCGGACCCGGCCGTCCAGCTCGCCGAGGTCGGCGAGCTGGGCCAGCAGCATGCCGACGCCGAGCAGGATCGTGGTGTGCACGTCGTGCCCGCAGGCGTGGCAGACGCCCTGCACCGTGGACCGGTAGGGCACGTCCTTGGGGTCGTCCAGCGGCAGTGCGTCGATGTCGGCGCGCAGCGCGATGACCGGGCCGTCCGGGCGGCCGTTGACGTCGCAGATCACGCCGTTGCCCTTGGGCAGCAGTCGCGGCTTCAACCCGGCCAGTGAGAGCTCCCTGGCGATCAGTGCGGCCGTCTCGAACTCGGTGCCGGAGAGCTCTGGGTGCGAGTGGATGTGACGGCGGGTAGCGATCAGCCCGGGTACCCGGAGCGCGAGGAGGTGGTCCAGGTCGCGGGGCAGGGGCTGGGACCCGGGCGGCAGCTCCGGCCAGGACGACGCCAGCTGGCTGCCGGTGGGCAGCGTCAACGCACTCGTCACGTCGAATTCTCGATCACTAGAGATGGATGGATCATCGGGAACAGCAGACAGCCTAGACCTCCGGCGGTGACGCTGCGCAACCTCGTTACGGTGATGATCAGACCGCACAGCGTCACGTATGCCCTGCTGAGGGCGCTCGGAGATGCGCGGGACAGCAGGTAGATCGCGGTCGAACGCCGTCATCTCCCCCTCACCTCCTACAACGCGTAACCGATGTCGGCGGTCACGAATCCGGCGCCACTCGCGGGCCCACGTTGCGAATTGTCGCATTAGTCGGGGTGATGAACTGACACTCCGACAATAAGCCGACCACGCTCCGCAGCGAGTCGGAAAAGACGCTCACACGCGCCGGTCCGCCATGACCGCACACGGTGTGCGTCCCCGATCACCCGGTCGGGGTACCCCCAAACCTGATGGACACACCCCGGACGCCGTCGGGGGCCACGCCGCCCTCGGCCCGGCCGGTGGAGGATCCGCTTCCGACTGTAGCTCTGCCAGGACCGAATAAACCCGCCCTGACCTGCGAGAACGGCCGGTCAGCCGATCAGAACCGATCGGTGGGCCGGTACAGACCCCACGCCTCGCGCAGCGTCCCGCAGACCTCACCCACCGTGGCGCGGGCCCGCAGCGCCTCCCTCATCGGGTACAGCACGTTCTCCGTGCCGTCGGCGGCGGCCCGCAGCTCGGCCAGGGCCCGCGCCACCGCGTCGGAGTCCCGCTCGGCGCGCAGCCGGGCCAGCCGGTCAGCTTGGGCCGCCTCGATCGTCGGGTCGACCCGCAGCGGCTCGTACGGCTCCTCCTCGTCGACCGCGAACCGGTTGAGACCCACCACCACCCGGTCACCCGAGTCGATCTCCTGGGCGATCCGGTACGCGGACTGCTCGATCTCGCGCTTCTGGAACCCGGCCTCGATCGCGTCCACCGCCGAGCCGTGGTCGGCCACCCGCTCCATCAGCTCGACGGCCGCGGCCTCGATCTCGTCGGTCATCGCCTCCACCACGTACGAGCCGGCGAACGGGTCGACGGTGGCGGTCAGGTCGGTCTCGTACGCCAACACCTGCTGGGTACGCAGCGCCAGCCGGGCGGCCTTCTCGGTGGGCAGCGCGATCGCCTCGTCGAAGCTGTTGGTGTGCAGCGACTGGGTGCCGCCGAGCACCGCACCGAGCCCCTGCACCGCGACCCGGACCAGGTTCACCTCCGGCTGCTGGGCGGTGAGCTGCACGCCGGCGGTCTGGGTGTGGAAGCGCAGCATCATCGACTTCGGGTCCTTGGCGCCGAATTCGTCACGCATCAGCCGGGCCCAGATCTTGCGGGCCGCGCGGAACTTCGCCACCTCCTCCAGCAGCGTCGTGCGGGCCACGAAGAAGAACGACAGCCGGGGCGCGAAGTCGTCCACCGCGAGCCCGGCGGCCAGCGCCGCCCGGACGTACTCCACACCGTTGGCCAGGGTGAACGCGATCTCCTGCGCGGGCGTCGCACCAGCCTCGGCCATGTGGTAGCCGGAGATGGAGATGGTGTTCCACTTCGGCACCTCCTTGCGGCAGTACGCGAACGTGTCGGCCACCAGGCGCAGCGAGGGCTTGGGCGGGAAGATGTACGTCCCCCGGGCGATGTACTCCTTGAGGATGTCGTTCTGGATGGTGCCGTTGAGCGCCGAGCTGGGCACCCCGTTCTCCTCGGCGACGAGCTGGTAGAGCAGCAGCAGCACGGATCCGGGAGCGTTGATGGTCATCGACGTGGACACCTTGTCCAGCGGGATGTCGGCGAAGAGCAGCCGCATGTCCTCGATGGAGTCGATGGCCACGCCCACCTTGCCGACCTCGCCGTGCGCGATCGGCTCGTCCGAGTCGTAGCCCATCTGGGTCGGCAGGTCGAAGGCGACGGAGAGGCCCATCGTGCCGGCCCGCAACAGTTGGTGGTATCGCGCGTTGGACTCGGTGGCGGTGCCGAAGCCGGCGTACTGGCGCATGGTCCACGGACGGGAGGTGTACATCGTGGGGTAGACCCCCCGGGTGTACGGGAACTCGCCCGGGGCGCCCTGCCGGGAGTCGAGGTCCTCCGGAAGGTCGGCCGCCGTGTAGACGCCCTTGATCGGGAAACCGGACTCGCTTGACCGCCGTTCACTCATCCCCGGATGGTAGGACGCCCGCGCGTGTCGTCGGGTGAGGGATACCGCACAGTGCGTCCCGACCCGTCGACAGGAGGTGAACGACAGGGCACGTTCCGTCGACTTCGATAAACGCCCGACGCGTCGGCTTTCGCATCGGGCGTCGGAACCAGCAAGATAGGGGGGTTGTGTCCCAGCCCCCCTCGATTTCCCCCGGTGGCTTTTCTGTGACTCAGATCCCGACGTGGAGCGGCGGACAGCTAAGTCCCGCCAACGGACGAGCAGCGCCCGGCACCACCATTGGTGGCCGGTACTCGCTGCGGTCCTCGGTGGGCAACGGCGGCATGGGTACGGTGTGGCGCGCCACAGACACACTGCTGCGCCGCGACGTGGCGGTGAAGGAGGTCGTCCTGCCCCCGGGGCTGGCCCCCAGCGACCGCGACGCCATGTACGAGCGCACGCTGCGCGAGGCCCGCGCCGCCGCCGCCATCCAGCACCCCGCGGTGGTGCAGGTGTACGACGTGGTCACCGAGGCCGGCCGGCCCTGGATCGTGATGGAGCTGCTGGACGCCCGCAGCCTCGCCGACATGGTGATCGAGGACGGGCCGGTCGCGCCCCGCGCGGTCGCCAAGATCGGCATCGCGCTGCTCGGCGCGCTGGAGGTCGCGCACGCGATCGGCGTACTGCACCGCGACGTCAAACCGGCCAACGTGCTCATCTGCACCGACGGGCGCTGCGTGCTGACCGACTTCGGGGTCGCCCGGATGCCCACCGACGTGCAGCTCACCACCCCCGGCATGGTGCTCGGCTCGCCGCACTTCATTTCGCCCGAGCGGGCCATGGGTCAGGAGTTCGGCCCGCCGAGCGACCTGTTCTCGCTGGGCGTGACGCTCTACACGGCCGTCGAGGGGCGGCCTCCGTTCGACAAGGGTGACCCGATCGAGACCATGCACGCCGTGGTCGAGGACCCACCCGCCCCACCGCAGCGCAGTGGCCCCCTGACCCGGGTGCTGATGGGCCTGCTGGAGAAGGACCCGGCCCGGCGGCTGGACGTGCACACGTCCCGGACCATGCTGCGCGAACTGCTCGCCGGCCCGCTGGGCAGCACCGCCACCGCCGTGCACTCGGTGACCGACCCGTACGCCGTGGTCCCGGTGCAGCAGCGCCCGGCGCCCGTCGCCCCGCCGGCCCGGCCCGAGCCGAAGCCGGACAACCAGATCGGCGGCCGGGCGATGCTCGCCCCGGACGAGTCCCTGACCGACCGCCTGGCGTCGCTGCGCCGGGGCGAACGCCCGCAGCCCGGCGACGCGGGCGGCACCACGGGGCTCGACGAGACCAGCGCCGACGCGCTGGCCGGCCCACTGCACACGCCCACCGGCGCGATGTCCGTCTCCGGCCGACCCACCACCGGGCGCACCTACGGCGGCGCCGCGGACGCCACCCAGCGGGTGGACGCCGGCGGGCACCCGGACGCCACCCAGCGGGTCAGCTACGGCAACCGGCCCGACGCCACCCAGCAGGTCGGCTACGGCGGTGCGCCGGAGGCCACCCAACACATCGGCGGCACCTACGGTGGCGGCAACCAGTGGTCGGTGCCGGGCACCGGGCAGCCCTGGGCCACGCCTGCGACGGCGGGCGGCGGCGCTCTGGGCAAGATCCGCGCCACCGGTGGTCAGCTGGTCACCACGGTCAAGGGCTGGCCGCGCAAGGTGCAGCTCGCCGCGGCCGGCGGGCTGGCCGTGGTGCTGCTGCTCAGCATCGTGGCGCTGTCCAGTGGCGGCGACGAGACCCCGCCGAGCACCCCGCAGGCACAGCCCACCGCGTCCGCCCCGACCGGTGCCGGGGTGGATATGCAGGAGCACTCCGCCCGGGGCATCCAGGTGTTGGTCCCGAAGGGCTGGAAGAAGGCCACCGGCGGCTCGTACACCGACTACATCGACCCGGAGGACAGCGGCCGCAAGGTCCGCATCATCACCGAGAAGTGGTCGAGCAGCTCCACCCGGTGGGCGGAGACGGCCGAGAACGGCCTCAAGACCAGGAGCAAGTCCTGCGTCAAGCCGTACAGCCAGGTCGCCTCGCAAGAGACCGAGCTGGCCAGCCAGCCGGCCGCCGAGTTCGAGTACACCTGCGGTGAGGGCGACGCCAAACGGCACGGCATCTGGCGTGGCGTGGCGCAGGACGGCAAGGCGTTCTCGTTCTACCTCACCTCGACGGACGTCAAGTTCGCCGAGAGCAAGGCGATCTTCGACGAGATGGTGCGGACGTTCCAGCTCACCGGGGACAGCTGAGCGGGAGGGAACCGACAGCGGTGATCGCCGCCGTGCTATCAAGAGGCATGGCGGCGGACACCACTGACATCGACGACATTCGCGAGCAAGCCCGGCGCTGGCTCGCCGACGACCCCGACCCGGCCAGCCGGGACGAGCTGACGGCGGTGCTGGACAGGCTGCCGACGAGCGCCCCCGAGCTGGCGGACCGGTTCGCCGGGCCGTTGACCTTCGGCACCGCGGGCCTGCGCGGCCCGCTGCGCGCCGGCCCGAACGGCATGAACCTCGCCGTCGTCACCCAGGCCGCCGCCGGTCTGGTCGGCTGGCTCGCCGCCCAGGGCGGCACCGGCCCCCTGGTGATCGGGTACGACGCCCGGCACGGATCCCGCCAGTTCGCCGAGCGGACCGCCCAGGTGGCCACCGGGGCCGGTCGGCCGGCGTTGCTGCTGCCCCGCCCGCTGCCCACCCCGGTGCTGGCCTACGCGGTGCGTCGGCTCGGCGCGGTGGCCGGAGTGATGGTCACGGCCAGCCACAACCCGCCGCAGGACAACGGCTACAAGGTCTACCTCGGTGCGGAGCTGGGCGGGGAGCTCGGCGCCGGAGCGCAGATCGTGCCACCGGCCGACGCCGGCATCGAGGCCGCCATCCGGGCGGTCGGCCCGCTGACCGAGGTGCCGCTGGGCCGCCCCGGTGAGGTGCTGGGTGACGACCTGGTCGCCTCGTACGTCGAGCGGGCCACCGCGGTGATCGCGCCGGACGGGTCGCGGGACCTGACGGTGGCGTACACGCCGCTGCACGGGGTGGGTGCCGCGGTGCTCACCGCCGCCTTCGCCCGGGCCGGCTTCCCGGTGCCCGGGGTGGTACCCGGGCAGGCCGAGCCGGACCCGGAGTTCCCGACCGTGTCGTTCCCCAACCCGGAGGAGCCGGGGGCGGTGGACCTGCTGATCGCGCTGGCCGACTCCACCGGCGCGGACCTCGCCATCGCCAACGACCCGGACGCGGACCGCTGCGCGGTGGTGGTCCGCGACGGCGACACGGGCTGGCGGATGCTGCGCGGCGACGAGGTGGGCGCGCTGCTCGCCGACCACCTGATGCGCCGCGGGGTGACCGGGCTCTACGCCACCACCATCGTCTCGTCGTCACTGCTACGGGCGATGTGCGCGGCCCGGGGCCTGCCCTACGACGAGACGCTGACCGGCTTCAAGTGGATCGTCCGGGCGGGCGGTGGGAGCGCGCCGCTGGTCTACGGCTACGAGGAGGCGCTCGGCTACTGCGTCGCCCCGGACCACGTCCGGGACAAGGACGGCATCACCGCCGCGCTGACCGTCGCCGAGCTGGCCGCCGGCCTCAAGGCGCAGGGCCGCACGCTGACCGACCGGCTGGACGAGCTGGCCGCCGAGTTCGGCGTGCACCACACCGACCAGCTCTCCGTCCGGGTGGACGACCTGCGGGAGATCGCCGACGCGATGGCCCGGATCCGGGCGGCCACCCCGACCACGCTGCTCGGGCACCCGGTCGACAGCACCCGGGATCTGCTCCCCGAGGCGGACGTGGTGATCCTGCGCACCGGGGCCGCCCGGGTGGTGATCCGCCCGTCCGGGACCGAGCCGAAGCTCAAGGCGTACCTGGAGGTGGTGGAGCTGGTGCCCGACGGCGACGTCGCCGCCGCCCGCGCCCGCGCCGCCGCGGCGATCGCGCAGCTCCGCACGGAAATCGCCACCGCCCTCGGCGTGTAGTGCAAGGAAGGGCCCCTTATTACCGCCTCGTGTAGAGGAAGGGGCCCTGCCTAACAGGTCAGTGGCGTTTGCCGAGGGCCTGGTCGACGGCCTTCGCCAGCGCGGCGACGACCAGGCCGACCGAGGGGCGGACCACCGAGTCGTCGATGCTCACCTCTCCGGAGAACCCGGCGCCGGTGGCGATCTCCTCCAGCCGGCGGCGGGCGTCGGCGGCGGTCTCGCCGCTCACCCCGAGCGCGGATTCCATCCGCAGCACCACGACGAGGGTGGCCAGCGCGGCGGTCCGCTCGTCCGGCGCCGCCGTGCCGGTCAGCGCCTCGGCCAGCCGATGCCGGGTGTCCGCCTCCACCGAGGTGTCCACCACCGGGTAGCGGTGCACGTGGATAAAGCCCAGTTCGGTCTCGTCGATGTCCCGGACCACACCCTGCTGGCACAGGTCACCGAGGATCCGGTCGCGCAGGCCGTGCCGCAGGCGCTGCACCCACGAGGCCGGGGTGTGCGGGGTGTCGGCGGCGATCCGACCGAGCACCTCGTCGGTGACCGGCTCGCCGGTGGGCGTCGGGTCGACCACCGTCAGGGAACCGTCCGCGTACGCGATCCGGCCGGCCAGGGCCAGCTCGACCAGCACCGCGGCGGCCATGCCCAGGTCCAGGCTGATCCGCGGCATGGTCGCCTTGCCGGTCGTGTCGTCGTAGGCGAGGAGCAGCAGTTCCTCGGCGAGCGCAACACCAGTCATGGCCGGAGACGGTAGCGGGTCCGCGCACCACCGCGCGCGGACCCGCCGGACCCGGCACCGACCGGGGTGACGACTCAGAACCGGGGCATGCCGCCGAACTGGCGGTCGCCGGCGTCGCCGAGGCCGGGAACGATGAACATCCGCTCGTTGAGGCCCTCGTCGATCGAGGCGGTGACCAGGCGCAACGGCAGGCCGGAGCGCTCCAGGCGCTCGATGCCGACCGGTGCGGCGAGCACGCAGAGCACGGTGATGTCGGTGCAGCCCCGGTCGGCCAGCAGCCGGCAGCCGTGTTCCAGCGAACCACCGGTGGCCAGCATCGGGTCGAGCACCAGCACCGGCAGGCCGGCCAGTTCCCGGGGCAGCGACTCCATGTACGCGCGCGGCTCGTACGTCTCCTCGTCCCGGGCCAGGCCGACGAAGCCCATCGAGGACTCGGGCAGCAGGCCGAGCGCGGCGTCCGCCATGCCCAGGCCGGCCCGCAGCACCGGCACCAGCAGCGGCGGGTTGGCCAGCCGGGTGCCTTCGGTGCCGGTGACCGGCGTCTGCACCGGGTACCGCTCGACGGGGAAGGAGCGTGCCGCCTCGTACACCAGCATGGTGGTCAGTTCGTGCAGCGCCGCCCGGAACGTCGAGGAATCGGTGCGCGCGTCCCGCATGGCGGTCAGCCGTGACTGTGCCAGCGGGTGGTCAATGACGTGTACATCCACGATCGCTCAACCTACCGGTCCGTCGCGTGGGACGGTGCAGGTGCGGTCGGACCAGCGACGCCGCTCACGCCGGACCGGTCACAGCGGGACCGCGTGAGCAAGATCACACAGTGGTCCGGTGCGTAGACTTCGGGGCATGACGGCGACAACGACGTCGGCCCGGTCGGAGCTCTCCGAGCTGGGACGATCCGAGACCGCTCTGCGGACCTTCCTGCACGGCCTTCCCGGCGTGGACCAGGTCGGCGCGGAGCAGCGGGCGGCGCAGCTCGGCACCCGCTCCATCAAGACCACCGCCAAGGCACAGGCGATCGACCTGGCGATCCGGATGGTGGACCTGACCACCCTCGAAGGGGCGGACACCCCGGGCAAGGTGCGCGCGCTGGCCGCGAAGGCCGTTCGCCCGGACCCGGCCGACCCGTCCTGCCCGCACGTCGGCGCCGTCTGCGTCTACCCCGCGATGGTCCCGTACGTGGCGGAGGTGCTGCGCGGCAGCGGCGTGCACCTGGCCAGCGTGGCGACCGCCTTCCCGTCGGGCCAGGTGGCGCTGGAGATCAAGCTCGCCGACACCCGGGCCGCCGTCGCGGCTGGCGCCGACGAGATCGACATGGTGATCAACCGGGGCGCGTTCCTGGCCGGCCGCTACAAGGAGGTCTACGACGAGATCGTGGCCACCAAGGAAGCCTCCGGGGACGCCCACCTCAAGGTGATCCTGGAGACCGGCGAGCTGGCCACCTACGACAACGTGCGCCGGGCCTCCTGGCTGGCGATGTTGGCCGGCGGCGACTTCATCAAGACCTCCACCGGCAAGGTCCCGGTCGCCGCGACGCTGCCGGTGAGCCTGGTGATGCTGGAGGCGGTCCGCGACTTCCGGGCCGCCACCGGGCGGCAGGTCGGCGTGAAGCCGGCCGGCGGCATCAAGACCACCAAGGACGCGATCAAGTACCTGGTGATGGTCAACGAGACCGTCGGCGCGGACTGGCTCGACCCGGACTGGTTCCGCTTCGGCGCGTCCAGCCTGCTCAACGACCTGCTGATGCAGCGCACCAAGCTGACGACCGGCACCTACTCCGGTCCCGACTACTTCACCCTGGACTGAGCCGATGTTCGAGTACGCACCCGCCCCCGAGTCCCGCTCGGTGGTGGACCTCAAACCCACCTATGGGCTGTTCATCGACGGCACGTTCGTCGACCCGACCGATGGCGGCAGCTTCAAGTCGATCAACCCCGCCTCGGAGGACGTGCTGGCCGAGATCGCTGAGGCCGGCGCGCAGGACGTGGAGCGCGCGGTGCGCGCCGCCCGGAAGGCGTACGAGAAGATCTGGGGTCCGATGCCGGGCCGGGACCGGGCCAAGTACCTGTTCCGGATCGCCCGGCTCATCCAGGAGCGGTCCCGCGAGCTGGCCGTGCTGGAGTCGCTGGACAACGGCAAGCCGATCAAGGAGGCGCGCGACGTCGACCTGCCGCTGGTCGCCGCGCACTTCTTCTACTACGCGGGCTGGGCCGACAAGCTGGAGCACGCGGGCTTCGGCGCCGACCCGAAGCCCATCGGGGTCGCCGCGCAGGTCATCCCGTGGAACTTCCCGCTGCTGATGCTGGCCTGGAAGATCGCCCCCGCCCTCGCGGCGGGCAACACGGTGGTGCTGAAGCCGGCCGAGACCACCCCGCTGACCGCGCTGCTCTTCGCCGAGATCTGCCAGCAGGCCGAGCTGCCGGCCGGCGTGGTCAACATCATCACCGGGGCCGGCGACACAGGCCGGGCACTGGTCGAGCACCCCGGCGTGGACAAGGTCGCCTTCACCGGCTCCACCGACGTCGGACGGGCCATCGCCCGGTCCGTCGCCGGCACCCGCAAGAAGCTCACGCTGGAGCTCGGCGGCAAGGCCGCCAACATCGTCTTCGACGACGCACCGATCGACCAGGCGGTCGAGGGGATCGTCAACGGCATCTTCTTCAACCAGGGGCACGTCTGCTGCGCCGGCTCCCGCCTGCTGGTCCAGGAGAACGTGGCCGACCGGGTGCTGGAGTCCCTGAAGCGGCGGATGGCCCAGCTTCGGGTCGGCGACCCGCTGGACAAGAACACCGACATCGGCGCGATCAACTCCGCCGCCCAGTTGGAGCGGATCCGCGAGCTGTCCGACGCCGGCTCGGCCGAGGGCGCCGAACGCTGGTCGCCACCGTGCGAACTGCCCGACCGCGGCTTCTGGTTCGCGCCGACCATCTTCACCGGCGTCACCCAGGCGCACCGCATCGCCCGCGAGGAGATCTTCGGCCCGGTGCTGTCGGTGCTCACCTTCCGCACCCCGGCCGAGGCCGTGGAGAAGGCCAACAACACGCCGTACGGGCTCTCGGCGGGAATCTGGACCGACAAGGGTTCCCGGATCCTATGGACGGCCGACCGGCTGCGCGCCGGGGTCGTCTGGGCCAACACGTTCAACAAGTTCGACCCCACCTCGCCGTTCGGCGGCTACAAGGAGTCGGGCTACGGTCGCGAGGGCGGCCGGCACGGGCTGGAGGGGTACCTCAATGTCTGAGCGGGTCGCGGTACGCAAGACGTACAAGCTCTTCATCGGCGGGAAGTTCCCGCGCAGCGAGTCGGGACGGTCGTATCTCGTGCAGTCCTCGAATGTGTCACTGGCCTCCCGCAAGGACGCCCGGGACGCGGTGGTCGCCGCCCGCGCCGCCGTGAAGGGCTGGGCCGGAGCGACCGCGTACAACCGGGGTCAGATCCTCTACCGGGCCGCCGAGATGCTGGAGGGCCGCCGCGAGCAGTTCGTCGCCCTCGGCGTGCCGGGCGACGAGGTGGACGCCGCGGTGGACCGCTGGGTCTGGTACGCGGGCTGGGCCGACAAGCTCGCCCAGGTGCACGGCGGGGCAAACCCGGTCGCCGGGCCATACTTCAACATCTCCGCGCCCGAGCCGACCGGCGTGGTCGCGGTCGTCGCACCGGAGCGCCCGGCGCTGCTCGGCCTGGTCAGCGTGATCGCCCCGGCGATCGTCACCGGCAACACGGTGGTGGTGGCGGCCTCCCCGACCGAGCCGCTGGCGGCGGTGACGCTGGCCGAGGTGCTGGCCACCTCCGACCTGCCCGGCGGGGTGGTGAACATCCTCACCGGCCGGATCACCGAGACCGCGCCGACGCTGGCCGCGCACATGGACGTCAACGCGATCGACCTCAGCGGGGTGACCGACGCCGATCTGGCGGCCGACCTGGAGGTCAAGGCGGCGGAGAACCTGAAGCGGGTGCTCCGTCCGGCCCCGGCCGACCACGACTGGTCCGCCGACCCCGGCGTCGCGCGGATGACCAACCTGTTGGAGACGAAGACGGTGTGGCACCCCAAGGGGGTGTGATTGTTCGGGTCCCGGCCGTGGGGTTTCGGGGGGAGCCCACCCGCTCCGGGCGGTCAGGCTTGATCCCTCCGCGGGCGGGCTCCCCCCGAAACCCTGACGTGGGCCGGGTCCGCCCGGGTGTCTCGTCTTGCTGGCCGGTGCCCCGGGTTGGGTCACCGGCCAGCGACTCGCCGGCGGGATGGGGGCGGGGGTGAGGGCCGTCGGGTGGGCTTGTGGGGTGGGGGTCTACTACCGGGGGTAGGATTGGGGCGTGACTCGGTTGGGCGATCTTGAGCGTGCGGTTATGGACGTGCTGTGGGACGTGGTCCCGGGCACGTCGGATGGGGTGACCGTGCGCGAGGTGGCCGACGCGCTCGACGGCCGCGAGCTGGCGTACACCACGGTGATGACCGTGCTGGACCGGCTCGCCGGCAAGGGGATGGTGCAGCGGGAGCGAGAGGGCCGGGCCTGGCGCTACCGGCCGGCGGCCAGCCGTGAGGCGCACATCGCCCAGCTCATGCTCGACGCGCTCGACCTCGGCGGCAGCCGCGACGCCGCGCTGGTGCGCTTCGCCCGCTCGGTGACCGGCACCGAGGCCGAGGTGCTGCGCGCGGCCCTGGGCAGCGAGGCCGGGCTGACCGGGCCCGGCGCCGAGTTGACCGACCGCGTGGACGGGCCGGCGGGCCGACGGCCGGCCGGCGAGGCAGCGGAGCGGTAGGGCGCGCGCCATGGCCTACGCCGCGCACTTCGCCGCCACCATGCTGGCCTGCTATCTGACCGCTCAGGTGCTGGCCAGCTCCACCTGGACGTGGCGCAGCCCTCGGGTGGCGATCGTGTGCTGGCAGGCGGTCGGGTTGGCGCTGGGCCTCTCGGCGATGGGCCTGCCGATGGCGCTCGGGGTGACCGCCTACGACCTGCCGACCGGGAGCGCACTGTTCGCCCTGGCCACCGACCTCGCCCACGGCACGCTGCCGGTCGGGGTGACCGCCTTCCACCTGGCCGGTGTGGGGGTTGGCTTCGGCATCGGCGCGGTGCTGGTCACCACGACCGTGCGCAGCATCCACGGCACGTTGCGCGCCCAGCGTCGGCACCGGGACCTGCTCACCCTGGTCGCCCGGAACGACCCGGCCGCGCCCGGCGCGCTGGTGCTGGACCATCCGAGCGCGGCCGCGTACTGCCTGCCGGGGGTGAAGCCGCAGGTGGTGGTCAGCGCGGGCACGCTGAGCCTGCTGGACCGGGCCGAGCTCGCCGCGGTGCTCAGCCACGAGCGCGCGCACGCCAACGAGCGGCACGACCTGGTGCTGTTGCCGTTCACCGCGCTCTGCCGCGCGTTGCCGTGGTTCCGTTGGGTCCGGGACGCGCACGAGCGGGTCGCCCTGCTGGTCGAGATGCGAGCCGACGACAAGGCGCGCGAGCTGCACGCCGAGGCGCCGCTGGCGGGCGCGCTGCGTCGGTTCGCCGCCGCGGGTCACCGGATCACCCCGGCCGGCGCGCTGGGCATGGGCGACCGCGACCTGGACGTACGCGTACAGCGGTTGCTGGTCAGCGACCGGCCGCCGCGGGTGCTGGGCGCCACCGCTCTCGCGGTCGCCACCATGCTGGTCGCCCTCCCGATCACCCTCTTCCTGAGCTGACCCGCGCTGGCCCGCCGAGTTCGGCGCGCGCTCCTGATCCCACGTCCAGGCTGAGGAGCAGGCTCCCCACAATTACTACGTCTTGTCGTAGAATTGTCTACGACAAGACGTAGTAATCAACGTGTAGCCAAGCTACGTGTAGGGTGGCTACGACAAGGCAGCCAACGCTTTGGAGAGCCGGTCATGGACACCCTGCTCCTCGCCCGTCTGCAGTTCGCCACCACCACGTCGATCCACTTCCTGTTCGTGGTCGTCACGCTCGGGCTGGTCACCCTGCTGGTCGGGATGCAGACCGCGTGGGTGCTCACGGGCAACCCGAAGTGGGAGCGGCTCACCCGATACTGGGGCCAGCTCTACGTGATCAACTACGTGCTCGGCATCGCCACCGGCATCGTGATGGAGTTCCAGTTCGGGCTGAACTGGAGCGGCCTGTCGCGCTACGTCGGCAACGTCTTCGGCGCGCCGCTGGCCATCGAGACGCTGGTGGCGTTCTTCCTGGAGTCCACGTTCCTCGGGATGTGGATCTTCGGCTGGCACCGGCTCCGCAAGGGCGTCCACCTCGCGCTGCTGTGGGGCGTGGCGCTCACCGCGTACGCCTCGGCGTTCTGGATCATGGTGGCGAACTCCTGGCTGCAGCACCCCGTCGGGTACGAGGTGCGCGACGGCATCGCCCACCTCACCGACTTCGGCGCGCTGCTCACCAATCCCAGCCTCGGCATGGCGTTCGGGCACGTGGTCTCGGCCGCGCTGCTGGTCGGCGGGATGCTGATGGCGGCCGTCAGCGCCTGGCACCTGATCCGGCGTACCCCCGACTTCGCGATCTTCCGCACCTCGCTGCGGATCGGCCTGGTCACCTCGGCGCTGGCGATCACGCTGGTGCAGGGCTTCGGTTTCGCCCAGTTCGGCCCGGTGGGCGCGGTGCAGCCGACCAAGTTCGGCCAGGGCCCGGAAGCCCAGGCGCTGATCACCGAGTGGACGGCGCGGTTCGGCCCCGGCGACTACACCCCGCCCGTGCTGGCCAACGTCGGGCTGGGCTTCATGATCCTGATCGGCTTCACGCTCGGCTGCGTCTGGCTGCTGCTCCCCCTGCTCTTCCGGGACTGGATCATCCGGCTGCGCTTCCCGCTCTGGCTGGTCCTGCTGGCCCTGCCGCTGCCGTTCGTGGCGGTGATCCTCGGCTGGATCGCCCGGGAGGTCGGCCGCCAGCCCTGGGTGGCGTACGGCCTGCTCCCCACCGAGCAGGCGGTCTCCCCCGTCGGCGCACCGGTGATGCTCGCCTCGCTGATCGGGTTCAGCCTGCTGCTGGGCACCCTCGCCGTCACCAACTGGGTGCTGCTCGCCCGGCACGCGGCGCGCGGCGCGGGTGACCCGCCGCTCGGCCGCCCGCCGGCACCGGCGAACGAACCGGCTCACCCCGAACCCGCCCTGGCCTGAGGAGATCACCGTGGACCTCGCCTGGTACGCCCTGCTCGGCCTCTTCTTCGGCGCCTACCTGGTGCTCGCCGGCTACGACTACGGCGTCGGGCTGCTGCTCGCGCGCCGCGGTGGCCCGGCCGGACGACGGGCCGCGCTCACCGCGCTCGGCCCGTTCTTCCTCGGCAACGAGGTCTGGCTGGTGGCCGCCGTGGGCATCCTCTTCGGAGCCTTTCCGGTGCTGGAGGGCGAGCTGCTCTCCGGGTGCTACCCGGCGGTCGCCGGCGCGCTGGCCGGTGTGGTCCTGGTGACCGCCGGAGTGCAACTGCGCAGCCGGCCGACCGACGAGCGGATCCGGGCCCGCTGGGACCGGGTGGTGGTGGTCGGCAGCGTGCTCGCCGCCCTGGGCTGGGGCGTGCTGCTGGCCGCGCTGCTGCAGGGCGTGCCCCGCGCGGCCGACGGGCACGTCGTCGGGGTGTCGCATCTGGCCACCCCGTTCGCGGCCGCCGCCGGGCTGGCCATGGTCGCCCTGGTCGCGGTGCACGGTGCGACCTTCCTCACCCTGCGGCTGCCGGCCGCCGACGCCGACGCGGTCGGCCGGTCGGCCCGCCGGCTGGTGCCGGTGGCGCTCACCGCGGTCGCCCTGGCCACCGTCCTGGGGCTGCTCTCCACCCGGGTACGCGACGCCGTCCAGCGGCCGGCGGTGGCCGTACTGCTGCCGCTGCTGCTGGCGGCGGCGCTGCTGCTGGCCCGCGCGGCGCTGGCCCGACGGCGGCCGGGATGGGCCCTGGTCGCCACCGGCGCGGCTCTGGCACTGCCGGTGGCGCTGGTCGGTGCGGCCCTCTGGCCCTACGTGCTGGTGTCCTCGGCGGACCCGGGCACCTCGCTGACGGTGGCCGACGCCGCCGCCAGCGCGCCGACGCTGCGGCTACTCGGCTGGGTGGCGCTGCCGCTGCTGCCGGCCCTACTAGGCTTCCAGGCGATGTGTTGGTGGGTTTTCCGGGGACGGACCGACGGCAGGGCACCGGTGTACTGGTGAACCGCCGTCCCTTCGACCCGCGTCTGCTGCGCCGGGTCCCCGCGGCCCGGCGCGATCTCGCCGTGCTCGTTCTGCTCGGCGTGCTCGCCGCCGGGTTGATCGTGGCGCAGGCCACCGCGCTGGCAGCGGTGCTGGCCACCGCCGTTGACGGCCGCCTGGACCGGCCCGCGCTGGCCGCCTTCGCGGTGGCGGTCGCCGCCCGTTCGGCGCTGGTCTGGGCGCAGGGCACGGTCTCAGCGCGGGTCGCCGCCACCGTCAAGGCCGCACTGCGGGCCGACCTGCTCGGCGCTGTGGGCCGGCACGGGCCGGGTTGGGTTGCCGGGCAACGGGCCGGCCAGCTCGCCACGCTGACCGGGCGCGGGCTGGACGCGCTGGACGCGTACTTCACCGGGTACCTGCCCCAGCTGGTGCTGAGCGTGACGGTGCCGGTGGCGGTGCTGGCCCGGGTCGTCTTCGCCGACTGGGGCTCCGCGGTGATCATCGCACTGACCCTGCCGCTGATCCCGGTCTTCGGCGCGCTGCTCGGCTGGCAGGCGCAGGCCGCCACGGAGCGGCAGTGGCGCCGGCTCTCCCTGCTGGGCGGGCACTTCCTGGACATGGTCGCCGGGCTGCCCACGCTTCGCGCGTTCGGCCGGGCCCGGGCGCAGACCGAGGTGGTCCGCCGGATGGCCGACGGGCATCGGGTCGCCACCATGAAGACACTGCGGATCGCGTTCCTCTCCGCGCTGGTGCTGGAGCTGGTCGCCACCCTCTCCGTGGCCCTGGTCGCGGTGCCGGTCGGCATCCGGCTGCTCGGCGGCGGGCTGGCCCTGCAGACCGCGCTGCTGGTGCTGCTGCTCACCCCGGAGGCGTACCTGCCGCTGCGGGCCGCCGGCAGCCGCTTCCACGCCAGCATGGAGGGGCTCACCGCGCTGGACGAGGCGCTCACCATCTCCGCCGCGCCCGCCGCCCCCCGGGCCGCCGAGGGCGCGGCCACCCCGGACGGGCGGGGCGAGATCCGCTTCGAGTCGGTGACCGTGGCGTACGAGCGGACCACCGCGCTGCGCGACGTGACGCTGACCGTCCGACCCGGTCAGCGGATCGCCATCATCGGGCCCAGCGGCGCCGGCAAGAGCACCCTGCTCGGTCTGCTGCTCGGCTTCGTGACCCCGACCAGCGGCCGGGTCACCGTGGACGGGGTCGACCTCGCCGACGCCGACCCGGACGCCTGGCGCCGCCAGCTCGCCTGGGTGCCGCAGCGCGCCCACCTCTTCGCCGCCTCGCTGGCCGACAACATCCGGCTCGGCGCACCGGACACCCCGCCCGACGCGCTCGCCACCGCGGTGCACGACGCGGCCCTGGACGACGTGGTGGCCGGCCTGCCGGAGGGGCTGGAGACGCTGCTCGGCGAGCGCGGGCACGGCCTCTCCAGCGGGCAGCGGCAACGGGTGGCCCTGGCCCGCGCGTTCCTCAGGGACGCCCCGGTGGTGGTGCTCGACGAGCCCACCGCCCGACTCGACACCGCGGCCGAGGCGGTGGTGCTCGACGCCACCCGCCGGCTGGTCGCCGGGCGGACCGCGCTGCTGGTCGCGCATCGGCCGGCACTGCTGGCCGACGCCGACCGGATCCTGCGGATCGAGGATGGCCGGGTCACCGAGCTGACGCCCGAGCCGACCGGGAAGGTGGCCCGATGAACGCGGCACCCGAGCCGCTGGCCGGCGGGCCGGGCCCACTGGAAGCGGCGGTCGACGCCGCCCCGACCGGGCGGTCGACCGCCGAGCGGACGGTCCTGCGCCTGGCCCGGCCGTACCTGGGCCGGCTGGTGGGCGCGGGCCTGCTCGCCGCGGCCACCGAGTTCGCCGGGCTCGCCCTGATGGCGACCGCCACCTGGCTGTTGATGAGCGCCGCCGGCCGGCCACCGCTGGACCGGCTCACCGTGGCGATCGTGGCGGTCCGGGCGCTGGCGATCAGCCGGGGCGTGTTCCGCTACACCGAACGGCTCGCCGGGCACGACGCGGTCCTCCGCATGATCACCGACGTCCGGGCCCGGGTCTTCGCCACCCTCGCCGCCCGCCGCACCGCCGCGCACCGCTCGGGGGACGTGCTGAGCCGGCTGGTCTCCGACGTCGAGGCGGTGCAGGACCTTCTGCTGCGGGTGCTGGTGCCGGGATCGGCGGCGGCACTGGTCGGGCTGCTGGCGGTGGCCGGGGCGGCGCTGATCTCGCCGCCGGCCGCCGGTGTGCTCGCCGCCGGGCTGCTCATCGCCGGGGTGGCGTTGCCCGCACTGGCCACCGCGGTCACCCGGCGCAACGCGGCGGAGGTGGCCCCGCTGCGCGGCGCGCTGGCCACCGACGCGATCGACCTCACCCACGGTGCCGCCGACCTGGCCGCGTTCGGCGCGACCGGTGCTGCCCTGCACGCCGCCGAGCAGCGGGCCGGCCGACTGGCCCGGCTGGAACGCCGCCTGGCCGCCACCGGGTTCGCCGTCGACGCGGCCGGGGTGCTGGTCGCCGGGCTGACCGCCGCCGCGGTGGTGCTGGCCGCGCTGGCCGCGGACGTGCCGGGGGTGCTGGTCGGCGTACTGGCCGTCGGCACCCTGGCGGCCGTCGAGGTGGCGCTGGCCCTGGTCGCGGCGGCCCGGCAGTGGACCCAGCTGCGGCCCGGCCTGACCCGGGTGGCCGCCCTGCTCGACGCGAACCTGCCGACTCCCCCGCACGCCGCCGTGAAGCCCAGCGCGAATGGCACCGGCGGCCCGGACCGAGGCGGCGCGCACGAGCTGCGCTTCGCCGAGGTGACCGTGCGGTACCGGGCCGGTGCCGCGCCCGCGCTCGACCGGGTGAGCCTGGACCTGCCCGCCGGGCGACGGATCGCGGTGGTCGGCCCGAGCGGAGCCGGCAAGAGCACCCTGGCCGCCGTGCTGACCGGCGCGGTCCAGCCCACGTCCGGCCGGGTCACGCTGGACGGTCGCGACGTCTCGACGTACGCCGAGGAAGAGCTGCCCCGCGCGGTCGGTGGGCTGCTCGCCGAGGCGTACGTCTTCCACGCCACGGTGCGGGAGAACCTGCTGCTCGGCCGTGCCGGGGCCAGCGACGACGAGCTGGTGGCGGCGACCGCCGCCGCCGGCCTGCTGGAGTGGGCGCACGCCCAGCCGGCGGGATGGGACACCCTGGTCGGCGAGGAGGGCGGTCAGCTCTCCGGCGGCCAGCGGCAACGGCTCGCGCTCGCCCGGGCCCTGCTCGCCGCGCCGCCGGTGCTGGTGCTCGACGAGCCCACCGAGGGGCTGGACCCGACCGCCGCGGACGCCGTGCTCGCCTCCGCCCTCGCCGCCACCCCCGCCGGGCACTCGGTACTCCTGATCAGTCACCGGCTCAGCGGGCTGGCCGAGCTGGACGAGATCGTCGTCCTCGACGGCGGCCGGGTGATCCAGCGCGGTCGGCACGCCGAGTTGGTCACCGCCCCCGGCTGGTACCGGGACCAGTGGCTGCTCCAGGCGGCGGCCGAACGCGGGTACCTGGCTCTCACCCCCTGACCGGGCTCGGGGACGGACCAGGGTTCTCCCGGACGTCGGCGCGCCGGCGTCCGTGGCAGGGTGGTGCCATGCCGCGCTGTGAGGACGTGTTGGTGGAGGAGCACCTGCGGGAGCTTGCTGCCCGGTTGCAGGGGCCGGCCCGACTGAAGTCCGACCTGCTCACCGAGGCCCGGCACGGTCTGCTGGACGCCGTCGAGGCGTACCGCGAGGACGGCGTGCCGCCCACGGAGGCACAGCGGCGCGCGGTGGCCGAGTTCGGCTCACCGACGCAGCTGCTTCCCTCCTGGCAGGCCGAGCTGGCGATCGGCGCGCTGCGCGGGCTCTCCCTGCGGATGCTGGCGGTGGCCGGAGTGTCGGTGGTGGCCGGCGACCTGACGTGGCGCGGGGCGAGCTGGAGCGACGGTCCGCACCCGCCGGCCGTCTACCGGCTGCTCGCCGCCTCGGTCGACTGGATCTGGATCGGCTCGCTGCTGCTCGCGGTGGCTGGCCTGCTGGTGGTGGCGGCGAGCGCCCGGTCCGCCCGGCCGGGCCTGGCCGTCGCGCAGCGCGCGGTGGGCGCCGGCCTGACCGGCACCCTGGTCCTCGGCATGCTGGCCGTCACCGCCCTCTTCGCATGGTCGATCGGGCTCTGGGACGCGGCGCTGAGCTGGCCACCGATGTTCATCGGGGCGGTGCTGGTCGGCGGAGCCTACTTCTCGCTCGTCCGCGCGGCGCGCGGCTGGCTGCTCGCCACCACCCGCTGAGCGGCTCAGGCCGGGGTGCCGGGTGGGCTGCCGGGGTCGAGGAACCGGCCGACCGTCACGCGGAACTCGCGCCAACCAGCGCGCTCACCGGCCAGCGCCCGCCGGCCGGAGTCGGTGAGCTGGTACGTCCGTCGCTCCCGACCGTTGACCGTGCTCCAGGTGCTCGCCACGTGCCCGGCGCGCTCCAGCCGGCGCAGCGCGGGATAGATGGTGCCGGTGGGCAGGTCGAGGCTGCCGTCGCTGCGCGCCCGCAGCGCCTCGATGATGGCGTACCCGTGCAGCGCGCCCTGTTCGAGCACGGCGAGCAGCAGTGCGTCGAGGTGGCCGTGCAACTCCTGGGCCTTCATACGTAGCTACGCTACTTGTCGAATCGCCGGTACGCCACCGGTGGCCACCCGCGATGACCCGCGGGCCCGAACCGGTGCGCCAGCCGGTCATCGGGGTGCGGGCACCGGCCGCCCAGGACCGCCGACTAGGGTATGTGCCCAGAGTCACTCGCCGGTCGAAGACGTCGGCGGGTGGGCAACCCGAAGCACACGGAGGTCAGCGTGGCCCGCCAGTCGCCCCAACGGCCCGACGCCGACGAGCCCGAGCTCGACGACACCACCGGCCCGGCCGAGCCAGATCAGGCCGACGAGGCCGAGGAGATTGGCCTCGCGTCGACGTCGGACGACCGGTCGCTCTGGGACGAGCTGCGGATCGACCCGGTCGAGATCGCCCTGCCCGCCGGCTCCGGTTTCACGCTGCGGGCCTACCGGCCGGCGGGGGCGCTGACCCCCACCGACGTGACCGAGCGCGACCAGGACGACCCGTTCCTCGCCCGCCGTCAGGTGATCGAGGAGGACGAGGACGACGAGACCGTCGTCATCCTCGACGAGGAGTTGGCCGAGAGCGACGAGGACGAGGCGTCGCGCCGTCGCCGTGACGCCGACACGGACGCCGACGAGGCCGACGACGAGAACGCCACGGACGAGGCGGACGACGAGGAGGTGCCGGTCTTCCTCAGCCACCGGGGCAAGCTGCTGCTGTTCAAGACCCCCGAGTCGTTGGTCAGTTTCATCCGGTCCGGCGCCCCAAATGATCTGTCCCAACTGGACAGCTGGAATGAATTGTCCGAACGGGTGGAGCCGGCCGACATCGCGTCGCTCGACGAGGACAGCTACGAGCTCGACCTCGTCGTGGAGAACCTGCGCGGCGGGCACGACGCCTGGGATTCGGCCCTGCTGATCAAGGCCGGCGAGGTCGCACGTGACCTGTCGTACGCGTTGCGGCTGCCTGCGGTGCTGGACATGCTCTCCGCCGGCTCCAGCCTCGACGACCTGGACGAGGCGCTGCGGGCGACCGCCAACGGCGGGATCGGCGGTTTCATGGGCCGACGGCGGTTGAAGAAAATCGGGGCACAAACCGCAAGTTTGGGTTGGCGCACCATTGTCGGCAAGATCTCTGCGGTCGTGGACTGGCGCGACTGACCCGTACCGGGGAGCATCAGTTGCTGGCAGAGGAAAGACCTGTCCCGGGAGGAGGACGACGCCGTGGCGCTCGTGCGCGTGTACTGCGGTCTGGCCTCAGCGGATCCTGCTGACCGACCGGCCTCGGCCGGTTCGACGCTGACGTCCGCTGTGGTCGACGACGCAGGCCGTCTGCTGCATGTCTGCGAGATCGGCGACGACGCGGCTGGCTACGCCCAGCTCGTCGCGCTGCTCGTGGAGCGGTCGGGCGGGCCGAGCGGTGCGGCCATCGCCGCCGACAGCGACGACCACACGGTCACCTCGCTGCTGAGCGCGGCGGGTCGGCCCCTGGCGATCGCGGACGACGACTCGGTGGACGACTTCGCCGAGCGGTTCGCCGACGACGACTCCCTGGAGGAGATGCAGTCGCCGCCAGCCGAACGACGCGCCGTCGGCCTGGCCCGCGCGTTGCAGGCGGGCGCGCTGTCCGCGGTCACTCTGCCGGCACCCCGGGATCTCGCCGGCTACAAGCAGGTGCTCTCCGCGCACGCCGCGCTGGCCAGCGGTCGGCACTCGGCCGCCGTGGCGCTGCGCGAGGTGCTGCGCGAGCTCTACCCGGCGGCGCTGCGCGCGTATCCGGACCCGGCCGAGCCGGTCTCGCTGGCCGTGCTGGACGCCCTGCCCGAGCCGGGCATGCTGGGCGGCACCGTGGCCCGGGGCCGCGAGGTCTCGGTGGCGGCGGACGCCATCGCCGCGCACCTCGCCGCGGACGGTGTGGCCGACGCCGAGGAAATCAACGAGGCGGTCACCGCACTGCGGGTCGCCATCTCCGAGACGCCCCGCCGCGCCGCGGTGAACCGGGCGCTCACCTCCGCGGTGGCCGAGACCGTCCGGCAGGCGGTCGCCTCGGTACGGGCCTGCGACGCCGGTTGCGAGGCGCTGGTCAGCGCGCTCAGCGCACGGGCCAGCACGCCCGCGCCGGCGCCCGGTCGCCGCGCCGCCGCCCGCCGTGACGAGTCGGTCGGCGAGCTGGCCGGCCTGTCCAACACCGGCACCGGGCTGCGCGCGGTCCGGCCGACCCCGGTCGCCGCCGAGCCCGCCCCCACCGGGGGCCGACGCAGCCGCCCCGAACCGATCCCGGGTGGCGCCCCGCTGGCGTCGCCGCGCCCGCTCGGGCCACCGCCGGTCGC
Source organism: Micromonospora sp. NPDC005161 (assembly GCF_053599855.1). Taxonomy (NCBI): domain Bacteria; kingdom Bacillati; phylum Actinomycetota; class Actinomycetes; order Micromonosporales; family Micromonosporaceae; genus Micromonospora; species Micromonospora sp. NPDC005161. The sequence continues at coordinate 290,272 of NZ_JBSFYQ010000001.1, forward strand.
CCCGGCTCCGATCACCCCGCCGCCGGTCGCACCCGCTCCGGTTGCCCCCGCGGCGGCCGCCGGCCCGGCGGTGTCCGCCCTGCCGGGGCGTGGCGAACCCCTCCCGAGCCGCATCGACGGTCCGACCAACCGGCCGGTCTCCTCGCCACCGCCCCCGCCGCCCGGGATCACCCCGATCGCGCCGGCGCAGCGCGGCGCGGTGCCGCCGGCCGAGGCGGGCGAGCCGTTCCGGCCGACGTTGACGACCGCGGCGATCAACAACGCGCGGGCCGAGCGGCAACGCACGGTCATCCCGCCCCGCCCCAAGACCAACGGCGAGCCCCGGCCCAGCCACCTGCAACGCCCGGTCGACGAGGCTCCCACCGGCGGTTTCAGCGCCACCGACCTCAGCATCCCGGTGCCCACTCCCCGTCCGGGCCAGGAGTCGGCACCGCCGGGCTCCCGGGCCAACTGGCCGCTGGTCAACAACCCGGAGGACCCGGCCGACAGCTCGCCGAACAACCCGGCCGCCTACTCGTACGGCGGCGGCCGTGGCATCGACGCCCCCACCGACCCGGGCCGGGCCGACGGCCGCGTCACCCCGCCCTGGCTGGCGGACGACCTGCCGCAGGAGCCACCCATGCTGCGGCTCGTGGAGCCGCCACCGCTGGCCGACCGGGCGCTGCGCGAGGCAAGCCTCAACCCGCCCACCGACCCGCGCCTCGAGACGCCGCCGCTGCGGCTGGTCGATCGGGAGCAGGCCGCCCGCAACGGCCGCCCCGCGCCCCGCATGGAACGACCCGTCGAGCACCGGCCGTCACCCCCGGTCGAGCACCGTCCGCCACCGGTGGCGGACGAGGGCGACGGGGACCTGCTGATCTTCGCGCAGGCCAAGTCGGCCTGGTTCGTCGGGCAGACCGAGGAGTCCGACCTGGACTGGTCGACCACGGCCGACACCGGGTGGCAGGCAGCCGAGCAGGCGGCCCGTCCCGCGGTGGGCGCCGAGACGACGGCCGGTCTACCGAAGCGCGTGCCGCAGGCCAACCTGGTCCCGGGTTCCCCGTTGCGCGAGGAGCGTCCGCTGCGGATAGTGCGTGATGCGGCGAGCCTCGCGGAGAACACCACCGGCTACTTCCGTGGCTGGCGTCGCGGGCAGGAGATCGGCGGGTTCGCGGTGGGCGGCCGGCCGGGTCGCGAGGCCGCCGGCGGCTGGGACTTCAGCCGTGACCACGGTGACCGCGACGACGACCGCGAATACGAGTACCGGTCCGCCGGCTACCAGTCCTGACCCCGGTCACCATCACCCACGCGTCTGTCCCGCCCTCAGTCAGCTGACTGGGGGCGGAGCGCGTTCAGGCCACAGCGTTAGCCCGGCACGACCAACGCCGCCTCGTGAAGGTCCTGGACCAATCCGCCCCTGAAGGGGCCGACTGCGTCCAAGAGCCCGGAAAGGCGGCGTCTTGAAAAGAGGTGCGGGGCTGCCCGGCGAGGTGCCTCCGGACAGCACTCAGCGCCCGGTGGCGGCCGAAGCCACCACCGGGCGCGATCGCCCGGTCAGGCCGGCGCGACGGCGCGCGTACGCCGCATGGTGAGCACGTACTCGACCAGCGAGATCAGCACGTGCTTCGTCGACTCCCGGTTGCGGGCGTCGCAGGCCACCACCGGCACGTCGCTCGAGATCGCCAGCGCGTCCCGAACGTCCTGCGGGTCGTGGTACTGCATCCCGTCGAAGCAGTTGATGGCCACCAGGTACGGCAGCCGCCGGTGCTCGAAGAAGTCGATCGCCGCGAAGCAGTCGGCCAGCCGGCGAGTGTCCACCAGCACGACCGCACCGATGGCACCCCGAACCAGTTCGTCCCACATGAACCAGAATCGAGTCTGACCCGGCGTACCGAACAGGTACAGGATCAGGTCACGGTCGATCGAGATCCGCCCGAAGTCCATGGCCACCGTGGTCGTCGTCTTGCCCGGCACCTGCCGGGTGTCGTCGACGCCCACGCCAGCGGAGGTCATGATGGCCTCGGTGGTCAGCGGCGTGATCTCCGAGACCGAGCCGACCAGCGTCGTCTTACCGACGCCGAATCCACCGGCGATAACGATCTTCGCCGACGTCACGCGCCCACTCGGGTTCGGCGGGCGGTGCGACATGTCAGAGCCTGCGAAGTCCACTCAGCACCCTCTCCAGCAGTTCAGTGCCCACCGCGTCGTCGGAGTCGTCCAAAATGGTCGGCTCGTGGACTGCGACCAGGCCGTCCGTCGCCATGTCGGCGATGAGCACCCGGGCCACACCGAGCGGGAGCTGCATCCGCGCCGCGATCTCGGCGAGCGATTGCACGCGTCCGTCACACAGCGCGGCGATGTACTGGTGTTCGCGGCCACCGTTGCCATTGGCAGCGGCCCGGCCACGCACCGTCGTCTCGACGAGCGCCTCCAGCGCGATGTCGAGCCGGGGACGGGTACGACCGCGGGTCACGGCGTATGGACGGACCAACGCTCCGGTCGGTTCGTCACGATCGGCCATGTCGCCGCTCACCTCCTTCGTACCCGGCACCGGCTCCCACCGGTGAAACCCGTCGTTGTCGTTGTTGCAGTAGCGCCGACCTCACGATCGGCGAGGCGTCAGCTCAGCATCCCCGCGGCCGCACGCGGCTGCGGGGTCAGCGCGTCGCCCACCCGGTCGACCAGCAACGCCATCTCGTAGCCGACCTGCCCGACGTCCGAGCTGCGGGCGGCCAGCACTGCGAAGGACGAGCCGTCCGAGATGGACATCAGGAACAGGAAGCCATTGTCCATCTCCACGACGGTCTGCAGCACAGCGCCTCCCTCGAAGCAGCGGGCCGCTCCCTGGGTGAGGCTGACCAGACCGGACGCGATCGCGGCGAGCTGATCGGCCCGGTCCCGCGGCAGATCCCGTGACGACGCGAGAAGCAGGCCATCCGCCGAGACGGCGACCGCATGCGCGACACCGGGCACCCGGTCAGCGAAGTTGGCCAGCAGCCAACCAAGATCCTGCGTAGTTGTCATCCTTCTTGCTCCTTCTGCCCGCTCCCGGCCGCTGGGCCTGAGCCAGACTGCGAGGATTGCTGCCCTCCCGGAGTCGCCTCCGGGCTGGTCGGGTTGTCCGAGGTGCTACGCCCTCGCTGCACGCCCCGGTGGTAGGCGGAGAGCAGGCCACGGACCGCCTCCGGGGAACGCCGCTGGACCGAGGTGGTGGGCTTCTCCACCGCGCCGGGGACCAGCTGCGCCATCGGCTTGCGCTTCGGCAGACCGGTCGTGGTGGTCTCGCTCACCGGGACCGCGCTGGCCGCTGCCGAGGCGGCACGCCAGCCGTCGTCGGCGGCGGTCTGCCAGCCGTTGGTCTGTGGCGGTTGGGGCCGGCGGTTCGGCAGGCTCTCGGCGAGGCTGGGGCGGGCGCCCCCGTTCGCTGTCGACCCGTTGTCCCGCGGCGCTCCTCCGGCCGTCGGAGTGTCTGCCATCGGTGTGTTACCTGTCGTCCCGGGTGGTGTCTTGTGGACTGCCCGGCCGCTGGCCTCGACCGTCGCGAACTGCTGGGTCGCGGTGCCGCCATTGGCCGCCGGCTGGGCGGCCGGTGCGGCTGCCTGAGCCGCTGCCGCCTCCTCCGGACCCGGCCGACGGGTACGGAACCAGGCCGACTCGAGCTCCCGGAAGATCGGCAGCTCCATGGTCTCGTCCGCGTACCGCTGCCGATTCTGGGCCTGCGGCTGCTGCGGCGCCGGCCGGCTCTGCGCCGGTGCCGCCGAGGTCGGTGCCGTCGGCTGAGCCGTGGCGGCCGGCTGCTCGGCGGGTCGCTGCACCCGCGGCAGCTCCGTCGTCATGTCCAGGGCGGCGGCGAACCGCTCGGGCACCGGCGGGGTGGCCGCGTCCCGGTCGCCACCGGGCACCGGCGGCCAGGCCGGCGGCGCGGGGGCGTTGGGCGCCTGGGCGGGCGGGGCCGATCGGGGCGCGAAGCCGCTGAACGACTGGAACGACTGGGCGGACGCCGGCGGCGCCGAGTACGGCTGACTCGATGCCGGCGGGGCCGAATAGGGCTGACCGGCTGGCGGCGCCGAGTACGGCTGACCGGCCGGCGGGGCCGAATAGGGCTGACCGGCCGGCGGGGCCGAGTACGGCTGACCCGAGGCCGGGGCGGCCGACACCGGCGGACCGGCGTACGGCGCACCCGAGTAGGGCTGCGCGGAGTACGGCTGGCCGGAGGCCGGCGAGGCGGAGACCGGTGCGCCGGAGTAGGGCTGCGCGGAGACCGGCGGCGGCGAGTACGGGTGCGCCTCGGGGCTGCTGGGCAGCTGCCGTGGAATGGCCGGCTGCTGGCCCGCGTCCGAAGAGTCGTCGCCGGCGCGGCGCTGCGGCAGCGGGTCGATCGGCTGTCCGTTGGCCGTCCGCGGGGTGAACCCGTCCCCGCCGTTCGTGCCGGCCGCACCGGTCAGGTCCGACCAGGCCGGCATCGAGCGGTACGCACCGGCGTTGGCGGGGGTGCCGGCGCCGTTGCGCGAGGCTGGGTCGAACGGGCGACCACCCAGCGTGACCTGGTTGCCGGACTCGCTCGGGCGAGGGCCGTTGCCCAGCGCGGGCAGCGCGCCGAAGGCCGGAACCGGGCCACCGCCCTGCGGGCCACCGGCCGCGGGCAGCGCCGGCGGCTGCTGCATCCGGCCGGAGAGCGCCCGGGGCACCAGCACCGAGGTCGGCAGGGTCACGTCGGCGACCGTGCCACGGTCACCACCGGGACGCAGCTCGACCCGGACCCCGTGCCGGGACGCCAGCCGGGCGACCACGACCAGGCCCATCATGCGGGACACGGCCACGTCCACCTGCGGCGGCGTCGCGAGACGCTCGTTGAGCTCGTTCAGCTGGTCGTTGCTGATGCCGATGCCGCGGTCCTCGACGTAGAGCGAGGTGCGGTCGCCGACCCGGCGGGCCTCGACCATCACCTGCGAGTCCGGCGGCGAGAACGCGGTCGCGTTGTCGAACAGCTCGGCGACGAGGTGCACCAGGTCGTTGACCGCGTGCGCGGCGACCTCGATGTCCCGGTCGATGACCCCGAACTCGATCCGGGTGTAGTGCTCGACCTCGGACTGCGCGGCGCGCAGCACGTCGATGAGCGCCGCCGGCTCGCGCTGCACGCGGGTGGAGTCGGCGCCGGCGAGCACGAGCAGGTTCTCGTCGTTGCGGCGCATCCGGGTGGCCAGGTGGTCGAGCTGGAACAGCTCGGCCAGCCGGTCCGGGTCCTCCTCGCCGCGCTCCAGCCGGTCGAGGTGCCCGATGAGGCGGTCGACCAGGATCTGCGAACGGCGGGCCAGGTTGACGAACATGGTCGCGACGGAGGCGCGCAGCGCCGCCTGCTCGGCGGCGGTTCGGACGGCTTCCAGGTGGACGGCGTTGAACGCCTCGGTCACCTGGCCGAACTCGTCCTTGCTGCGGACCGGGAGCGGCTCGGCGATCTGGTTGGCCAGCTGCACCGGGGAGAGCTGCCCGACGACCTGCGGGTCACGCAGTCGGGCCACCGCCTGCGGCAGGCCGTACTGGGCGACGGAGAGAGCGCCCTGCCGCAGCTCACGCAGCGAGCGGGCCATCGAGCGGGCGACCAGGTACGCGAAGAGGATGGCCAGCAGCAGCATGCTGAGCAGCAGGCCGGTCTCCAGGAACACCTGACGCTGGACGTCCGAGCGCAGGTTGTCGGCCTCGGCGACCACGTCGCCGTCGAGCTTCGTCTCGACGGTGCGGATCAGCTTGGCGTTGGCCGTCATGGCCGAGTCCCACTGGTCCGGGCCGAACGGCGCACCGTGCATGTCGCCGGTGGTGTTGCCGTCGATCCAGCCGGTGTAGTTCTGCGCCTCCCGACGGTCACCGCCGGCGACCGTCTGGTCGTGGAACTTCGCCTCGTCGGGGCTGGCGACGGCTTTGAAGCTCTGCAGGGCCTGCTGCTGACCGGTGCCGCTGGCGATGTAGTCGGTGCGCAGCACCGGGGTCATCCGCCGCTGCTCCGAGCCGAGGGCGCGGTGCACGACGACCCGGCGGACGGAGAGGAACTCCTTCTCCCGGGCGACCGCCGCGGCGGCCCGCATCCGGTCGCTCAGGTCGCTGTTGCCGGCGAGCTGGGTGGCGGAGTCACGGATGGCGAGCAGGTCGTTGATCAGGCCCTCGTACGCCTGAATGGTCTCGGTGAGCTTGAGTTTGCCGTTGAACACCTGGCTGCGGACGCCTGGCAGGTCCTTCAGGGTCTGGTCGATCCCGTTGAGCAGGCCCTCCAGGCTGCTCGGCAGGTCCTCGATCTCGGCCCGCTGCTGCAGGTAGGGGCCCTTCGCCTGGTCTACCCGGGAGTTCACCCGGTTGTAGGCCTCCTGGTACTGCGCCGTCGGCTGCGTCCCCTTGGCCCCCAGCAGCAGCACGGCGGTGGTCCGCTCGTCCTGAAGCGTGTCGACCAGGTCACCCGAGTAGCTCGACAGGTTGGCCAGGTCGCCGGCCCGGTTGGCATTGTTGAGCGTCTCCAGGTGGTCGACGAGACCACTGGTGCCCACCACGACCGTGGCGATGGTCGGCACGATCATGATGAGACCGAGCTTGGACCAGATCGGCATGTCCCGGAGCCGGCTGGCCGGTCGGCGCAGCCGCGACAGGAAGGAGCCCGCCGTCTTTGGCCGTTTGCTCACGTCACCGCCCTCGCGATTACAGCTTGAACGCGTTGCCCCCGCGCAACGCCCAGCGTCCGACCCGGCGGGTCGGACCCCCGAGATTCCATCACGCCGCCCGGCAAGAAGAAAGCCCAGGTTGTCACCCGCCGAAGGTGTGATGAGATGTTGATGCGATTTGATAGCAGTCCGTCTGGCCGGAGTAACTGAAGGTAATGAAACATCCGCACCGCGTTGTCCTGCTCGCCGGCCCTTCTGGCTCTGGAAAGTCGTACATAGCGCAGCAAACCGGCCTACCGGTGCTCTGCCTGGACGACTTTTACAAAGATGGCGATGACCCTACGTTGCCGCGCCGAAACGGCCAGGTGGACTGGGAATCACCCGAGTCGTGGGACGCCCTCACGGCGGTCGAAACGATTGCCCGACTGGCTCGCGAGGGTCGCGCCGATGTGCCGGTTTATGCGATCGGCGCGGATCGACGGGTGGCCACACGGCCATTTGACGTCGCCGGATCGCCACTTTTCGTGGCCGAAGGGATCTTCGCGGCCGAGATCGTCGATGAGTGCCGCCGTCGTGGCCTGCTCGCCGGTGCGTACGCGCTGCGCCGCCCGCGCGGGGCGACCTTCCTCCGCCGGCTGGCCCGCGACCTGTCCGAGCAGCGCAAGGCGCCACAGGTGCTGGTCCGGCGCGGGGTGGCACTGCTGCGCGCCGAGCCCGCGGTGCTGCGCCGGCAGACCGGGCTGGGCGCGGAGGCGGCCCGGGCCCGGGAGGTGCTGCGCAGGGTGGCCGGCCTGCTCGCCGGCCACCCGCACGGCTGACCACTCAGGCCAGCAGCTTCGCGTACGCCGGCTTGATCACCTCATCGATGATCCGCAGCCGCTCGTCGAACGGGATGAAGGCGCTCTTCATCGCGTTGATGGTGAACCACTGCAACTCCCGCCAGCCGTAGCCGAACGTCTCCACCAGCAGGGCCATCTCCCGCGACATCGACGTGCCGCTCATCAGCCGGTTGTCGGTGTTGACGATGACCCGGAACCGCAGGTCCCGTAGCAGGCCGATCGGGTGGTCCGCGATCGAGTCCACCGCTCCGGTCTGCACGTTCGACGACGGGCACAGCTCCAGCGGGATCCGCTTGTCCCGGACGTACGCGGCCAGCCGGCCGAGCACCGGCGCCGCGCCGGGGGTGATGTCGTCCACGATCCGCACCCCGTGGCCGAGCCGGTCCGCGCCGCACCACTGGATCGCCTGCCAGATCGACGGCAGGCCGAACGCCTCGCCGGCGTGGATGGTGAAGTGGAAGTTCTCCCGCTGGAGGTACTCGAAGGCGTCCAGGTGCCGGGTGGGCGGGAAGCCCGCCTCGGCGCCGGCGATGTCGAAGCCGACCACCCCGGAGTCCCGGTGCCGCACGGCCAGCTCGGCGATCTCCTGCGAACGGGCCGCGTGCCGCATGGCGGTGAGCAGCGTGCCCACCCGGATGTTCAACCCCGCCTCGACGGCCTGGGCGGTGCCCTCGGCGAAACCGGCCAGCACCGCCTCGACCACCTCGTCCAGGCTCAGGTCCTGTTCCAGGTGCTGCTCCGGAGCGAACCGCACCTCGGCGTAGACCACGCCGTCGGCGGCCAGGTCCAGCGCGCACTCGCGGGCCACCCGGCGCAGCGCCGGCGCGGTCTGCATGACCGCCACGGTGTGCGCGAACGTCTCCAGGTAGCGCTCCAGCGAGCCGGAGTCGGCCGCGTCGACGAACCAGCGCCCCAGCGCCTCGGGGTCGGTGGTGGGCAGCTCGTGGCCCACCTCCGCGGCCAGCTCGACGATCGTCGCCGGCCGCAGCCCGCCGTCGAGGTGGTCGTGCAGCAGCGCCTTCGGGACCTTGACGATGTCCTCGTACCGGATAGTTGCGACCATGCTCAGACCCTAGTCAGCGACCCTGGCGGACCGGGACGGGACCGGCCGGCAGTCACGGCTGCCAGCCGTACACCCGGTGCACTTCGAGGCGGATCACGAGCCGCCCGTCGGCGACCATGGCGGCACGGTAGTCCGCCCAGTCCGGGTGCTCGCCGCGAATCCGCCGGTAGACCTCGACCAGCTCGTCGACCGTCGCGTCGGCGGTGGCCGCGGCCGGCTCGGTGAGGGTCACGGTGCCCTCGGCGACCGCGTACGCGCCGCCGTCCGGCGTGGTCACGTGAAAGCTGGCCCTGGGGTCGCGGCGCAGGTTGCGCACCTTCGCCCGGTCCCCGGTGGTGGAGCAGCGGATCAGCCCCGGCTCGGCCAGATAGTCGAGGTTGGACAGCTGGGGTCGGCCGTCCCGGCGCAGGGTGACCAGCACCCCGCGCCCGCGCGTGCCGAACAGCCCCCACAGTCGGTCGCTCATGCCGGCACCCGCAGCGGCGCAAGCGCGGCGGCCAGCCGGCCGAGCTGGTGGAGCATCGCCTCGGCGGCGGCGTCCCGCCCCGGATCCGGCACCAGCCGGCCGGAGCCGTCCAGCGCCTGTCGCAAGAAGATGGTCACCGCGTCGTTGACCGGGACCATGTTGAGGGTGGTTACCACCTGCTTGATCATCTGAACGGCACGCAGGCCGCCGGAGCTCATGCCGTAACTGACGAAGCCCACCGGCTTGTGCTGCCACTCGTGGTAGAGGTAGTCGATCGCGTTCTTGAGCGGGGCGCTGAAGCCGTAGTTGTACTCGGGCATCACGAAGACGAACGCGTCCGCGGCCGCGGTCGTCGCGCTCCAACGCTGGGTGTGCCGGTAGAGGTAGCGACCCTCGGACGGGTGATGCGGCTCGTCATGGAACGGCAGCCCGACCTCGGCGAGGTCGACCAGTCGGACGTCGTCGAAGCCGCCGTGGCGGCCGGCGGCGTCCGTGAACCAGTCGCCGATCATCCGACCCACCCGGCCGGGGCGCGTGCTCGCGACGATCACGTTGAGGCGGCGGGTGGTCGGGTCGCCCTCGAATGAACTTGTTGACATGTCATCAATCTAGAAGGCGGATCGGTGACATGTCAACCAAACCGCTAGACTCCACGTATGGACACACCGCGGTGGCTGGACGAACGGGAGGCCCGCGCCTGGCGCGGCTACCGCCGGATGCGTCGACTGCTCGATCTGGAGCTGGCCCGGGAGCTGACCCAGGACGCCGGCCTCTCCGAGCCGGACTACGACGTGCTCTCCGACCTCTCCGAGACCCAGCAGGGGCGGCTGCGCCTCAGCGAGCTGGCCGCCAGGATGCTGTGGTCGCGCAGCCGGCTCTCGCACCACCTGAGCCGGATGCAGCAACGCGGCCTGGTGACCCGCGAGGAGTGCGCCGACGACGCCCGCGGCTCCATCGTCGTGCTCACCCTGGCGGGTCGGCAGGCCATCGAGTCCGCTGCTCCCGGCCACGTGGCCGCCGTCCGGCGGCACCTGATCGACCTGCTCACCCCCGCTGAGGTCGACGCGCTCGGCGCGCTCACCCACCGGGTGGTCGACCACCTCGCCGGCCCCGAGCCGCGGGCCACCCGCCCGCAGCCCGAACCGGCGGCCTGACGTGGACCCGCGCATCCTCGACCGGCTGCGCTGCCCGGTCTGCGGCGAGCCGCTGTCCGAGTCGACCGCCGGCACCGCCAGGGCGCTGCGCTGCCCGCGCCGGCACAGCTTCGACATCGCCCGGCAGGGGTACGTCAACCTGCTGGCCGGGCACGCCCCGCACGCCGGCGACAGCGCCGAGATGGTGGCCGCCCGGGCGGACTTCCTCGCCGCCGGGCACTACGACGTCATCTCGGCCGCCCTCGCCGCTGCCGCCACGGACGCCGTCGGCCGGCTCCGCGCGCCGGCCGCCACGCACCCGGGGCCTACACCGTCCGCCCTTTGCTCTGCTTCAACCGACGCAACGGTTTCCGGACAGAACCGTTGCGCGGAGGTAAGCAGAGCAAAGGACACAACCGCAGAGGTACGGGTTGAGCCGCCGACGCCCGACTTCGAGGCGTACCCCCTGGTGGTGGACGCCGGCGCCGGCACCGGCCGGTACCTCGGCGCGGTGCTGGCGGCGCTGCCGGACGCGGTGGGTCTGGCCCTGGACGTGTCCAAGCCGGCGCTCCGCCGCGCGGCACGGGCGCATCCCCGGGCGGCCGCGGCGCTCGCCGACACCTGGCAGCGGCTGCCGCTCGCCGACGCGTCGACCTCCGTGCTGCTGAACGTCTTCGCCCCGCGCAACGGCGCGGAGTTCCACCGGGTGCTTCACCCGAACGGCACGTTGCTGGTGGTCACCCCCGCCGCCGACCACCTCGCCGAACTGGTGGACGCTCTCGGCCTGCTGCGGGTGGACCCGGACAAGGCCGACCGGGTGGCCGGCAGCCTGGGCGGGCACTTCACCGGGGTCAACTCGGCCGTACACCGGGCGGAGCTGACGCTGACCCGGCCGGAGGTCGCCACCCTGGTCGGGATGGGCCCCAGCGCTTGGCACACCGACCCGGCCGCTCTCGCCGCCCGGCTGGTCGCGCTGCCCGAACCGGTCCGGGTCACCGTGGCGGTCCGGCTCGACGTCCAGCGGCCCCGCTGAGGTCAGGTGGAGAGGTCGACCTCTTCCCAGCCGGGCGGTTCATCGTGGTACGGCCCACGCAGGATCACCGCCCACTCCAGTGCCCAGCGCCGCTGACCGATCGCGTTCGCATCGACCAGACCGGGCAGCGACCGCCCGACCCGCTCAGTCTCCAGGTAAGCCCAGTCCAGGCAGTAGTGCAGGTCGAGCAGGGCGGCCGCGTCGGCGGGATGCTGCGGCGCGGTGAGGATCCGGGACCGCCAGCGCGGGAACGTCTCCCCCTCGGCGATGTGCGGCAGCCGCTCGACCAGCCGCTCGTCCACGGCGAGGGTCGGGTCGAGCTGCTTGCTCAGCCCGAGCACCCAGGCCAGCGCGAAGAGCGCGTCGTGGTGCAGCACGAACGACCGGTGGTCGCCCTTGCCGCCGGTCACGAACTGCCACTCCGGCGGGGTCACCATCTCCATCAGGTGCGAGCCGAGCAGCCAGCTCATCGCCGCCTGCGGGGGCATCCCGAAGCAGCGGGCCAGGATCAGGTGCAGCACGGCGATCCGCGCCTCGATCTCCGCTGTGGGGCGCAGGTCGATCTGGTCACCCGGCTCCCAGACGAGCGGGAACTGGGGAGGCGGCAACGGCAGGCGGAGCCGGGACAACTCGTCCAGGCTCGCCTCGCGTACCTCTCGTGGGTCGGGGGCAGGTACGGTCACGGCGCGTTTTCCTGTCTGCTTGCGACGGCTCAAGGCCGGTTATCCCCCCTTGGCCTGCGAGAATAGCGCTCCCTGGTGACCGGCACCACGCCGCCCCGACCCCGGGTCGGGTCAGCCGATCCGCTCGATGACCAGCGGCGTCGGCACCGGCGCGGTCGGCGCGACCCGCACCGCGCGGGCCGCCTCCGCGAGCGCCGCCGGGATCCGCGCCGGGTCCTCGGCGCGCAGCTCGTAGAGGGCGTCACCGGCCCGCACCGGATCGCCGGGTCGCTTGTGCAGCACCACCCCGGCCGGCACGCTCACCGGGTCCTCCTTGCGGGCCCGGCCCGCGCCGAGCCGCCAGGCCGCCACCCCCATGGCGTACGCGTCGACGGCCGCCACGTGCCCGTCCTGCTCCGCGCGCACCACCTCGAACTCCGGGGCAGCCGGCATCGGCGCGTCCGGGTCGCCGCCCTGCGCCCGGATCATCGCCCGCCAGGAGTCCATCGCCCGGCCGTCCCGCAGCGCCGACGCCGGATCGGCGTCCGGCAGGCCGGCGGCGTCGAGCATCTCCCGCGCCAGGGCCAGCGTCAGCTCCACCACGTCGGCCGGTCCACCTCCGGCCAGCACCTCGACCGACTCGGTCACCTCGACCGCGTTGCCGATCGCCAGGCCGAGCGGTGTGGACATGTCGGTGAGCAGGGCGACCGTCCGCACGCCGTGCGCACCACCCAGCTCGACCATGGTGCGGGCCAGCTCACGGGCCTGGTCGACGGACTTCATGAAGGCGCCCGAGCCGACCTTGACGTCGAGGACCAGCGCGCCGGTGCCCTCGGCGATCTTCTTGCTCATGATCGAGCTGGCGATCAGCGGGATCGCCTCCACCGTGCCGGTCACGTCGCGCAGCGCGTACAGCTTCCGATCGGCGGGAGCCAGGCCGGCGCCGGCCGCGCAGATCACCGCGCCGACGTCGCCGAGCTGGCTGATGAACTCGTCGTTGCTCAGCGCGGCCCGCCAGCCCGGGACGGACTCCAACTTGTCCAGCGTGCCGCCGGTGTGCCCGAGGCCGCGCCCACTCAGCTGCGGCACGGCCGCGCCACACGCCGCCACCAACGGGGTGAGCGGCAGGGTGATCTTGTCGCCGACGCCGCCGGTGGAGTGCTTGTCGACCGTCGGGCGTCGTACCGCCGAGAGGTCCAGCCGCTCACCGCTGGCGATCATCGCGGCGGTCCACCGGGCGATCTCCGGGCCGGTCATGCCGTTGAGCAGGATCGCCATGGCCAGCGCGGCCATCTGCTCGTCGGCGACCACCCCGCGGGTGTACGCGTCCATCACCCAGTCGATCTGCGCGTCCGACAGCACACCCCCGTCCCGCTTCACGCGAATGACATCAACAGCAGCAAAACCACTACTCATCAGAAAAGATCTTTCCTAGTCGTATGTAGATCCCGACCCACGGACCGTGAACACCGAGGGATTGGGCCGACCGTGCCCGGCGGAGGGATCAAGCCTGACCGCCCGGAGCCGGGCACGGTCCGCCCAATCCCCAAAGCTCAACCAGCAGCCCAACGAACCGGAATCTCCAGAGGCGGCTCACCCTCACCGGCCCAGAAGATGGTCCCGGTCGCGTCGACCACCACCACCCGAGGCGTCCGGGCCATCCCCCAGGTGATCGCCTCCGCCGGGTCGTCCCAGCTCGGGGCCTCCTCCAGCACGCCGGTCTCGGCGCCCGCGTCGTCCCCGGCCGACCGCTCCCAGTACGCCGTCCAGACCTGCTGCCCGGCGGACATGTCCGGGTGCACGAAGACGGTGCCGCGCCCGCGCCAGGCGGCCAGCCGCTCCGGGACCACCAGCACCGGCGTCTCACCGGTCACCGCCTCCAGGTCCTCCACACCGAAGGCGTGCGGCAGCAGCTCGGCCATCCGCAGCGGGCGACCCTTGGTCTCGATCAGGCACTCCGGCCCACCGTGCTCCCAGAGCAGCTGCCGGCACCGGCCGCACGGCATCAACGGCTCACCGGTGGCGTCGACGCAGGAGAGCGCGACGAGACGGCCGCCCCCGGTGGCGTGCAGGCTGGACACCACCCCGCACTCGGCGCAGAGGGTCACCCCGTACGCGGCGTTCTCCACGTTGCAGCCGACCACCACGCGGCCGTCGTCGACCAGCGCGGCCGCGCCGACCGGGAACGTCGAGTACGGCGCGTACGCGTGCCGCATCGCGTCGGAGGCGGCGGCGCGCAATTGCGCCCAGTCGATCTCAGCCATCCCATCATTCTGCCGCACCGTCATCGCTGCCTGCGGCGGGACCACCTCGGCCCCGCCGCGTCGACGCCGGGCGTCAGCCCTTGATGTACGGCTTGCCGTCCGCGGCCGGTGCCCGGACCCGGCCGACCAACCCGGCGACCGCCAGGATCGTCGCCAGGTAGGGCAGCATGGCCAGGAACTGGCTGGGGATCACGCTGTTGATCGCGCCCAGATAGGTGGCGAGCTGGTCGGCGAAGCCGAAGAAGAGCGCGGCGAGCAGCGCGCCGGTCGGGTTCCACCGGCCGAAGATCAGCGCGGCCAGTGCGATGAAGCCCTTGCCGCCGATCATGTTCTTGGTGAACGAGTAGAGCGCCAGCGTGTAGGACGCGCCGCCGATGCCGGCGACCACGCCGGCCAGCAGCACGTTGCGGTAACGCACCCGCAGCACCTTGACGCCGAGCGTGTCGGCGGCGGTCGGGTGCTCGCCGACCGAGCGGGTACGCAGCCCCCACCGGGTCCGGAACAGCCCGATGTGGATCACCAGCACCAGGAGCAGGCCGAGGTAGAGGAAGATGTTGCCGCGGAACAGCGCCGGGCCGAGCACCGGGATGTCCTCGAGCAGCGGGATGTTCCAGTTGCTGAAGCGGGGTGCGCTGTTGTATTTCGTCGCGTCGGTCTGCATCAGCCGCTCGTAGAGGAAGCCGGTGACACCGACCGCCAGCAGGTTCAGCACGATGCCTATGACGACCTGGTCGACCAGGTAGCGGATGGCGAAGACGGCCAGCAGCAGCGAGATGAACGCGCCACCGAGGGCGGCGGCGACCAGACCCACCCAGACGCTGCCGGAGAGGCTGCCGAACAGCGCGCCGCTGAACGCGCCCATCAGCAACTGACCCTCGATGGCCACGTTGACCACGCCGGACCGTTCGCAGAGCACCCCGGCGAGCGCGCCGAAGATCAGCGGCAGCGCGAGGATGAACGTGCCCCGGATGATGTTGACCAGCGGCATGAAGTTCTGCCCGGCCGGCGCGGCGGAGACCTGCCAGCAGAGGAAGGAGAGCACGAAGCCGACCAGCCCGACGCCGAGCACGGGAAGGAACCAGCGCTTCGGCACCCCGGCGAGCAGCGCCGCGCCGGCGGCGATCGCGATGATCCCGAACAGGATCGCCCCGATCGTGCCGTTGATCTCCAATGCGGCGCCGGCCGCGTCGTCGCTGAGCGTGAACCGGGCCTGCTGGTCGGTGGCGAGCGCGCCGAAGAGCACCGCCGACAGCAGACCGAGCGCCAGCAGCGTCAGACCGACCTTGCGGCTACGGGTCCAGAAGCCCTCGTCGACCGGGGCGACCGCGATGTCGGGGACAGCCATGGTGGACATGAGTTACCAGCCCTTCGCCAGGCTCGTCTGCAACCGGGCGGCGCGCGCGGCCCGGAGCTGGAAGATCGCCTTCACCAGGGCCGGCGCGGCGATGAAGATGACGATCAGCGCCTGGAGCACGGTCACCAGCTCCAGCGAGATCCCCGAGTACGACTGCATCCGGTTGCCGCCGGCCTGGAGCGCCCCGAACAGCAGCCCTGCCAGCAGCACCCCCCACGGCTTCACCCGGCCGAGCAGCGCCACCAGGATGCCGTCGAAGCCGATCTGCGCGACCACCAGCGGGGTCAGGGCGCTGGCGGTGGAGCCCAGCACCATGTTCGAGCCGCCGAGGCCGGCCAGGATTCCGGAGAAGACCATGATCAGGATGTACGTCCGGGTGACGCTGATTCCGGCGGTCCGGGCGGCGTCCGGGTTGGCGCCGACCGCGCGCAGCTCGAAGCCGAGCGTCGAGCGGTTCAGCAACCAGGCGACCGCCCAGGTGGCCAGCACGGCGAGCAGGATGCCGGCGTGCACCCGCAGGTTGTCACCGAGCAGCCGGGGCAGCTGGGCGGAGGTGTCCACCGCCCTGCTGATCGCGTCGGGACGGGTCGGGTCCTGCACGCCGTTCTGCACGATCAACCAGGTGAGGAAGTACGTGGCGACGTAGTTGAGCATGATCGTGTTGATCACCTCGTGGGCCCCGGCGCGGGCCTTGAGGATGCCCGGGATGAAACCCCAGATCGCCCCGCCCAGGGCCCCGGCCAGCACCGCCACCAGCAGGTGCAGACCGGGCGGCAGCGGCAGCAGGAAGCCGGCCAGCGCCGCCAGGACCACGCCGACGGTGGCCTGGCCCTGGGCACCGATGTTGAACAGGCCGCCGCGGAAGGCCAGCGCCACCGCCAGGCCGGTGAAGACCAGCGGCGCCGCGTAGGTGAGCGTCTCGGAGATCGGCGCGAGCACGGCCTGCCAGCCGTTGCTGCCGTTCAGCCAGCCGGAGAACGCCTCCGGGTCGAAGATCGACCCCTTGAACAGGTTCGCGTACGCCTCGCTGACCAGCGTCCAGCTGGCGCTGAACGCGTCCGCCGGGCGGGCGGTGATGTAGGAGTAGGTGGAGAGCACGGCCGGATCAGAAATGATCATCAGCACCGCGCCGACCACGATCGCCAGCACCAACGACAGCAGGGTCACCGTGAAGGTGTTGGCCGCCCAGAGGTTGTCCAGGAACAGCCGACCCAGGCTGGGCTTGGGCTCCGGTGCCGACGGGTCCGGCTTGGTCGCCGGCTCGGCCCGTTCAGTGTTGCCGAGCGCGTTCTGCGCGGCCTGCGCCTCGCTCGCCGGCTCCTTGTCCGGCGAGCCGGACTGCGGGATGGGGTCGCTCATGCCTCGTCCTCGTTCGCGGAGCCTGCGTCGCTCGCCGGGCTCCCGTCGGTAGCCGCGCCGTCGGTGGGCACGGCATCCGTACCCTGCTCGTGGGCCGCGTCCGGGCTGATGCCGGCCATCAGCAGGCCGATCTCCTCGCGCGGGGTGTCCGGGCCGACGATCCCGATGATCCGACCTCGGTACATCACCGCGATCCGGTCGGCCAGCCCGATCACCTCGTCGAGTTCGCTGGAAACCACCATGACGGCGGTGCCGATGTCCCGCTCGCGGATGATCCGGCTGTGGATGAACTCGATGGACCCGACGTCGACGCCGCGGGTCGGCTGGGCGGCGATGAAGAGCTTCAGCGGCCGGGACAGCTCCCGGGCCACGATCACCTTCTGCTGGTTACCGCCGGATAGGGTGCCCACGGGCGCGTCGGCCGATGAGGTGCGGACGTCGAACTGCTCGATCCGCTCCTTCGCCGAGGTCGCGATCGCGTCCGGTTTGAGCGCGAGCCCCGCACCGAACGGCGGCCGGTCGTAGATGTCCAGCACCAGGTTCTCCGCGACGCTGAACTCCTTGACCAGGCCGTCCACGCTGCGGTCCTCCGGCACGTAGCCGACGCCGGCGCGGAGCACCTTCTTGGTCGTCCAGCCGTCGATCCGGTCGCCGGCCAGGCTGACCGTGCCGGCGAGCACCGGGCGCAAGCCCATGATCGCCTCGATCAGCTCGGTCTGACCGTTGCCCTGCACACCCGCCACGCCGAGCACCTCGCCCGCGCGTACGGTCAGGTCCACCCCGTCGACCGCGCGGATCTGCCGGTCGTCGTCGACGACCAGCCCGGCCACCTCCAGCATCGGCTCGCCCGGTGTCGCATTGCCCTTGTCCACGGTGAGCCGGACGCTGCGCCCCACCATCAGCGCGGCCAGTTCGTCACGGCTGGCCTCCGGCGAGGCGGTGCCGACGGTCTTTCCGCGTCGGATCACGGTGATGCGGTCGGCGATGGCCTTGACCTCGCCGAGCTTGTGGGTGATGAAGACGATCGACTTGCCGGCCGCCTTCAGCGACCGCATGACCGTCAGCAGTTCCTCGGTCTCCTGCGGCGTGAGCACCGCGGTCGGCTCGTCCAGGATGAGCAGGTCGACGTCGCGGGTGAGCGCCTTGACGATCTCGACGCGCTGCTGGATGCCGACCGGCAGGTCCTCGATCACCGCGTCCGGGTCGACCTGCAGGTTGTAGCGCTCGGACACCTCGGCGACCTCGCGCCGGGCACGCCGCCGGTCCAGGAAGCCGGCGATGCCGCCCCGGACCTGCTCGGCTCCGAGCATGATGTTCTCGGTGACCGTGAAGACCGGCACCAGCATGAAGTGCTGGTGCACCATGCCGATCCCGGCCGCGATCGCGTCGGACGGGCCCTTCAGCTTCAGCGGCTTGCCGTCGACCAGGATCTCGCCCTCGTCGGGCTGGTAGAGCCCGTAGAGCACGTTCATCAGGGTCGACTTGCCCGCGCCGTTCTCGCCGAGCAGGGCGTGAATCTCTCCAGGCTCCACCGTCAGATCGATGTGGTCGTTGGCGACCAGATCACCGAACCGCTTGGTGATGCCGCGCAGTTCGAGTCTCAGCGCAACCTCCTGGAGTGCGAGCGATGGTGCAGCGTAGCTGCCGTCGACCCGGCCCGGCTGGCCCGGTCACCGTGGCGCGCGATCGGCCGCTCCGGCCCCACGGGTGGTCACCCGCGGCGCCGGAGCGGCCGGATCGGTCGTACCTGTCCCCGCCGACCCTCCGATGATCTCACCGGAGGGACCGGCCGGTCGTCACTTGGTCGGCTGGGCCTTCGAGGTGACGGTGATGGTGCCGGCGGCGATGTCCGCCTTGATCTTGTCGATCTCGGCCTTCAGCTCGGCCGGAACCTTGCTGTCGAAGTCGTGGTACGGGGCGAGCGAGACACCGTTGTTGGCCAGGGTGCCGACGAAGCCCGGCTTGGCCGGCAGCTTGTCGCCGGCGGCGGCCTTGACCACGGCCTCCTTGACGGCGTCCGGGATGTTCTTGACCACGGTGGTGATGATCGCCGCGCAGTCCGGGGTGCTCTCGCAGCCGTCGACGTCCACCCAGATGGTGTTGTACTTGCCGCTCGAGGCCTTGGCCGCGGAGGTCGTGCCGAGGCCGGAGCCACCGGCGACGGGCATGATGATGTCCGCGCCCTGGGCGACCAGCGTGTCGGAGACCTTCTTGCCCTCGTCCTGCTTGGCGAAGTCGTTGGTGAAGGAACCCTTCTGGGTCGCCTTGTCCCAGCCGAGCGCCTGGACGTTCTTCTTCTTGGTGGTGTTGTAGTACGCCACGCCGTCGACGAAGCCGTCCATGAAGATGGTCACCGGCGGGATCGGCAGGGCGCCGTAGGTGGCCACCTTGCCGGTCTTGGTCAGCCCGGCGGCCAGGTAGCCCGCCTGGAAGGCGGCCTGCGCGGTGTCGAACTGCATCGGGTAGACGTTGGCGTCACCCGGGTTGGCGTCGACGATGCCGAACTCCTGGTTCGGGTTCGCCTTGGCGATCTTCGAGGTGGCGTTCGACATCAGGCCACCGACGGCCAGGATGAAGTTGCACTTCTGGTTGACGTACTGCGTCAGGTTCGGCTCGTAGTCGGCCTCGGCCTTCGACGCGACGTACTTGATGTCGATGTTGTCGTTGGCGGCCTTGGCCTCCTGCAGGCCCTTCCAGGCCGAAGCGTTGAACGACTTGTCGTCGATGCCGCCGACGTCGGTCACCATGCAGGCGCTGAACTTCTTGGCGCCACTGCCCGCGTTGTTGTCATCCTTGGGGGCCTCGCCACACGCGGCGGCGGTGAGCGCGAGCCCACCCACCGCGAAGATCGAGGCGATCCGCATCCCACGCACCGAGCGCAAGACGTCTCCTTCCCATTGCACACCGCGCCTAGTGCGGTGGCAGCCCATCAGCCGACCTGCGGTGTGCCGCCGGCTGTCCCACGTTACGGACGGGAGCGTACGCCCGCGCCCACCCACCAGCCGACAATCGTGCACGACTGTTGAGTGCCTGTTACCCGGGTGTAATCCGCGCGTGGGGCAAGTCACTCTTCGTGCTGGTAGGCGAGCAGCCCAGGAGTCACGAACGTCCGTTTTTCGGGGGCGGCCCCCTCCTCGGACGCTACCGCCAAAAGACCGCGACCGCCGCGTTGACCAGCGTCAGGCCGACGATCGCGAGGAAGTGACCGCGATTGACCACGTCCCGCTTCCGCGAGAAGAAGACCATGACGAAGATCAGCAGCGCGATCACCAGCTTCGTCACGAGTTTCGCCGGGGCCGGCTCGTCACCGTCGCGCAGCGGGGCGGAGAGGCCGAGCCCGGTCAGCAACTGGATCACCGCCCCCCACAGCATGGCCGGGTTGATCCGCAGCCGGCCGCTGATGTATTGGGCGATCGAGCCGCCGAGCAGCAGGGCGAAACCGATCAGATGGACATAGAGGAGAGTCAGTCGCAGAGCTTCCACGCCGCCCATCCTCCCCTATCAACGACAGTTTGTAGTAGGGGGTCCTGCGGATCGGCGCGTCGAGGCTGGCCGACCGCGTTCAGCACAGCCGCCAGACCTGGAAGGTGGGGCCGTCACCGGGCAGGGTCAACGAGCCGTCCGGGCCGGGTCGGAGCGCTGGCGCACCCCCGTACAGGTTCTCGGCCGCCGGCAGCCCGGCCAGCCGCACCGGGCCGCCGGGTGCCCGGCGGGCCAGCACCAGCACCGCCCCGGTCGGCGCCTCGCGCAGGAAGACGAGCGTGTCCGGGTCGTGGTGCAGCCGCCGCAGGCCTCCGTGGCGTAGCGCCGGCTCACCCCGCCGCAGCGCGATCAGCGCCCGGTACGCGGCGAACGTGCCGGCGTCCCAGCTCCGGGGGCGGTGCCACGGCATCGGGGTACGAGACGACTCGCCGTTCGTGCCGGTCAGGCCCAGCTCATCCCCCGCGAAGATCATCGGGATGCCGGGCATGGTGGCGAGCAGCCCGGCGGCGACCTCCTGTCGGGCCGCGTCGCCGACCACCGTCCGGATCCGAGCCGAGTCGTGCGAGCCGAGCAGTTGCCACGAGTGCACGTACGAACGCCAGGACACCAGTGACCGGTAGGCGTCCATGGTGGCCAGCACCGCGTCCGCGTCCCGGTGGGGCACCCCGCCCGGCGTGCCGAGGAAGTTCGGCACCGGCTGGTCGCCGTGGCGGAGCCAGGACCAGACCGGGTCGGTGAAGCCGACGTAGTTCATGGTGCCGTGCCAGCCGTCGCGGTCCAGGTCACCGGTGTGGTCGTGGCCGTGCTCGGCCATCAGCAGGCCGTCCGGGCGGTCCTGGGCCACCACCGAGCGCAGCAGCGCCGCCACCTCGTGGGTGTACGCGTCGGCGCCCCGCCGGCCGGTCATGTTCGCCACGTCCACCCGCCACCCGTCCAGCCCGTACGGCGGTCGGAGCCAGCGGCGCAGCGCCGCGTCGTCGGCGGTGGCGAAGCGGCGGCGCAGCTCGGCGCTGCCCCAGTTCAGTTTCGGCAGCGACTTGACCCCGTTCCAGGACTCGTAGTCCCCGGTGCTCCCGTCGAAGTAGTACAGCTCCCGTTCCGGAGCGCGGACGTCGGAGGACGCGGCGGTGAACCAGTCGTGCGCGTCGCCGGTGTGGTTGCTGGTGATGTCGCCGAGCAGCCGCCAGGCCCGGGCTCGCACCGCGTCGGCGAGCCGGGCCAGCGCGGCGTCCCCGCCGAGCAACGGGTCCACCCGGTCGAAGCTGGCCGCGTCGTAGCGGTGGTTGGATCGGGCCGGAAAGACCGGGGTCAGGTAGACGGTGTTCACCCCGAGCCGGTCCAGGTGGTCCAGCCGCTCGGCGATCCCGTCCAGGTCGCCGCCGTAGAGCTGGTGCGGCGTCTCCGGGCCGCGCCCGATCACCGGGGTGTCCCAGTCGCACGGGATCGCCCAGTCCGGCAGCGGCCGGGTGCCGGCCGCCGCGGAGCGGGCGAACCGGTCCGGAAAGATCTGGTAGATCACGGCGTCCCGCGCCCAGGCCGGCGGCGGCGCGTGCGTGACCAGCTTGAAGTCGCCGTGGTCGGGCACGTCGTGGTCGACCAGACCGGCGGCGGTCAGCCACCGGGTACGCCGTCGCCCGGAGAGCAGGAAGCGGTAGTTGCTCACCGGGTTGCGCGCCTCGATCTCGGCCCGCCACCAGACCACCTCATCGTCGACGCGGTCCACAGTGGCCTCGCGGAAACGCGGCTCGCCATCGCCAGTCGTGCGCACATATACCTGTTGGATGTCGCCCCCGGCCGGCGCCCGGACGAAGACGTCGACCGTCTCCCCCAGCGTGGGCTCCTGCTGCGGGACGTAACTGGCGGATCCGTCGTGGTGCGGCTGCACGATGTTCCTTTCGTCCGGGGCGCGGGGGTACGACGGTGAGCCGGGCCAGCTGCCGCAGCAGGGCAGGGTGTCCCGGCCCGCGCCCAAGCCCGCGCCCGTGTCACGACCCACACCCAGCCCCAGGCCGACTACCCCTTCACCGCGCCGGCGGTCAGCCCGGACACGATGTAGCGCTGGAGCAGTTGGAAGACCAGCACGGTGGGGATCGCGGTGAGCAGGGTCCCGGCGGCGAAGATCCCGAAGTTGTTGTTGCGCTCGTTGCCCTGCAACAGGCCGTACATGCCGACCGCCAGGGTCTTCGAGTCGCTGCTGGTGAGGAACACGTTGGCCATCAGGAACTCGTTGATGGTGCCGATGAACGCCAGCAGCCCGGTCACCGCCAGGATCGGCGCCACCAGCGGCAGCATGATCCGGAAGAAGACCTGGGCGTGCGACGCCCCGTCCATGGTCGCCGACTCGTCCAGTTCCCGGGGCAGGGTGTCGAAGAAGCCCTTCATCAGCCAGGTGTTCACCCCGAGCGCGCCACCCATGTAGAGCAGCAACAGCCCCCAGGGGGTGTTGAAGCCGATCGACGGCCACAGGTCGGTGATCGTGCCGAAGATCAGGTAGATCGCCACGATTGCCAGGAACTGCGGGAACATCTGGATCAACAGCAGGGCGAGCAGCCCCACCCGGCGGCCGCGGAACCGCATCCGCGAGAAGGCGTACGCGGCCAGCGCGGAGAGGAGCACCGACGCGAACGAGGCCACCCCGGCGATCAACAGCGAGTTGAGGAACCACCGCCCGAAGGCGGTCCGTTCGAACAACCCGCCGAAGTTGCCGAGCGACACCCCGTCAGTCGGCACCAGGTCGGTGGTGGAGAGCGTGCCGAGCGGGTTGAGCGCGGCGGAGAGCACGAACACGATCGGGAAGAGACTGAACAGCACGCCAAGCACGGCGACCAGGTGCCGCCAGCCGACCTGGGCGAACCAGCGGTTGCGCCGCCGGCCGGTGACGTTGCGGTTGACCGCCGGCGGCGGACCTGCCGTGTCGCCGGTACGCATGGCCCCGGTGAGCGTGGTCACGAGTACACCTCCTCCTGCTTACGGGTCCGCCGGAAGCTGACCGCCGAGACCACCGCGACGATGGCGAAGATGAACAGTGAGATCGCGGCCGCGAAGCCGAACTCCGCGCCCTGCCCGCCGAAGGCGAGCCGGTAGGTGTACGTGATGAGCAGGTCCGTCGCGCCGTTGGTCGGGTTGTCGGCCGGGAACGGCGCACCCTCGGTGGTCAGGTAGATCGCGTTGAAGTTGTTGAAGTTGTACGCGAACGACGAGATGAGCAGCGGGGAGAGCGCGATCAGCAGCAGGGGCAGGGTGACCGCCCGGAAGGACTGCCAGGGCGATGCCCCGTCGACCGAGGTCGCCTCGGTCAACTCCCGCGGGATGGCCTGCAACGCACCGGTGGCCACCAGGAACATGTACGGGTAGCCGAGCCAGAGCTGCACCAGGATGACCGCGAGGCGCGCCGTCCATGCGTGGCCGAACCAGTCCACGTCCAGGCCGAACAGGTTGTTGATCAGGCCGAAGTCGGCGTTGAACATGTCCCGCCAGGCCAGCAGCATCGCGAACGACGGCATGGCGTACGGCAGGACCAGCAGCACGCGGTAGAGGTTGGTGCCGCGCATCCGGGGCGAGTGCAGCACGAGCGCGATCAGCACGCCGAGCAGGAACGTCCCGCCGGTGGAAGCCACAGCGAAGGCGAAGTTCCAGATCAGGGTGCCGAGGAACGGGCCGGAGATGTTCTTGTCGGTGAGCACCCGGGTGAAGTTGCTCAGCCCGACGCTGACCTTCCAGCCCTGGGCGAGCCGCTCGCCGTCGGCGGCGACGAAGGCGCCCACCTCCTCGTCGGCGGTCCAGGTCTGCCCGGTCTCGGTGTCCCGGACGCAGTCGCAGCCGGCCTCGTACGCCCGCACCGCCTTGCCCTCGTACGCGCGGGACAGGCCGCTGGAGCGCAGCGCGCCGCCGGCGGTGGGCACCACCAGGTCGGTGATCTCCTTGCTGCGGGCGCTGGCCTGGCCGAAGTTCAGCACGGTGTAGCCGGCGGCGGCGGTGACCTTGCCGGCCGGGGTGACCGTGACGTCGGCGGCGTCGAGCTGGCGTAGCCCGCCGGTGTCGCCGGCGGAGACCGTGCCGGTGGCGGGGTTGGTGACCAGGAAGACCAGCGGTCCGGTGGCCGGGTCGCCCTTGGTGGCGATCGACAGGGCGTACTCGGCGGAGCCGGGCACCTGGGTGACCGAGGAGGTCTGGATCGCGACGATCGCGTCGTCCTTGCTGCCCCGGTGCCCGTCGCCGAAGTTGGTGAAGGCGGTGCTGGCCGTGTAGAGCACCGGGAAGACCTGGAAGGCGATCAGGAACAGGGTGCCTGGGACCAGGTACTTGGCCGGGATGTGCCGGCGGGTGAGGTACAGGTAGAACAGTCCGGCGGTGGTCGCCGCCAGCAGGGCCAGACCGACCCACTTCCCTGCGTCGATGAGCGGGAAGGCCGCCCAGACCGCGATACCGGCGGTCAGGCCGAGCAGGAGCACCTTGCCGGCCAGGCCGGTCAGGGTGATCGGCGCGTGGTCACGCGCGGCACGGGAGCGCGGGGGCCGGGAGCCGACAGGCCCCCGGCCCGGGGCCTGCGTGGCAGACCCCGGGCCGGACAGCGGCGTGCTCATTACTTGATCTGGCCGGAGATGGTCTTGCCGGCCGCGGTGATGGTGCTGGTCGGGTCGGCGCCACCGATGACGGCGGCCTCGGCCTTGCCGAACGGGTCCCAGATCGCGGCCATCGCCGGGATGGCCGGGAGCACCTGGCCGTTCCTGCCGGCGTCCTGGAACTTGGCCAGATCCGGGTCGCTGCCCTTGACCTGGTCGAGGGCGGCGGTCAGCGCCGGCGGCCGGGGCTCGGCGTTGTAGAGCGCGACAGCCAGCTCAGGGGTGGTGGTGTAGTTGGCCACGAACTCCTGGGCCAGCGCCTTGTTCTTGCCCTTGGTGGCGACGTAGAACGCCTGCACACCCACGAACGGCTGGGCCTCCTTGCCACCGGCGAAGCCGGGGATGGCGGAGATGTCGTACTTGATGTTGGCCTTCTTGACGTCGGCCACCGCCCACGGACCGGAGACCAGGAACGCGCACTTCTTGCTGGTGAAGGTGGCGATCGAGTTGGTGTCCGCGATGGAGCGCTTGAGCACGCCCGCGCCCTTCTCGCCGAGCGCGCCGATCTTCTTGAACGCCTCGATCGACGCGGGCTTGCCCACGCCCAGGTCCTTCGGGTCGTAGTCGCCGTTGGCGCCGGTGCCGAAGAGGTAGCCGCCAGCCGAGGTGTACAGCGGGTAGATGTGGTACGCGTCGCCGTTCTGGCCGACCTGGAGGCAGAGCGTCTCGGTGGCCTTCTTCGCCGTCTTGAGCTGCTTGCCCGTGGCGACCAGGTCCTCGATCGTCTTCGGCGCCTCGGGGGCCAGCTCGGTGTTGCGGATCAGCGCCAGGTTCTCCTGCGCGTACGGCACGCCGTAGAGCTGACCGTTGAAGGTGACCGCCTTGATGGCGGTCTCGTTGAACGCGCTCTTCTGCTCCGCGGCGAGCTGCACGGGGTCGATGGCGCCGTTCTGCACCAGGTTACCGATCCAGTCGTGCGCGCCGACCACCACGTCGGGGCCGCTGCCCTGCTGGGAGGCGGTGACGAAGTTGGTCTGCAGGTCCTTGCTGACGGCCTCGACCTCGACGGTGACGCCGTTCTCCTGACCGAACTTCTCGGCGAACGGCTTGAGGGCGGCGGTCCGCTTGTCGTCCGCCCAGATCACCAGTTTGCCGCCGGCGGCCTTGGGGGATTCCTTCGCGGCCGGCTCGTCGCTGTCGCCACCACAGCCGGAGGCGGCGAGCGCCAGGGCGAAGAGGGCGACCACACCCGCGGTACGGATGCGCATCGGTACTCCTGTCGTCATGGCGGGTCCGCCGGGGGAAGGGCAGCCCGCCAGTGGGAAGCTCTGGAAGTTCTTGCCAACCGGCGCATCGATGTCGCGCCGCTGCTCTCGCATGTTGCCGGGACGTTAGCAAGAGGTTGCAGATAATGGAAGAGCTTGCAGAGAGTCCCGCAAGAACTTGCCGGTGGGCTAAAGTGCCGCCATGCGCGCTCGACTGTCCGACATCGCCCAGCAGGCCGAAGTCAGCGAGGCCACGGTGTCGCGGGTGCTCAACGACCGCCCCGGCGTGGCCCCGGAGACCCGGCAGGCCGTCCTCACCGCCCTCGACGTGCTCGGCTACGAGCGGCCGGCCCGGCTGCGCAAGCGCAGCGCCGGGCTGGTCGGCCTGGTGGTCCCGGAGCTGGACAACCCGATCTTCCCCGCCTTTGCCCAGGTCATCGAGTCGACGCTGGCGCAGAGCGGGTTCACCCCGGTGCTCTGCACCCAGACCGCCGGCGGCGTCACCGAGGACGAGTACGTCGAGATGCTGCTGGACCGGCAGGTCTCCGGGATCGTCTTCGTCTCCGGCCTGCACGCCGACACCGCCGCCAACCACGACCGCTACCGGGCGTTGATCGCCCGGCCGTTGCCGGTCGTGATGATCAACGGGTACGTGCCCGGCATCGGTGCCCCCTTCGTTTCCTGCGACGACGGGGAGGCCGCCGAGCTGGCGGTGGCCCACCTGGTCGCACTCGGGCACCGCCGGATCGGCCTGATCACCGGCCCCGACCGATTCGTCCCGGTGCAGCGCAAGGTGGCCGGCTGGCGCTCCGCGATGACCCGGCTGGCCGGCGTCGCCGAGGCTGACCTGGGCTCCCTGGCCGAGCTGTCGCTGTTCGGTGTGGAGGGTGGCGAGGCCGCGGCCGGCCGGCTGCTGGACCGCGGCGTGACCGGTGTGGTGTGCGGCTCCGACCTGATGGCGCTCGGCGCGATCCGGGCGGCCCGCCAGCGCGGCCTGACCGTCCCCGGCGACCTCTCCGTGGTCGGCTACGACGACTCGCCGCTGATGGCCTTCACCGACCCTCCGCTGACCACGATGCGGCAGCCGGTCATCGCGATGGCGGTGGCCGCGGTCCGGGCCCTGGTGGACGAGATCAACGGGCATGGCGCTCCGCACTCGGAGTACCTGTTCCGCCCGGAGCTGGTGGTACGCGGCTCCACCGCCGTCGTCCCGGCCCGCCCCGGCGCCGTCGGCTCCAACCGGCACCGGGGCGGCTCTTCGGCGCTGGCCGTCCCTGCCTGATCGGCCCCGCACGGTCCCGGCTGATCGACGCCACACGGTCCCGGCTGCCAACTGCCGCAGCAACTGCGGTTGTTGCCTTGCGCAAGAACTGCTTGACTCTTGCAGCGCTCGGCCGGCATATTGCTCAGACACCCGGCGGGCCATCGGCCACACCCCGCCGGGTGCCACCGCACCCGGCCAGAGACAGACGGGGAACGCCAACCGATGACCGCCAGCACCGCCACCCCGCCCCGCACCGCCGCCGACGACGACTGGTGGCGTTCCGCGGTCGTCTACCAGGTCTACGTCCGCAGCTTCGCCGACAGCGACGGCGACGGCACCGGTGACCTCCAGGGCATCCGGCAGCGCCTGCCGTACCTGCGCGACCTCGGGGTGGACGCGCTCTGGCTGACCCCCTTCTACACCTCCCCGATGGTCGACGGCGGGTACGACGTCGCCGACTACCGGGACGTCGACCCGATGTTCGGCACCCTCACCGACTTCGACGCGATGATCACCGACGCGCACGCCCTCGGCCTGCGGATCATCGTCGACCTGGTGCCCAACCACACCTCCAGCGCACACCGCTGGTTCACCGCCGCCCTCGCCGCCGGCCCCGGCTCGCCGGAGCGGGCCCGCTACCTCTTCGCCGAGGGCCGGGGCGCGCACGGCGAGCTGCCGCCGAACGACTGGGAGAGCATCTTCGGTGGCCCCGCCTGGACCCGGGTCCCGGACGGCGAGTGGTACCTGCACCTGTTCGACCCGGCCCAGCCGGACCTGAACTGGCGCCACCCCGAGGTCCGCGCCGAGTTCGAGGACGTGCTGCGCTTCTGGCTGGACCGGGGCGTGGACGGCTTCCGGATCGACGTGGCACACGGCATGATCAAGGCCGAGGGTCTGCCGGACGTCGGCTTCAGCACGCTGACCACCGGCCAGCGCCAGGTCGAGCTGCTCGGCAAGGGCCGGCTGCCCTACTTCGACCAGGACGAGGTGCACGAGATCTACCGCGCCTGGCGGCCCATCCTGGACAGCTACCCCGGAGGCCGGATGGCCGTCGCCGAGGCGTGGGCCGAGACCCCGCAGCGGCTGGCCCGCTACATCGGCCCGGACGAGCTGCACCAGGCGTTCAGCTTCGACTTCCTCGACGCGACCTGGTCGGCGGACTCGTTCCGCAAGGTGATCGACACCGCGCTGGCCGAGTCGACCGTGGTCGGCGCGCCCACCACCTGGGTGCTGTCCAACCACGACAAGCAGCGACACGTCACCCGCTACGGCGACGGCGTCGAAGGGCTGCGCCGTGCCCGCGCGGCCAGCCTGCTGATGCTCGCCCTGCCCGGCTGCGCATACCTCTACCAGGGCGAGGAGCTGGGCCTGCCCGAGGTGCTCGACCTCCCCGACGAACTGCGCCAGGACCCGGCGTTCCTGCGGACCGGCGAGAGCCGGGACGGCTGCCGGGTGCCCATCCCGTGGAGCGGTGAGCTGGCCCCATACGGCTTCGGGCCGGCCGGCAGCGAGCTGAGCTGGCTGCCCGCGCCGGCGACCTGGGCGGCCCTCTCGGTCACCGCGCAGACCGGCGTGCCCGGCTCGACGCTGGAGCTCTACCGGGCGGCGCTGCGGATCCGGCACGAACACCCGGCGCTGGCCGTCGACGCCGGCGGGGTGACCTGGCTGGAGAGCGGGCCGGGCGTGCTGGCGTTCTCCCGCGCCGCCGGCGCGACCGTGCTGACCTGCGTGGTCAACCTCAGCGGCGCACCGGTCCCCATCGACGGGTACGGCGAACCGCTCGTCGCCAGCGAGGCGCTCACCGGGCAGGGCTCCGGCCACCTGCTGCCGGTCGACGCGGCCGCCTGGTTGGAACGACGCTGAGCGGGTAACCCGTCATCGACCTGGTCGTCCGTCGTGCCCCGCGCCGACGGGCGACTGGGCTACCGGCCCCTTGTGGTGGGGGGTGAGGTGGCGCCGGCGCCACGCGGAGTCCGCTCCGCGCGGCGCCGGTGTCCGTCTGCGCGGGGTGTGCGTCGTCGCCGCCGGGGGTACCACACGGAGCATGGTGGTACGGATAGCGCAGTGCACACTCGACGTCGAGGACCTGGACCTCATGATGACGTTCTGGTCGGCGGCCCTCGGCCACGAGGTCGAGGAGGGCGGCGACGGCAGCGCCAAACTCTGGCCGCCGGGGCAGCCCTCCGCCGCGATGCCCAGCGTCTGGTTGCAGGGCTCCGGCACGACCAAGCGGGGCAAGAACCGGCTCCACCTCGACCTGGTCGCCGACGGTGACCCGCAGACCGAGGTACGGCGGCTGATCGGGCTCGGCGCGCGGCACCTGGACGTCGGGCAGAGCGGCAGCGAGCAGTTCACGGTGCTCGCCGATCCCGAGGGCAACGAGTTCTGCGTGCTGGACAGCGCACCGACCCGCTGACCGGGCCGTCACCGGTGGGTGTCGCTCACTTCGCGGTGAGCAGCGCCGCGATCCGGGTGAAGCCCGCGCGCACCTCGGCCTCGTCCGGCGGCTCGGCGGGTTCGCCATGGCCCGCCTCGTCGGCGGCGGCGTCCAACTCCTCGTCGATCACATCCTCGAAGTCGCCGTACAGGTCGGCCCCCTCGACCTGCCGGGCCTCATCCTCGGCGGCGACCTGCGCGGCGGCGATCTCGCTGCGGATCTCGTCGGCGGACAGCGCCGGCAGCAGTGGCTCCACAACCGCCATCAGCTGCTCCTCAGCCACCACCGCCTCGGCCAGCGCCAACGCGTGCGGCCGCTCGTACGGCCCGCAGACCACCGGCTCCCACTCATCGAGGTCACCGAGCGGGCCGAAGGTGATGATCCAGGGCAGGCCGAGCATCGGCGAGTCGGCCGGCAGGTCCAGTGTCATGAGTGCGCCCACCGGCTCATCATGGTCGGCCAACGCGAGCCGTGACGCCGTTCGCCTCAGTTTTCGCCCGTCCGGCGCCCGATCAGGCTCCGATCAGCCGGGGCGGGTGGCGTCCAGGGCCGCGCGGACCAGGGCGAGCGCGGTGGCCGGCGGCACGCCGAGCCGGACCGCCTCGGCCGCGTAACCGGCCGCCGCCCGGTGCAGCCGGTCGACGGCGTCGTCCCGGCCCGGGGCCACGAAGGTGCCGTTACGCCCCCGGGTCTCCAGCAGCCCGGCCGCCTCCAGCTCCCGGTAAGCCCTGGCCACCGTGTTCGCCGCCAGCCGCAGGTCCGCGGCGAGCTGTCGGACGGTCGGCAGTCTGGTGCCCACCGGCAACCGGCCGTCGCCGATCAGCTCGGCGAGTTGTCCGCGCACCTGCTCGTACGGCGCCACCGACGAGTCCGGATCGACCGAGATCAGCACCTGCACACCTTCCGTCATCAACCCGCGCCGCCCGGCGTACCCGGATCGGTGTCCTCGTCGAGATTCGCCGGCGGGGCGCCCTCCGCCAGGTCAACCACCCGCCCGCGCATGCTGGTCGCGAGGAGCGCCGCCCCGAACAGCACCAGCTGGTTGAGCAGATAGAGGTAGAGCAGCAGGCCGACGGCACCGGCCACCACCGTGTACGCCGGGTTCCGCTCGGTGCGCACCACGTAGTACCGCCCGACGGTGT
Organism: Micromonospora sp. NPDC005161; assembly: GCF_053599855.1. Taxonomy (NCBI): domain Bacteria; kingdom Bacillati; phylum Actinomycetota; class Actinomycetes; order Micromonosporales; family Micromonosporaceae; genus Micromonospora; species Micromonospora sp. NPDC005161. The sequence continues at coordinate 321,221 of NZ_JBSFYQ010000001.1, forward strand.
TCAGCAGCGTGATGCCGACCGCGACCAGCAGCACCACCGGGCGCAGCCGGGACCGGCTCATCCGCAGCCGGGGCACCGCGAGCAGCAGCGCGGTGGCGAGCACGGCGTTGATCAGCACGCTGAGCACGGCGCTGATCGTGGTCAGGCCGACCGAGCCGGTGCTGCGCAGCAGGAAGCGCAGCAGCGACTCCAACGCGTCCACCGCCGCCACCGAGACGCCGAGCAGCACGAAGACGCCGATCATCACGCCCAGGTCGACCAGCCGCCGGATCACCAGGTTGCCGGGCTGCTGGTTGAGCCGGTACATCAACCGCTGCGAGGAGCGGATCGCCTCCACCCAGCCGATCCCGGTGAAGACCAGGATGACGAGGCCGACCACACCGACCGTTCCGCTGGAGTTGGCGATCTGCTGCGCGTCCAGGAACGGCAGGTTGTCCTTTAGGAAATCGGCCGCCGCCGCGCTGACCTCGTCGTTGTCCTCCAGGATCGCGCCGAAGATGGAGTACGCGACCAGTGCGAGGGCGAACACCGCGAAGAAGCCGTAGTAGGCGATCGCCGCCGCCAGCCGCCCGGCCAGCACCTCGGCGTACAGGGCGCCGGCTCGCCACACGTGGTCGAAGAGCCCCGACCGGCAGCGCGCGGCGTTCACCCAGCGGTCGATGCCCGCCTCGATCCGGCCGATCACGTTCACGCGGTCATCCTCGCCGATCTCCCGCCGCCGTGGTGGCAACCGGCTTCCCGCGCTCGCCCGGCGGCGCGTCGCCGGCTGGTTCAGCCGCCGAGGCGGAAGTCCCGGCGCGGCCGCCATCGGGCCTGCCCACTGTGCGAGAACAGGGTGAACGCCTCGACCTCGAACATCGCGGAGAAGTCGGCCAGGTCCTCGTACGCCTTGTCCAGCGCCTCCGGCGCCACGTCCTGCGCCACGGTGACGTGCGGATGGTAAGGGAACCGGGTCTGGCGGTGCAGGCCCGGCGTCGCGGCGATGGCGGAGGCGAGCAGCTCGCACTCGCTGATCCCGGCGGCCACCGCCACGAACACCACCTGGGTCACCGGGCGGAACGTGCCGGTGCCCCGCAGGTGCAGCGTGAACGGCAGGTGCGCGGCGGCGACGCTGGCGAGGTGCCGCTCGATGGTCGGCAGGTTGGTCGTCGGGATCTCGGTGGGCCCGAGCAGCGTCACGTGCGCGGGTACGGCCAGCGGGTCACCGGCCTCGACCCGCCGCCGGGTGAGCTGGGCCCCCCACGGCTCCGGGATGTCCACCGCGATGCCGATCTGGATGGTGTCGCCGGTCGGCGGCACCCCACCACTGCGATCCACGCTCCGCGTCGCCCCTTCGGCCACCGACCCGCCCACCTGTCCCGCGGCGCTATTCGCCGCGCACCGGCGGGAAGAACCCGACCCGCTCGTACGCCGACCGCAGGGTGGCCCCTGCCACCGCCCGGGCCTTCTCCGCGCCGGCGGCGAGCAGCTTGTCCAGTTGCGCCGGGTCGTCGAGGTACGTGCTGGTGCGCTGCTGGATCGGGCGGACGAACTCCGCCACCACCTCGGCCAGGTCCTTCTTCAGGTCGCCGTAGCCGCGACCGGCGTACGCGGCCACCAGCTCGTCGATGTCGCGCCCGCTGAGCGCCGAGTGGATGGTCAGCAGATTGGACACGCCCGGCTTGGTCTCGGCGTCAAAGACGATCTCCCGGCCGGTGTCGGTGACCGCCGAGCGGATCTTCTTCGCCGACCGGGCCGGGTCCTCCAGCAGGTCGATGATGCCGGCCGGCGAGGACGACGACTTGGACATCTTCGCGGTCGGGTCCTGCAGGTCGGTGATCTTCGCGGTGTCCTTGACGATGTGCGGCGCGGGCACGGTGAACGTCGGGCCGAACAGCGAGTTGAACCGCTGGGCCAGGTCCCGGGAGAGCTCCAGGTGCTGGCGCTGGTCCTCGCCGACCGGCACCGCGTTGGCCTGGTAGAGCAAGATGTCGGCGGCCTGCAGGATCGGGTAGGTGAACAGGCCGACGCTGGCCCGCTCGTTGCCCTGCTTCTGCGACTTGTCCTTGAACTGGGTCATCCGGCTGGCCTCGCCGAAGCCGGTGATGCAGCCGAGCACCCAGGCCAGCTGCGGGTGCTCGGGCACCTGCGACTGCACGAACAGGGTGCTGCGTTCCGGGTCCAGACCGACCGCGAAGAGCTGGGCGGCGGCCACCCTGGTCCGCTGGCGCAGCAGCGCCGGGTCGTGCCCCGCCGTGATGGCGTGCAGGTCCACCACGCAGTAGAAGGCGTCGTGGGTCTCCTGCAGGGCCACCCAGTGCCGCACCGCGCCGAGGTAGTTGCCGAGGTGGAACGAGTCGGCCGTCGGCTGGATGCCGGAGAAGACGCGGGGGCGGGCGGGAACGTCGGACATGCCGATAATTCTGTCAGCAAGCAGCGGGGTCCGTCATGACGGGCCGGCGGGTCGGCCGCGGCCCGCCGGTGTCGGGGCGTTCACCTCGCGCGCTTCCCTCGCGCCGACCCGGCGGACGGGCGCGACACCGGCCTCGATCTGCTGCCCCGGCAGCGCCTCCCACGCCTGCTCCGCCCCGGCGTCCCGCGCCAACCCGGCGCCAAACTCACGGCGTTGCTCCGGCACCCGCACGGCGGAGACGGCGACCCGGGCCACCCGGCGTCCGTCGAGGGCCAGCACCCGCAGCAGCCAACCGCCCAGGGGGTCGGCCGGGTCGGGTCCGCCGGCTTCGGCCGGCTCAACGGGTACGGGCACCTCGTCGCCGGTGACCGGTAGTCGGCCCAGCGCGGCCATCACGAACCCGCCGACCGTCTCGTACGGCCCGGCGGGCAGCGCGACGCCCGTCCGCTCGGCGAAGTCGGCCAGGTTGAGCCGACCATCCACCACGGCGGGCAGGCCGGCGTGCACCGGGTCCGGCGCGACGTCGTACTCGTCGCGGATCTCGCCGATCAGCTCCTCGATCAGGTCCTCCAGGGTGACGATCCCGGCGGTGCCGCCGTACTCGTCGACGACCACCGCGAGGTGCTGACCCTCCCGGCGCATCTCGGTCAGCGCGGGCAGCACCCGCTTGCTGCCGGGCAGGCGCTTCACCTCCCGGGTGAGCTCGCCGACGGTGGCGCACGCGTCGGCGTCCGGGCGCAGCAGCACGTCTCGGAGGTGCACGAAGCCGACCACGTCGTCGTGGGTGCCGTCGGTGACCGGGTAGCGGGTGTGCGTCTCGGCGCGTACCAGTTGGGCGGCCTCGGCGATGGTCAGCCGGGCGGGCAGGAAGACCACCTCGGTGCGGGGCATCATCACCTCACGGACCAGGCTGGCTCCGGCCACCAGAACCTCGTCGATGATCCGCCGCTCATCCGGGTCGAGCAGCGTGTTCGCCGCGACCAGGTCCCGCAGTTCGGCTTCGGAGATGCGCTCCCGGCCGGCTGCTGGGCCGGCCCCCAGCAGGTCGGTGACGAGACGGGTGGCGCCGTCGGCGGCGCGGACCACGACCCGGGCGACGGCCCGGGCGAGCGGGCCAGGGTCGCGGCGGGGCCTCCCCCGCGCGCCTCGCCGGAGCCCGGTACGGGCCGCTTCCCGCATGACAGAGATGGTAGACACCGACGGCCCGCCGCACCGGGGTTCGCACGGAGCGGATCGAATGTTCGGGTCTGTTTAATCGTGAGAGATTATGATGGAATGGCGATGGTGGCGGGATCGGCCGGGGGCCACCCGCCGCCGTAGGGTGATTCACCGAGGCCACGTCCCGGGCGGGCCAGGCAGGGAGGCAACGACGTGAAACTGCTCGTCACCGGGGGCGCCGGCTTCATCGGCAGCGTAGTGACCCGGATGCTGCTCGACGCGGGTCACCGGGTGGTGGTCCTGGACGACCTGCGCACCGGCCACCGCGAGGCGCTCGCTCCGGATGCGACCCACGTCGAGGCGTCCATCCACGACGCCGCCCGGATCGTCACTCCCGACGCCGGCTTCGACGGGGTGCTGCACTTCGCCGCTCTGATCGCCGCCGGCGAGTCGATGGTCAAGCCGGAGCTGTACTGGCAGACCAACACGGTCGGCACGCTCGCCCTGATCGACGCGGTCCGGGCCGCCGGGGTGCCCCGGATGGTCTTCTCCTCCACCGCCGCCGTCTACGGCAACCCCACCGAGCTGCCCATCCCGGAGAGCGCGGTCAAGGCGCCCACCAACACGTACGGCGCCACCAAGCTCGCCGTCGACATGGCGCTCACCTCCGAGACGATCGCCCACGGGCTGGCCGCCGTGTCGCTGCGCTACTTCAACGTGGCCGGCGCGCACCTCGCCGGTGACGTCGCGCTCGGCGAGCGGCACGACCCGGAGACGCACCTGATCCCCATCGCGCTGGAGGTCGCCGCCGGCCGGCGGGAGAAGCTCCAACTCTTCGGCGACGACTACCCCACCGTCGACGGCACCTGCGTCCGCGACTACATCCACGTCGCCGACCTGGCCCGGGCCCACCTGCTGGCGCTGGACGCGGCGACCGCCGGCCAGCACCGGATCTACAACCTGGGCAACGGCAACGGCTTCACCAACCGGCAGGTGGTCGACGTCGTCCGCGAGGTCACCGGGCACGCGCTGCCGGTCGAGGTGGCGCCCCGCCGCGAGGGCGACCCGGCCGAGCTGGTCGCCTCCTCCGCGCTGGCCCGTGACGAGCTGGGCTGGACGCCGCAGAAGCCGACCCTGCACGACATGGTCGGAGACGCCTGGGCCTTCTACCGCACGCACATCCTGGAGCGGTCATGACCCACCCGACCGGTGACGTCGCCGAGCGGGCCGCCGCCGGCTTCACCGCGCAGTACGGCGGCCGGGCCGCCGGCCGCTGGGCGGCTCCCGGGCGGGTCAATCTGATCGGCGAGCACACCGACTACAACGACGGGTTCGTGCTGCCCTTCGCACTGCCACTGCGGACGGTCGTCGCCGCCGACCGGCAGGACGGCGAGCGGTGGACGGTCTGGTCCGAGCTCTCCGACGAGACGATCACCTTCGGCGCGGACGACGTCGCCGAGCCGGGCCGGGTCACCGGCTGGGGCGCGTACGTGGCCGGCGTGGTCTGGGCGCTGCGCGAGGCCGGCCACCCGGTGCCCGGCGCCCTGCTGGCGATCGCCTCCGACGTGCCGCTGGGCTCCGGGCTCTCTTCCTCGGCCGCGCTGGAGTCGGCCGTGCTCGCCGCGCTGCTCGACCTCGGAGGGCTGGAGCTGCCCGCCGAGCGGCAGCCCCGGCTGGCGCAGCGGGCGGAGAACCTCTACGTCGGCGCGCCGACCGGGATCATGGACCAGTCCGCCGTGATCCGCTGCCGTGCCGGGCACGCCCTCTTCCTCGACTGCCGTGACGAGTCCGTCGAGCACATTCCGTTCGACCTGGACGCCGCCGGGCTGGCCGTGTTGGTGATCGACAGCCGGGCGCCGCACCGACACGCCGACGGCGAGTACGCCGCCCGCCGTCGGTCCTGTGAGACGGCGGCCAAGGCGCTCGGCGTCTCCGCGCTGCGCGACGTGGCCGTCGACCAGCTCGACGCCGCGCTTGCCCGGCTCGATGACGAGGAGACCCGGCGGCGGGTCCGGCACGTGGTCACCGAGGACCAGCGGGTGCTGGACACGGTGGCGCTGCTGCGCGCCGGCCGGGTCCGGGACATCGGCCCGCTGCTCACCGCCTCGCACGTCTCGATGCGCGACGACTTCGAGATCACGGTGCCCGAGATCGACACCGCGGTCGAGGCGGCGCTTGCCGCTGGCGCGCTGGGCGCCCGGATGACCGGCGGCGGCTTCGGGGGGTGCGTCCTCGCCCTGGTCGACACAGACCGGGCCGACGCGGTCGCCGCAACCGTGACCGCCGCCTACGCCGAGCGCGGCTTCACCGCGCCGGGCACCATCACGGTCCTCCCCGCCCCCGGCGCCACCCGCCTCGACTGACCCCACCCGACCGGGCCGCGACCCCCGGCGGCGAGATCGTGCTCGTTCGTGGAAGTAGTGGCCTCGCCCATCGGGCGAGGCCACTACTTCGTGGATCGAGCGTGATCCCGCGCGAACCTGAGCCTGGCGAAGCCCAGGATCAGCTGGCTTCGACGATCATGCCGGCGCCGACGGTGCGGTTGGTGGCCTCGTCGATGATGACGAAACCGCCGGTGGTCCGGTTACGCCGGTACTCGTCGGCCAGCAGCGGCACCGTGGTGCGCAGTCGCACGCGGCCGATCTCGTTGAGCCGCAGCGCGTCGGCCGTCTCGTCGCGGTGCAGCGAGTTGATGTCCAGCCGGTAGTGCAGCCCGCGCACGATCGCCCGCGCCGACCGGGTGGTGTGCTTGATCGCGTACCGGCCGCCGACCTGCAACGGGCGGGTCTCGTCCATCCAGCAGACCATCGCCTCGATGTCCTGTGCCACCGCCGGCGCGTTGTTCGGCCGGCAGATCAGGTCACCCCGGGAGATGTCGATCTCGTCAGCCAGCCGTACCGTCACCGACATCGGCGGGAAGGCCTCCGCGACCGGCCCGTCGGCGGTCTCCACCGCAGCGATCCGGCTGGTGAAGCCGGACGGCAGCACCATCACCTCGTCGCCCGGCTTCAGCACGCCGGAGGCGACCTGGCCGGCGTAGCCGCGGTAGTCGGTGACCGTGGTGGACTGCGGCCGGATCACGTACTGCACCGGGAACCGCACGTCGACCAGGTTGCGGTCGCTGGCGATGTGCACCCGCTCCAGGTGGTGCAGCAACGACGGGCCCTCATACCACGGCATGTTCTCCGACCGGGTGACGATGTTGTCGCCGCGCAGCGCGGAGACGGGCACCACGGTCAGGTCCGGCACGTCGAGCTTCGCGGCGAACGCGGTGAACTCGTCGGCGATCCGCTCGTAGACCTCCTGCGACCAGTCCACGAGGTCCATCTTGTTGACGCAGAGGACCAGGTGCGGCACCCGCAGCAGGGAGCAGAGGAACGCGTGCCGGCGGGACTGCTCGACCAGGCCCTTGCGCGCGTCCACCAGGATCAGCGCCAGGTCGGCGGTGGACGCCCCGGTGACCATGTTGCGGGTGTACTGGATGTGCCCGGGGGTGTCCGCGATGATGAACTTGCGTCGCGGCGTGGCGAAGTACCGGTACGCCACGTCGATGGTGATGCCCTGCTCGCGCTCGGCCCGCAGGCCGTCGGTGAGCAGAGCCAGGTTGGTGTACTCGTCCCCACGCGCCGCGCTGACCGCCTCCACCGCGGCCAACTGGTCGGTGAAGAGCGACTTGGTGTCGTAGAGCAGCCGGCCGATCAGGGTCGACTTGCCGTCGTCCACGCTGCCGGCGGTGGCGAACCGCAGCAGGTCCATCGGCCGGGCTTCGGGAGCCGGGGCCACGATCTCGGTGGTCATCAGAAGTAGCCCTCCCGCTTGCGGTCCTCCATGGCGGCCTCGCTGACCCGGTCGTCACCGCGGGTCGCGCCGCGCTCGGTGATCCGGGTGGCCGCCACCTCCTCGATGACCTTCTCCACGGTGTCCGCGTCCGAGCGGACCGCCGCGGTGCAGGAGGCGTCGCCCACGGTGCGATAGCGCACCTGCGCCTTGAAGCGCTCCTCACCCGCCCGGGGACGGAAGAACTCGTTGACCGCGTAGAACATCCCGTCCCGCTCGATCACCTCACGCTCGTGCGCGTAGTAGATCGACGGCAGCGGGATCCGCTCCCGGGCGACGTAGTGCCACACGTCCAGCTCGGTCCAGTTGGACAGCGGAAAGACCCGGATCGATTCGCCCGGATGGTGCCGGCCGTTGTACAGCGACCACAGCTCCGGCCGCTGGTTCTTCGGGTCCCACTGGCCGAACTCGTCGCGGAAGCTGAACATTCGCTCCTTGGCCCGGGCCTTCTCCTCGTCCCGGCGGGCACCACCGAACAGCGCGTCGAAGCGGTGCTTCTCCACCGCGTCCAGCAGCACCGGCGTCTGGATCCGGTTGCGCATGCCGTCGCCGGACTCCCGGACCAGCCCGCTGGCCAGCGCCTCCGGCACGCTCGCCACGACGAGCTGCAACCCCAACTCGGCGACCCGCTGGTCGCGGTATTCGAGAACCTCGGGGAAGTTGTGCCCGGTGTCCACGTGCATGACCGGGAAGGGGATGTTGGCCGGGGCGAACGCCTTCTGCGCGAGCCGCAGCATGACGATCGAGTCCTTGCCGCCGGAGAAGAGCAGCACCGGGCGCTCCATCTCGGCGACCACCTCGCGCATCACGAAGATGCTCTCCGCCTCCAGCGCGTCCAGATGGGAGACCCGGTAGGCCGCGGGGGTGGTCATGACACCGGCTCGATTCGCTCGCTCATCCGATTTCCAGACCTTTCCGGTCGGGCATGTCAAGAAGTGCCCCAGGCTACCCGGAATGCCTCTGCAGCGCTGCAAGCAACCGGGGGGCGAGATCCCTGCGGCAGACCAGCAGGTCCGGCAGGCGCGGATCCGCCTCGTTGTATCTCAGCGCAGAACCGTCGATCCGGGAAGCGTGCAGTCCGGTGGCCGTCGCCACAGCCACCGGCGCCGCCGAGTCCCACTCGTACTGCCCGCCGGCGTGAATGTAGGCGTCCACCTCACCGTTGATCACCGCGGCGATCTTCGCCCCGGCCGACCCCATCGGCACCAGTTTCGCCCCCACGTCCTCGGCAAGGTCGGTGAGGAACACCGGCGGCCGGCTCCGGCTCGCCGCCAACCGGATCACCCGCGTGCCGGCCGTCGCGGCCTCCACCGTCATCGGTGGGTACGCCGGCGGATAGTCCGTGCCCAGCACCCGGTGCTGCGCCGGCAGTCCCACCGCGCCGGCGACGAGCCCGTGCGGACTCGGCGCGCTGCGGGCCCAGAGCGCCACGTGCACCGCCCAGTCCGAGCGGCCCTCCTCGGCGAACTCCCGGGTGCCGTCCAGCGGATCGATGATCCACACCCGGTCGGCGGCCAACCGGGACACCGCCTCGGCGTTCACCTCGGCCGCCCAGGCCAGCCGCGACCCTTCGTCCTCCTCGGAGAGCACCGCGTCGCCCGGCCGCCACTTCGCCAGCTCCGTACGGATCAGGTCGTGCGACACCTTGTCCCCGGCCGACTTCAGCGCGCCGGCGTCCGCGAAGCCCAGCTCCGCCCGCAGGTCGAGCAGCGCCTGCCCGGCCCGGGCGGCCAACCACCGGGCGAACGCGCCGTCGATCATCGGAGGACTGCTCATTGCCCGCTCCCGTCGCCTCGCCGCGACCCCTGCCCACCCGGATCGCCACGCCGCGACCCGCGTCGCCGATCGCGGCACGCCGAAAGGCGCAGACTACCGGCCCGCCAACCCGGTGCGGGACTTCCCCGACGGTCTCAACCGCCGTGGTAGAGGTTCTGTGTCGGCTCCACACCCTTGACGATCACCGACTCCACCACGTCGGCAGCCCGGTCCACCAGGAAATCCAACTCCTTGCGCTCTGCCGCGCCGAAATCCGACAGCACGTAATCCGCCGGGTCCTGCCGCCCCGGCGGCCGGCCGACGCCGAATCGCACCCGGATGTACTCCTTGGTGCCCAGCGACTTCGACATCGAGCGCAGGCCGTTGTGCCCACCCTCGCCGCCACCGCACTTGACCCGCACCTGGCCGTACCCGATGTCTAGCTCGTCGTGCGTCGCGATCACCTGCGTCGGCGGCACCTTGTAGAACTGCGCCAGCGCCGCCACCGGCCCGCCGGACAGATTCATGTACGTCAGTGGCTTGACCAGCACCAGCTTCGGCCCGCCGAAGCCCAGTCGCCCCTCGGCCACCTCGGCGACCGCCCGCTTGTGCCGGCCGAACCGCGCGCCGATCCTCCCGGCCAGCAGGTCCGCCACCATGAACCCGACGTTGTGCCGGTTCCCGGCGTACTCCCGGCCCGGGTTTCCCAGGCCGACCACCAGCCACGGCCCCGCCTCGTCCGTCACGACCCGCCCCTCCCGACGTCCGTCCCACCGACTCCCGATACGACAACAGGCGCCCCCGAACGCTCGGGGACGCCTGCCGCACAGTACGAACCGATCAGGCCTCGGTGCGCGCCTCGGTGTTCTCCCCGCCCTCGGCGGTCGGGGCGGCGTCCGCGCCCTCGGAGCCCTCGGTGCCCTCGCCGACCTCGGCCTCGGCCTCCTCGGTGGCCTCCTCGACCTCCGGCAGCGTCGCCTCGAGCTGCTCGGCGGTCGGCGCGGCGGTCACCGCGGCGACCGTCAGCTCCGGGTCGACGGCCAGCTCGACACCGGCCGGCAACTGCACGTCAGCGGCGGTCACCTGGGAGCCCGCCTCCAGGCCCTCGATCGACGCCTCGAGGTGGTCCGGCACCTTGGTGGCGTCGGCGGTCACCGAGAGGGTGTCGTGGTCGTGCACGATCAGGGTGTCCCGTGCGGCCTCACCGGTCAGCTGGATCGGGACCTCGACGGTGACCTTCTCGCCCCGGCGGACCAGGATGAGGTCGACGTGCTCGAAGGTGTCGCGGATCGGGTCACGCTGGATCGCCTTCGGCAGCGCCAGCACCTGGGTGCCGTCGGTGATGTCGATCGCGAAGAGCTGGTTGGCGCCACCCTTCCGGATCGCCGCGGCGAACTCCCGGGACGGCAGCGCGATGTGCTTGGGCTTCTCGCCGTGGCCGTACAGCACGGCGGGCACCTTGCCGGCCCGGCGGGTACGACGGGCACCACCCTTGCCGAACTCGGTACGGGGCTCGGCGCTGATCTTTACCTCGGACACGGGGAAACTCCTGATGCTTTCGCTGCGGCGGCTTGTCGTCTTGCGGTGCTGGGGCGAGGGGCTCGCTGGGGCTCATGCGTCATGAACGACTGCCCGGAGCACCGCGTCGATGACGGTGCCTCCGTGCGGCGCTATTCAGCGGCCCGCCGGGCACCCTCGCCGTGGCAACCGCACTAGTCTACCCGAGCTGATTCCGAGGTTTCCGGCAGTCCCCAGGTCACCACTCACAAACGGGCGCCGGACGCGCGCCCGACGCCGCTGAGGGACGTTCCCGCCGGCTGGGACGCCGGCGGGAACGGGCCCTCACCGCAGCGCGACGCTCAGCTCAGACCACCGAAGAGGGTGGTCACCGAGCCGTCGTCGAAGACCTCCCGGATCGCCCGCGCCAGCAGCGGCGCGATCGACAGCACGGTCAGCTTGTCCAGCTGCTTCTCCGGTGGCAACGGCAGCGTGTTGGTCACCACGACCTCGCTGATCGAGCTGTTCTTCAGCCGCTCGGTGGCCGGGTCCGACAGCAGCGCGTGGGTGGACGCGACGACGATCTCCGCCGCGCCCGACTCCTTGAGGATGTCCGCCGCGCCGGTGATCGTGCCCCCGGTGTCGATCATGTCGTCGACGATCAGGCAGACCCGACCCTCGACCTCGCCGACCACCCGGTTGGCCACCACCTGGTTCGGCTTCATCGGGTCGCGGGTCTTGTGGATGAACGCCAGCGGGCAACCGCCCAGCCGGTCGGTCCACCGCTCGGCCACCCGCACCCGACCCGAATCCGGTGCCACCACGGTCATCGGCCGGCCGGCGTACTTGCGCTCCACGTACTCGGCCAGGATGTCCATCGCGAAGAGGTGGTCGACCGGGCCGTCGAAGAAGCCCTGGATCTGCGCGGTGTGCAGGTCGACGGTGAGGATCCGGTTCGCGCCGGCCGTCTTCAGCAGGTCCGCCACCAGTCGGGCCGAGATCGGCTCCCGACCCCGGTGCTTCTTGTCCTGCCGCGCGTACGGGTAGAACGGCAGCACCACGGTGATCCGCTTGGCCGACCCCCGCTTCAGCGCGTCCACCATGATCAGGGTCTCCATGACCCAGGTGTTCACCCCGTGCGTCACGGACTGCACCACGAAGGCGTCCGAGCCACGGACCGAGTCCTTGAACCGTACGAAGATCTCGCCGTTGGCGAACTCGTACGCGTCGGCCGGCGTCGGCGCGACGCCGAGCACCTCGCCGATCTCCTTGGCCAGCTCCGGAAAACCACGTCCGGAGAAGAGCATCAGGCTTTTGCGGTTTTCGGCGACGATGCTGCCCATGGGCCCGTCTGCTCCCGTTTGTCGGTGGTACCCGGCCCGGTGGTGGTGGGTCGGGGACTATTCGGTTGCAGTATCTCCCGTGCCGGAGGTGCCGCCCACCGTCTCGGCCTGCCCGTGCATTGCCTCACTGTCGCTTGCGGTACCGGCCACACCCGACGCACCCTCAGCAGCCCGCAGCGCACGCTCGGCCGCCGCCGCGGAGACCGTTCCGGGGCGCTTGCGCGCCACCCAGCCCTCGATGTTGCGCTGCGGCGCGCGGGTCACCCCGAGCGCGCCCGGCGGCACATCCTGAGCGATCGCGCTACCCGCCGCCACGTACGCTCCGGCGCCCACCTCGACCGGTGCGATCAGGCTCGTGTCGCAGCCGACGAACGCGCCCTCGCCCACGACCGTCCGGTGCTTGTGCACCCCATCGTAGTTGACGAAGATCGTCGCCGCGCCGATGTTCGCCTTCGCGCCGATCGTCGCGTCACCCACGTACGACAGGTGCGGCACCTTCGCACCCGGGCCGACCTCGGAGTTCTTCACCTCGACGAACGTGCCGACCTTGGCCTTCTCCGCCAACCGCGCGTCCGGGCGCAGGTACGCGTACGGCCCGACGCTGGCCCCCGGCCCGATCTCGGCGCCCACCGCGTGGCTGCGCAGAACGGTCGCGCCCGCGCCGACCACCGTGTCGATCAGCGTGACGTCCGGGCCGATCTGCGCGCCCGCCCCGACCACGGTGCCGCCGCGCAGCTGGGTGTTCTGGTCGATCACCGCGTCGCGGTCCAAGGCCACCGTCACGTCGATCCAGGTGGTCGCCGGGTCGAGCAGGCTCACGCCGGTGCGCATCCACGCCTCGTTGACCCGGTCGCGCAGCAGCCGGCGCAGCGTCGCGAGCTCCACCCGGTCGTTGCAGCCCAACGTCTCGACGTGATCCACGGCCACGTGCACCGCGACCGGCTCGCCGGCCGAGCGGAGCAGGCCGAAGACGTCGGTCAGGTACTCCTCACCCTGATCGTTGTCGGTGGAGAGCTTGCCCAGCGCGTCGCGCAGCCGCACCGCGTCGAACGCGTAGATGCCGGCGTTGATCTCCCGGATCGCGCGCTGCGTCGCATCGGCGTCGCGCTCCTCGACGATCTGCTCCAGCCGGCCGTCGGCGTCCCGGACGATCCGCCCGAGCCCGGTCGGGTCGGGCACCTCGGCGGCCAGCACGGTGGCCGCCGCGCCGGCCTCCTCGTGTGCGGACACCAGCGCGCCCACCGTCTCCGGCCGCAACAGCGGCACGTCTCCGTTGATCACCACGACCGTGCCGGCGCCCTCGGGCACGGCGTCCAGCGCGATGCGGACGGCGTGCCCGGTGCCGAGCTGCTCGGCCTGGAGCACCGGCGTGGCCTCCGGGGCGACCTCGGTCAGGTGGCCCCGGACCTGGTCGGCGCCGTGCCCCACCACCACGACGGTGCGGTCCGCGGCCAGCGGCGCGGCCGCGCTCAGCACGTGACCGAGCAGGGTCCGGCCGAGCAGGGGGTGCAGCACCTTGGGCAGTGTCGACTTCATCCGCTTGCCCTCACCGGCGGCGAGCACGACGACGGTACGAAGGTGGGGCTGGGGCACGATGTGGCTCCCGTCGGGACGGCGGACACTCTCGCGGTCATGCTAACCGCGCCGCCGGGAACGTCTCTGCCTTACCCCACTGGAACCTAAACCAGACTTAGGGGGCAGCTCGGCCGCCAGGGTTCGAACCTGAAATACGGGTACCAAAGACCCGGGTGTTGCCAATTACACCACGGCCGATCAGCGACGCGAGCGCGTCACATCCGGGGATGGGGATCCCGCCGCTACACCTTAGCGCCCCGCCCGCCGGACGCCATCGCTCATTCCGCCACGCCCACACGGCGGCGGCCCGGACGGGCGGAGCCGGACGAAGGGGGATCACCTCGGGGGCGTCGTCGGCAACGCCGAGCCTCGATGCCTCCCGACCGCGCAGCGCGACCCGCAGCGCCGCGCCGGCCCTGCCGGGACGGGGCCGACGGCACCACTGCCCGCAGCCCTGATCAGGGCCCTGACCTGGCCCTCAGCACGATTTCGGAAAGTTCCCCGTGCGATCTACGGTGCCGTAAGTTACGGTGACGTAGGCGTAGCTTCGTGATCGTTTCCATCCCCTCTGCGAGGTCCCATGTCGACCGCTCTGCTCGAACCCAACACCGCTGGGCCCGGCCCGAAACCCCTCACCGACGGCAGCCAGTCCCCCGGCATCCTGGTCGCCCTCTGGGCCTTCGTCGTGATCCCCTTCGTCGCCCTGCTGGTCGCCGTGCCGGTGGCGTGGGGCGGCTGGCTGGGCTGGACCGACATCGCCATCGGCCTGGTCTGGTATGTGGTCTCCGGGCTCGGCATCACGGTCGGCTTCCACCGCTACTTCACGCACGGCTCGTTCAAGGCCAAGCGGTGGCTGCGGGTGACGTTGGCGGTCGCGGGTTCGTTGGCGGTGCAGGGCGAGATCATCCAGTGGGTGGCCGACCACCGACGGCACCACGCCTTCTCCGACCTGGAGGGCGACCCGCACTCGCCGTGGCGCTTCGGCACGAGCCTCTGGGCACTGACCCGGGGCCTGTTCCACGCCCACGTTGGCTGGTTGTTCCGGCGCGAGCTGTCCAATCGTGAGCGGTTCGCCCCCGACCTGCTGGCCGACCATGACATCCGCCGGGTGGACCGACTCTTCCCGCTGCTGGTGGCCATCTCGCTGCTCGGCCCGGCGCTGATCGGCGGCCTGGTGACCTGGTCCTGGCAGGGCGCGCTCACCGCGTTCTTCTGGGCCGGGCTGGTCCGGATCGGCCTGCTGCACCACGTCACCTGGGCGATCAACTCGGTCTGCCACGTCTACGGCGAGCGTCCGTTCGCCATGCGCCAGGGCGACCGGGCGTCGAACTTCTGGCCGCTGGCGATCCTGTCGTTCGGCGAGAGCTGGCACAACCTGCACCACGCCGACCCGACCAGCGCCCGACACGGCGTGCTGCGTGGTCAGGTGGACATCTCCGCCCGGGTGATCTGGCTGTTCGAGAAGGTCGGCGCCGCGTCGCAGGTGCGCTGGCCGAAGCCGGAGCGTCTCGCGGCGAAGCTGGTGAAGCCGGTCGCACCCCGCTAAAAGCGGGCGGTGCTCCGGGAGGCCGCCTGGCAGGATGGCCGGGTGACCGAGCGACGCGGGGGGACCGGACGGCTCGGCGGCCGGGGAGCCGGGCCCGATCCGGGTACGGTCGGACGGCGCGGCTGGGCGGTCGGACCGCCCGCCAGTGAGGCGACGACGTGAACGGGCACAGCGGAGGCATCATCCCACGGCAGGGCGTGACCGAGCGCCAGCGAGGCGGCGACATGCCTGAGCTCAAAGACGGAGCGGGGGGCCGGCGTGCGACGCCGGCTCCACCCGCCAAACCCACCTCCCGGGTCCGCATGTCAGCGGCCCAGCGGCGGGAGCAGTTGATCGCGACCGGCCGGCAACTCTTCGCCGAGCGCGGTTTCGACGCCACCTCCATCGAGGAGGTGGCGGCCCGCGCCAAGGTCTCCAAGCCGGTGGTGTACGAGCACTTCGGCGGCAAGGAAGGGCTCTACGCGGTGGTGGTGGACCGGGAGGTCCGGGCACTGCTCGACCGGATCACCACGGCCTTGACCGCCGGGCACCCGCGGGAGTTGCTCGAGCAGGCGGCGATGGCCCTGCTGGGCTACATCGAGGAGGAGACCAGCGGGTTCCGGGTGCTGGTCCGCGAATCGCCGGTGATGTCCGCGACGGGCAACTTCATCAGCGTGATGAACGACGTGGCACACCAGGTCGAGCACATCCTGGGCGCCGAGTTCAAGAGCCGCGGGTACGACCCGAAGCTGGCGGAGTTGTACTCGCAGTCGCTGGTGGGCATGGTGGCGCTGACCGGCCGCTGGTGGCTGGAGGTGCGCAAGCCACGCAAGGAGACGGTGGCGGCACACCTGGTCAACCTGGCGTGGAACGGGTTGTCCCACCTGGAGGCGAAGCCGACGCTGATCACCGCCCGCCGACGCTGACCACGGTCAGCGGCGGGTGTGCACCTCGGCCACCGGGTGACTGCGGTTGCGACGTTCCGCCTCGGCGTGGTCCTCGGGGCCGACCTTGTCGTACAGGCCGGTGCCGAGAAGGATCAGGCCGAACAGCATCGACACGACCACGGTCGACATCGAGAAGTTGAGGAAGTTCGCGTCGGTCTGCAGCACGGACATCATCAGGATGCTGGTCACCAGGAACACCACGCCGGCCGTGAGGTTCATGTAGTGGCCGAGGTTGGTGCGCCGGGACGCCCCGATGATCAGAACGACTCCGAAGACCACTGAGGCGAGCGAGAAGGCCAGGTTGGTGCGCAGCCCGAGCACCCAGTGGCTGCCCCGGTTGAAGAGCGGATCCCCGAGCGTCTGGGCGACGCCCCAGACGCCGAAGACCAGGATGTAGACGCCGATCAGGCCGGCGAGGACCCGGTAAAGCGGCCGTGCCGGATGGTTCACCGGAAAGTGCGCCATGCCCTGATCCCCATCCACCCCGAGAAAAACCATTTCAGGAGGATTGTCACCTGAGGCAGAGGGGGCTGTCCGGAGAACCACAAAGGCGGAGGGTTCGCCGCAGGCCGGACCAAGTCAGGTTTTCGCCGGAGCCCGAGCTGCGCAGGGATCAAGCCTGACCGCCCGGAGCAGCTCGGGCTCCGGCGAAACCCACCACCGCAACCAGCAAGAACTCAGAGCACCAGGCGAGCCTTCTGGAACGCCTCCGCCTCGTCGTCCGTGCCGACCTTGCCGTACATGCCGACCATCAGCAGCACCAGGGCCGCCGCCATCACCACGACCACGGTGGTGATGCTGAAGTTGAGGAAGTTGGCGTCGGTCCGGATGAACGCGAGGCCGCCCAGGCTGATCACCATCAGGGCGTACGCCAGCCACTGGTTGATCGCCACGTCGATGTTGCGGCCGAGTGCGGTGCCGGCCAGCACGAGGAGCCCGAGCAGCACGCTGAGCAGCGAGAAGCCGATGTTGGTGCCCTGGCCGAGGACCTTGGTGTCGTCCTGCGCGAAAATCTCGTTGCCGGCGCTCGCGATGATGCCGAGCACACCGAAGACCACCAGGTAAAGACCGGTCAGCCCGCCGATCGCCCGGTAGATCGGCCGCGCGGGGTGGTTGACGGGGGTGTGGGCCATCTGAGTCTCCAACGCCGTGGGGTGAGGTGTCGTGGACGATTGTCCCGCACGCGGAGATGTGACGCCGCACACGGCCCCCGGGCGGCGCGCCCCGCCCGGATCAGGTCTCGGGCAGGTCCTCGGCGAGCGTCATCCAGGTCTCCTCGATCCGCTCCCGCTCGGCGCGCAGATCCTTGAGCTGGGTGTCCAATTCGGCGACCCGGGCGTAGTCGGTGGCGTCGGCGGCGAGCTGGCCGAGCAGCGTGGCCTCGCGCTGGTCGAGCTTGCCGAGCTGGCGTTCCAGCCGGGTCAACTCCTTGCGGGCCTGTCGGACCTCGGCGGCGGACATGCCCGTCGCGCCGGTGCCGGTCGGCACGGCGGCCGGGCCGGCGCCCGGGGTGGCGCCAGCCCGGGAGGGCCCGGCTCGCTCGGCGGTCCGGGCGAGGTACTCGTCGACGCCGCCGGGCAGGTGCACCAGCCGGCCGTCACCGAACATCCCGTACGCCGTGTCGGTGACCCGTTCGATGAGGTAGCGGTCGTGGCTGGCCACGATGATCGTGCCGGGCCAGGAGTCGAGCAGGTCCTCCAGGGCGGCCAGGGTGTCGGTGTCCAGGTCGTTGGTGGGCTCGTCGAAGAGCAGCACGTTGGGCTCCCCGGCGAGCAGCCGCAGCATCTGCAGCCGGCGGCGTTCCCCGCCCGAGAGGTCGCTGACCGGGGTCCAGAGCCGTCGGTCGTCGAAGCCGAAGACCTCGGCGAGCTGGGCGGCGGAGACCTCCCGGTCGCCGAGCTGGACCCGGCGGGCGACCTCCTCGACGGCTTCGAGCACGCGCAGGTGCCCGGGCAGCTCGGCGAGCTCCTGGGAGAGGAAAGCCGGCCGCACGGTGGTACCGGTGCCGAGCCGGCCACCGTCGGGGCGGGTGATGCCGGCGAGCATCCGCAGCAACGTGGTCTTGCCGGCGCCGTTGGCGCCGAGGATCGCGATCCGGTCGCCGGGCCCGACCAGCCAGGTGACGTCCCGCAGGATCTCCTTGGGGCCGGCGTGCAGCTCGACGTTCTCCAGGTCGTAGACCTGCTTGCCGAGCCGGGAGGTGGCCATCCGCTGCAGCGACATGGTGTCGCGCGCCGGCGGCACGTCGGCGATCAGGGCGTTCGCGGCGTCGATGCGGAACTGGGGCTTCGAGGTACGCGCCGGCGGGCCGCGGCGCAGCCAGGCGATCTCCTTGCGAAGCAGGTTCTGGCGGCGGGCCTCGGTGGCGGCGGCGACGCGCTCGCGCTCGGCGCGGGCCAGGATCCAGGCGGCGAAGCCGCCCTCGTAGGCGCGGACGGTCTGGTCGGCGACCTCCCAGGTGGTGGTGCAGACCGCGTCCAGGAACCACCGGTCGTGGGTGACCACGACCAGGGCACCCTTGCGACCGACCAGGTGCCGGGCCAACCAGTCGACACCGCCCACGTCGAGGTGGTTCGTGGGCTCGTCGAGGATCAGCAGGTCGGAGTCGCGCACGAGCAGCGCGGCGAGCGCCACCCGGCGCCGTTCGCCGCCGGACATCGGGCCGACCGGCTGGTCGAGGCCGAGGTGCGGCATGCCGAGGCCATCGAGGATGGCGCGCACCCCGGCGTCACCGGCCCACTCGTGCTCGGCGCCCATGCCCTCGGCGAGCCAGGCGGTGCCGAGCACGACGTCCCGGACGGTGGCTTCGGGGGCGAGGGTGAGCTGCTGCGGCAGCCAGAGCACCCGCAGGTCGCGGCGGTGGGTGACCCGGCCGTCGTCGGGATCCTCCTGCTTGGTGAGCAGCCGCAGCAGGGTGGACTTGCCGGCGCCGTTGAGGCCGACCACGCCGATCCGGTCGGCGTCGTCCAGACCGAGCGAGACGTCCGTGAGCAGCCGCCCCGCGGCGCCGTACCCCTTGGACACCCGGTCCAGATTGACGATGTTCGCCACGTTCCACCCTTCATGATCAAGGCGTCCCGGTGCCGGCGGGCACCTGGACGCCTCCCACAAGGGTACGCGGACACCCCAGCCTCCCGCGCCGCGCGCCCGCAGCGCGGGAGGGACGGGACGTCAGCCGACGCGGGCGCCCGCGACCGGGCCGTGCGCGACCCGCGCCTCCCGGCACACGCCCACGGCGGTCAGCTCGGCGGCGATCCGCTCAGCGTCGGCCGCGTCGGCGGCGAGGAAGACACAGGTCGGGCCGGAGCCGGAGACGATGCCGGCGAGCGCACCGGCCGCCTCGCCGGCCTTGAGGGTGTCGGCCAGCGCCGGGCGCATGGCCAGCGCCGCGTCCTGGAGGTCGTTGCCGAGCGTGCGCGCGAGCACCCGGGGGTCGCGCTGACGCAGCGCGCCCAGCAGCGCGTCGGTGCTGCCCAGCGGGGCGCCGGCGGTGCCGGCGTCGCGGAGCCGGTCCAACTCGCGGTAGGCGGCCGGGGTGGACAGGCCGCCGTCGGCGATGGCCACGACCCAGTGCCAGGAGGTGGGGCGGACCAGCACGGGGCTGACCGCCTCACCCCGGCCGGTCCCCAGCGCGGTGCCACCGTAGATCAGGAACGGCACGTCGGAGCCGAGGTCGGCGGCGATCCCGGCCAGCTCGTCACGGGACAGCCCGGTGCCCCAGAGCGCGTCGCAGGCCACCAGCGCGGCGGCGGCGTCGGCGCTGCCGCCGGCCAGCCCGCCGGCGAGGGGGATCTGCTTGCGCAGGTGCAGCCGGGCGTGCGGCAGGACCCCGGCGTACCCGGCCAGGGCGTGCGCGGCGCGGATCACCAGGTTGGTGTCGTCCAGCGCCAGCTCGCCGGTGCCTTCGCCCTCCATGGTCAGGGCGAGCGTGTCGCCCCGACGGGCGGTCAGCTCGTCGTAGATGGAGATCGCGTGGTAGACGGTGTTCAGCTCGTGGTAGCCGTCGCGGCGCAGCGGGCCCACCCCGAGGTGCAGGTTGACCTTGGCGGGCACCCGGACCTTCACCGGTCCGATGGCCCCGCGGCGCTCGTCGTCCTCGTCCGGTCGCCAGGCCTCGGTCACGGGGCGATGTCCCGAACGGCCAGGCGGATGTCGAACGACTTGATCACGATCAGCTCCTCGGCGTGGTCGGCATTCACCCGTACGCCTCCTCGGCGGGCACGGCGTCAGCCTACTTCGCGGCCGGCGTACCGACCGGAGCCGACGCGGCGATGGCGGCGAACTGCTCGACGGTCAGCGACTCCCCCCGGGCGCCGGGGTCGACGCCGGCCGCGGTGAGCGTGGCGGCCGCCCGGTCGGCGCCGCCGGCCCAGCCGGCCAACGCGGCGCGCAGGGTCTTTCGGCGCTGCGCGAACGCGGCGTCCACAACGGCGAAGACCCGTTCCCGGGGTACGTCGGCTCGGGGTGGCTCGCGGCGGGTGAAGGCGACCAGGCCGGAGTCGACGTTGGGCACCGGCCAGAAGACGTTCGGCGGCACCCGGCCGGCGCCTCGCGCCTGGGCGTACCAGGCGAGCTTCACCGACGGGATGCCGTACACCTTGGAACCGGGGCCGGCGACCAGCCGGTCGGCGACCTCCTTCTGCACCATCACCAGGCCCTTGCGCAGGCTGGGCAGCTCGGCGAGCAGGTGCAGCACCACGGGCACGGCCACGTTGTAGGGCAGGTTGGCCACCAGCGCGGTCGGCGGCGGGTCGGCCAGCTCGGCGGCGTCGACGCGCAGCGCGTCGGCGCGGTGCACGGTGAGCCGGCCGGCGTCCGCGCCGGCGTGCCGGGTGGCGGTCTCCGGCAGCGCGCCGGCGAGCACCGGGTCGATCTCCACGGCGTGCACGTGCCCGGCGACTGGCAGCAGCCCGAGGGTGAGCGAGCCGAGCCCTGGGCCGACCTCCAGGGCCACGTCGTCGGGGGTCAGGCCGGCGGCGGTGACGATCCGGCGCACGGTGTTCGGGTCGTGCACGAAGTTCTGGCCCAGCTTCTTGGTGGGCGCGACGCCCAGCCGGGCGGCGAGTTCCCGGATCTCCGCCGGGCCGAGGAGTCCGGTCATGGCTGGCAGCGTATGCGCCCGCACCCCGCCGTTAGGAAGGGCCCCTTGTACAACACCAGGCGATTGCAAGGTGCCCTTCCTAACGTCCGGGCGTGCGATGGGGCCGGGCTCACCACGGGCCGAAGACGCGGTCGCCGGTGGCGGAGATGGCCGCGCACAGCTCGTCCAGGTCGGTGCCGGTGGTCGCGGCGAGCGAGCGGACGGTGAGCGGGATCAGGTACGAGGCGTTCGGCCGGCCGCGGTGCGGCGTCGGGGTGAGGTAGGGGGCGTCGGTCTCCACCAGGATCTGGTCCACGGGGGTGAGCGCGGCGGCCTCGCGCAGCGCGGCGGCGCTGCCGAAGGTGACGGTGCCGGCGAAGCTGAGCACGTACCCGCGGCGGACGCACTCGCGGGCGAAGTCGGCGTCACCGGAGAAGCAGTGCAGCACCACGGTGTCCGGAGCGCCCTCGTCGTCGAGGATCCGCAGCACGTCGGCGTGCGCGTCCCGATCGTGGATCACCAACGCCCGGCCGTACCGCTTGGCGATCGCGATGTGCGCCCGGAAGCTCTCCTCCTGCGTGGCACGCCCCTCGTCGCCGGTGCGGAAGAAGTCCATCCCGGTCTCGCCGATCCCCCGGACCCGGTCGCGGGCGGCGAGTGACTCGATCTCCCGCAGCGCCTCGTCGAGGTCGCCCAGCCGGGGCGCCTCGTTGGGGTGCAGGGCCACCGTGGCCAGCACGGCGGGATGCCGGTCGGCGATCTCCACGCCCCACCTGGAGGAGGCCACGTCCACCCCCACCTGAACCAGCCGGTCCACGCCGACCTTCGCGGCCAGCGAGATCGCCACGGCGACCGGGTCGTCGGCCGGCCCGCCGCCGGGTACGCCGGCCTCGCTGACGGTGATGTCCAGGTGGGTGTGGCTGTCCAGCACCGGCCGGGGTAGCGGCTCGGGGGCGGGCGGGAACTCTCCGGCCCGCCGTGCGGCACGCTCTCGGCGGGTTTCAGCAGGCTCGCTCATCAGCGACAGCATCACACACCGGGGCTGTCCATCCGCCCGCCACCCGACGTTCACCTCGCCTACGCCGCGCGACTCTACCGTCGCCGCGTGGGCGGACTGAGTGCGTCACCGGACCGACGCGACAGCGTGACGGCCCGCATCTCACCGAGTGGAGGGAGGTGACGGCATGAGCGTCACTCCCCAGGCCAGCGACGCCGCCAGCGAACGTACCGGGCTGCGCGTGGCGTTCGGCGGCGGCGTCTACCCGGCCGAGGAGATCGCCCGCGGCGCCGCGTACGAGCTGTTCAGCGCCGACGAGGTGCCCGGTTTCGAGTGGGCTCCCCGACCCGGCAGCGCCCTGCCGTGGCACCGGTTCGTGCACGTCACCGAGGTGACGGCGGTGCACGGGGCGGTGGAGCCGGCCGAGGAGCCGGACACGCCGCTGATGCTGCCGGCACATCGGGAGCGGGGGTGGGCGCAGCTGCACCAGCTCAGCCAGCAGCCGGCCGCGGCGGGTGACGCGATGGTGGCAGCGGCACGCGCGTCGGCGGTGGTCCGGCGGGGCACCCGGATGGTGAAGGTGCTCTCCCCCCGACAGCTCGCCGGGTACGTGCGAGGGTGGTTGCCGCACGGCTTCTGCTACCGGGAGCACGACGTGGCACACCTGCGTACGCCGGCGGCGACCACGGTGCTACGCACCGACGGCGAGGTCGGCAGGGACGGCCTGGATGTGGCGTACGCCCTGCGCTGGCGGGCCGCCGACCCAGGTGACTACGACGTGCCGGTCGGCGAGGCGCACCACGGTCTGACCGCGCTGGCGCCCCGGGACCGGCTGGGCCCACCGGTGCTGGGTACCGGGTTCGTGCCGAGCAACGCCCAGCTCATTCCGGAGTTCATCACCCGGGACTTCGCCGACCTGCCGATGCCCGCGAACGCCGCCCTGCTCGCCTACCCGGCGGAGGGGGTGGAGGTGGTGCTCTACACCTATCAGGCCGAGCAGCGCGGGTGGCTGCGGATGGTGGGCCCGCAGTGGCGGCACCTGCTGGCCGCGGTGCCGGGTCTCTCCCCGGACCAGGAGTACGTGCCGACCGGGGACGCGCCGCGCTCCACCCAGCTGGTCGGCGTGCACGGCGACGGCGAGTACGAGGCGGTGGCGGACCTGCCCGGCGGGTTCCGGGTGCTGGCGATGACCCGGGCGGCCCGCTACCCGGTGGAGGCGGTGGCCCGCCGGATCCGGTTCGCCCGGTGGCGGGGCGTGCCCTGCCTGGTGCTGCGGGAGGAGGCCGGTTGGCTGCGGCTGCGGCTGCGTCAGCCGGATCCGGACACGGTGCTCACGACCGGGGCGCAGTGCCACGATCGTGGCGTCTACGAGACCTGGGCGCCGGTCGCCGAGGTGACCGACGATCAGGTGATGGACACCCGGTACGCGCTGTAAAGCCCAGCGGCGGCACGGCGCCCGGGTGGGCGTCGTGCCGCCGTACGGCGACGTCCTGCGCTCAGCCGGCCAGCCGGGCCAGCTCCTCGTCGACGATCGACGGGTCGAGCTTGCGGAACACGGGCTTCGGCGCGGCCAGCGGACGGCCGGCCTCCAGCGGCACCGACTCCCAGCGCGCGCCGACCGTGTAGTCCCCGGTCAGCACCGGGTACGCCGGCCCGCCGTCCAGGTCGTCGACCTGCTCGATGACGGGCATCGGCGCGTGCACGCCGGTGCGGCCGAGCAGCTCGTGCACCTGCTGTGCGGAGTGCGGCAGGAACGGGGTGAGCAGCGTGTTGGCGTCGCTGATCACCTGAAGGGCGACGTGCAGGATGGTGCCCATGCGGGGCTTGTCCGTCTCGGCCTTGAGCTTCCACGGCGCCTGCTCGGACAGGTACTTGTTGGCTTCGGCGACCACCTTCATGGCCTCACCGATCGCCTGCTTCTGCCGGTGCCGGCTGATCAGGTCGCCGACCGTGGTGAAGCCGGCGCGGGCCACCGCGAGCAGTGCCTCGTCGGCCTCGGTGAGGCCGGCCGGGTCGACCGGCGGGATGGCGCCGAAGTTCTTCGCCGCCATCGAGACGCACCGGTTGACCAGGTTTCCCCAGCCGGCGACCAGCTCGTCGTTGTTGCGGCGAAGGAACTCCGCCCAGGTGAAGTCGGTGTCGTTGCTCTCCGGGCCGGCGGCGGCGATGAAGTAGCGCAGCGCGTCGGCGTCGTAGCGCTCCAGGAAGTCCCGGACGTAGATGACCACCTTGCGGGACGAGGAGAACTTGCGCCCCTCCATGGTCAGGTACTCGCTGGAGACCACCTCGGTGGGCAGGTTGAGCTGGCCCAGCTCGCCCGGCTCACCGTCGCGGGAGCCCTCGCCGGAGTATCCGGAGAGCAGCGCCGGCCAGATCACCGAGTGGAAGACGATGTTGTCCTTGCCCATGAAGTAGTAGGACCGGGCGTCCTTGCCCTCCCCGTCGGCGGACCACCACTTCCGCCACGCCTCGGGATCGCCGGTGCGGCGGGCCCACTCGATCGAGGCGGACAGGTAGCCGATCACCGCGTCGAACCAGACGTAGATCCGCTTGTCCGGCCGGTCCCGCCAGCCGTCCAACGGGATCGGTACGCCCCACTCCAGGTCCCGGGTGATCGCCCGCGGCTGGAGGTCGTCGAGCAGGTTGCGGGAGAACCGCAGCACGTTGGGCCGCCACCCCTCCCGGGTGTCCAGCCACTGCCGCAGGACGTCGGCCAGCGCGGGCAGGTCCAGGAAGAAGTGCTCGGTCTCGACGAACTTCGGAGTTTCCCCGTTGATCCGCGACTTCGGGTCGATCAGGTCGATCGGGTCGAGCTGGTTGCCGCAGTTGTCGCACTGGTCACCGCGGGCGCTGTCGTACCCGCAGATCGGGCAGGTGCCCTCGATGTACCGGTCGGGCAGGGTGCGCCCGGTGGACGGGGAGATCGCGCCCATGGTGGTCTTCGGCACGATGTAGCCGTTGCGGTACATCCCCTCGAACAGCTCCTGCACCACCGCGTAGTGGTTGCGGGTGGTGGTGCGGGTGAACAGGTCGTAGGAGAGCCCCAGGCCGTGCAGGTCCTCGACGATCACCCTGTTGTACCGGTCGGCCAGCTCGCGCGGGGTGACCCCGTCGGCGTCGGCCTGCACCTGGATGGGGGTGCCGTGTTCGTCGGTGCCCGAGACCATGAGCACGTCGTGGCCGGCCATCCGCATGTACCGGGCGAAGACGTCGGAGGGAACGCCGAAACCGGAAACGTGGCCGATGTGGCGTGGGCCGTTGGCGTACGGCCAGGCCACTGCCGCGAGAACGTGACTCATGAGCAGCAAGCCTAGTGACCTCTCCGGGACGCCCGCGAACCAATGGGGGGTGCGGGGTCGGCGGACCGGTCCGGGCACCCCGCCCGTTGGTCCGATTTGTGTCGACACGCGCTCAGCCTGCCCGATCCGACTCCGGCACCGGTGTGCAATGAACGTCGTGACTGGCACACGAGCGGCCCGGGACCACGATGACCGTCCCACCGGGCCGACGATCGGCGACGACCCCAGCCCCGAGCCCGGCGGGGCGCGTGGTGGAACGGTCGCGCCCCAGCCCCGGCTGGTGCCCGGCGCCACCGCTTCACCGGCCCCCGCCGCCGGCTGGCCCGGCAGGCAGCGGCCCACGCCGGCGGGGCGGACAGCCACGCCGAAGCCGGACGGCACGGCGGGGATCGCCGCGACTCCGGACCGTCCGACGCCGGCCGCGCCGGCTCCGGGCCGTCCCACGCCGGCCGCGCGGGCACCCACCCCGGCTCGTCCCACGCCGGTGGACCCGTCCGGCGGCAGGGCACCGGCCGGCGGGGAGCCCGCGGCGGCCGTCGAGCTGGAGCCGACCACCGGGGCCCCGGTGGACGCGGTGCCGCGCCGGGTGCCGGTCCGGCAGCACAGCCGCTGGCACCGGGGCGCCCGCCGGACCGACCGCGACACGCCGCCGGATGGTGACGACGGCACCTACTGGGCGCCGATCGAGCAGGTGCACTGGGACGGCACCCCTGTCCGGGACGATCCCGCACCGGAGCGGGACCGGGCCTCCGGGGCGGCCCGGCGCCGGGCACCGACCCGCACCACTCCACCCCCGGACCCGCTGCCCGGGCTCGCGGTGCTGGTGCTGGTGCTGCTGAGCCTGGTCGCGGCCTTCTTCGCCTGGGTCAGCGCCGGCCCGTTCTGGCTCGCGGTCGGGCATGCCCGGGTCGGCACGGTGGTGATCGACGACTGCACCGGCGGCGGGCTCACCCAGCGCTGCCGGGGAATCTTCACGGCGCACGACGGGCGGTTCCTGGCACACGGGGTACGGGTCGGCGGCGTACCCGCCGGCCGAGACGTCCCCGGGACGGCGCTGCCGGCGCGGATGGCCGGCCCCGACGGCGGCACCGCGTACGTCGACACCGGCGTGGCCCGGCACCTCCTCTGGCTGCCCGGCCTGCTGGTGGTGCTCGGCTGCGCCGCCGGTATCGCCCGGTGGACCGGAGCGACGCGGCTGCCGGGCCGACGGAACCGCCGCTGGGCGGTCGCGGTCGCCGTCGCCGGCCCGGCGCTGATCACTCTCGGTTTCCTCGCCGCCGCGTGGTGACCCGTCCGCCCGGTGAACTCCCGCGTGCGGGACCGACCACCCGGTGAACCCGGTCCGGCGCGCCGCGAACGTGGGTCAGCTGTGCACGATGGTGTAGACGTCGCGGCGGCGCAGGGCGTACTCGGTGGCGACGTCGGTGATGGCGTCGCGGCGTGACCGGCCGGCCGCCTCCCGCTCGGCGACCGCCGCGCGCAGGGTGTCGTCGTCGGGGCGTTCCGCGGCGGTCACCGGCGCCCCGGCCACCACCAGGGTGATCTCCCCGCGCGGATCTCCCTCAGCGGCCCACCGGGCCAGCTCGCCGAGCGGGCGGCGCAGGACCTCCTCGTAGGTCTTGGTGAGCTCCCGGCAGAGCGCCGCCGGCCGATCCGCCCCGAACGTCTCGGCCAGGTCGGCGAGCGCCGCTCCGATCCGGTGCGGCGCCTCGAAGAAGACGAGGGTGCGCTCCTCGGCGGCGAGGGCGCGCAGCCGGGATCGACGGGCGCCGGGAGTACGGGGAAGAAAGCCCTCGAAGCAGAACCGGTCGCAGGGCAGCCCGGAGACGGCCAACGCGGTGGTCACCGCACTCGGCCCGGGCGCGACGCTGACCGGCGCCCCGACGTCCAGTGCGGCCCGGACCAGCCGGTAGCCGGGGTCGGAGACGCTCGGCATCCCGCCGTCGGTCACCAGCGCCACCACGTACCCGCCGAGGATGACTTCGACCAGCTCGGGGGTACGTCGCTCCTCGTTGCCCTCGAAGTAGGAGACGATCCGGCCGCCGACGGTGATGTCGAGGTCGCGGGCCAGCCGGGTGAGCCGGCGAGTGTCCTCGGCGGCCACCACGTCGGCGCTGGTCAGCACCTCCCGGAACCGGGCCGAGGCGTCGGCGGGGTTGCCGAGCGGGGCGCCGAGCAGGATCAGGCGCCCAGCTTCGGACATTTCACCCACAGGATCGTCTCCTTCGTTGACAGCGGATACCGGTATCAGGGACGACGGACGCCACCGGACACGTTGGCAGCCTACGATCGCCGGGTGACGAGTGCGTCGACAGCGCAGAGCCCGAGCGCCGACCCGGCAAAGATGGTCGACGTGACGAGCGACCAGAGCCCCGACCAGGAGTCCGCGTCGCCCCCCGCCGGCGGTGGCGCGGTGTCCGGCGGGGTCCGCCGACGGTTCACCACCGTCGACACCCGGCTGGACCGCTTCTCGTGGCTGGCCACCGCCGTCGTGGTGGCCATCGCGGCGATCCTGCGCTTCGTCGGCCTGTCCAGCCCGAAGGGCAAGATCTTCGACGAGACGTACTACGCCAAGGACGCCTACGGGCTGATCAGCCGCGGCGTCGAGTGGAACTACAAGGACAACGCCCCGTCGTACGTGGTGCACCCCCCGCTGGGCAAGTGGCTGATCGGCCTCGGCGAGTGGGCCTTCGGCTATCAGGACGTCGAGTCGAAGGTCTCCGTCCCCGGGCACCTGATGACCACCGCCCCGGAGTTCGGCTGGCGGTTCTCGGCGGCCGTGGTCGGCACGCTGTCGGTGCTGCTGCTGGTCCGCATCGGGCGGCGGATGTTCCGCTCGACGGTGCTGGGCTGCGCGGCCGGCCTGCTGCTCGCTCTGGACGGCTTCCACCTGGTGCTGTCCCGCGCGGCGCTGCTCGACATCTTCCTGCTCTTCTTCGTGCTGGCCGCGTTCGGCGCGCTGGTGCTCGACCGCGACGCCCGCCGCCGGCGCTGGGCGCGGGCGCTCGACGACGGGCTCGACCCGTCCCTGCCCGGCCGCGCCGGCCGGCCGCCGACCGGCTGGCGCACCTGGCCGTGGTGGCGGCTCGCCGCCGGGGTGCTGCTCGGCTGCGCCTGCGCGGTGAAGTGGAGCGCGCTCTACTTCGTGCCGGCCTTCGCGCTGCTGGTGCTCCTCTGGGAGGTCGGCGTCCGCCGCTCGGCCGGGGTCCGCCGGCCCTGGCGGGACACCCTGCTCGACGAGCTGCCCTGGCTGGTGCTGGCCGGCGTGCTGATGGTGGGCACCTACCTGGCCACCTGGTCGGGCTGGCTGCTCAGCGACGACGGCTACTACCGGCTCGCGTCGTCCTATCCGAACGCCCCGCTCAGCGACACCCCGGTGATCGGTCCGCTGATCAACCTCTTCGAGTACCACCGGGCGGCATTCGGCTTCCACACCGGGCTGGACACCCCGCACAAATACCAGTCGTGGCCCTGGCAGTGGCTTCTGCTCGGCCGTCCGGTGGCGTTCCACTGGTCCGGCGATGGCGCCTGTGGCGCGCCGTCCTGCGCCTCGGAGATCCTGCTGCTCGGCACCCCGCTGCTCTGGTGGTCGTTCCTGCCCGCCCTGGTGGCGCTGGTCTGGCTGGGTGTGGCTCGCCGCGACTGGCGGGCCGGAGCGCTCCTGCTCAGCGTGGCGGCCGGGCTGCTGCCCTGGTTCGTGTTCGCCCTCGACGGCCGGACGATGTTCTCGTTCTACGCCGCACCCGCGCTGCCCTTCCTGGTGCTGGCCGTCGTCTACGTGCTGGGTGCGCTGATCGCCCCGGCCGGGGGTGACGTCGGCGAGGTGGCGCCACTGGTGCCCGGCGACCCGGGCTACGAACGCCGGTTGGTGGGCAGCATCGCGGCCGGCGCGTACGTGCTGCTGGTGGCGCTCTGCTTCGCGTACTTCTATCCGATCTTCGTGGGTCGGCTGATCCCGTACTCGGACTGGCTGTCCCGCATGTGGCTGGACGGGCGCTGGATATAAGCATCGGCAGGCGACGCGCCGCTCAGCGCGACGGAAACGGGCCCGCACGCTTCGGCGTGCGGGCCCGTTCTACAAAGATGCGCGCCCCGATCGCCTGCCACGGGGGAAGCGGGCGATTGGGGCGCGCATGAGCAGCTTAACCACCGCGCACCACCGGCACAACGGGTCGACTTGGGTCAGATTTCCGACGGATGCGGGCCGGGCCGACGCCTCCCCTCCGGCCGTTGACCGAGGGTGACCCGGCGTGGACTCAGCGCCCCGAACGAGCAGGCCCGAGGCCGCGCGACCCCGCTCGCCGCGCCCACGTCCGGCGCCCGCCGGACCGGTGCCCGGCGGTCACCAACCACCACCCAAATGATCATCCAAAGTGGATCTAACTACACTGCGGGCCGTGATCAACTTCAGACGATCGGCGGCCGTCCTTCTCGGACTGCTGGCGACCACCGCGCTGACCGGGCCGGTCCCGGCGGCGGCCGACGAGGAGCCGGCGGCCGAGCCGCCCCGGGTCGAGCTGGTGCTCGACGTCAGCGGCTCGATGCGGGCCGCGGACATCGACGGGCATAGCCGAATCCCAGTCGCCCAGCAGGCGTTCAACGAGGTCGTGGACGCGCTGCCCGCCGAGACACAGCTCGGCATCCGGGTGCTCGGCGCGACCTACCGGGGCAAGGACAAGAAGGTCGGCTGCCAGGACACCCAGCAGATCGTGCCCGTCGGGCCGGTGGACCGTGCGCGCGCCAAGGCGGCGGTGGCGACGCTACGACCGACCGGGTTCACGCCGGTCGGCCTCGCGCTGCGCTCCGCCGCGCAGGACCTGGGCACCGGCGCCACCACCCGACGGATCGTGCTGATCACCGACGGGGAGGACACCTGCGCCCCGCCGGACCCGTGCGAGGTGGCCCGCGAGCTGGCCGCCCAGGGCACCAGCCTGGTGGTCGACACGCTCGGCCTGGCCCCCGACGAGAAAGTCCGTCGGCAGCTGCTCTGCATCGCCGGCGCGACCGGCGGCACCTACACCGCGGCGCAGAGCGCCGAGGAGCTGACCGACCGGATCAAGCAACTCGTCGAGCGTGCCGGTGACACGCACACCCGGGCCCCGACCGTGGTCGGCGGCGCGAACGCCTGCGACTCGGCGCCACTGCTGGCCCCCGGCGTCTACGCCGACCGGGAGGCGTTCTCCGAGCACCGTTACTACCGGGTGCCGGTGCGCCCCGGGCAGGAGCTGCGCGCGTCGGTGAGCATGGCTCTGGACCGGCCGGTGAACCGGGACTACGGGGTGCTGCTGCGGGCCACCGCGGCGGACGGCCGGGAACTGGTCCGTGGCGCGGACGCCGGCAGCGGGCGCGCCGACGTGCTCTCCGCCGGGCTGCGCTGGTCGGCCAGCGCCGACGACGAGGACGCCGTCGAGGCCGAGGAGACCGCGGCAGCGGCCATCGAGCCCACCACCGTCTGCCTGGTGGTGAGCAACTCCTTCGCCCCGCGCCCAGGCACCGCGGCGACGCCCGGCATGCCGGTCGAGCTGACCGTCGACGTGGTCGCCGCCGCGCCCGCGCCGGACGGGCCCGACCTCGGCCGGGGCTGGGCGCTGCTCGCCCTGCTCACCGTGGCCGGCCTGCTCACCGGACTGCTCGCCGGCCTGCTCACCCGCTGGTGGGTCGCCACCTGGAGGGAGAACTGATGCGTACCGCACTGTTCCGGTCGCTGGCGGCGGTCCTCGCCGCCGGCGGGTCCGCGCTGCTGCCCGCGGCGGCCGTCGCCGCCCCCACCCCCTCGCCGGGCGCCACGCCGGTGACCCGGGCCGGCACGTCGTTCCTGACCGCCACGCCGATCACCGCCGGGCAACCGGTGCGGGTGGACGCCTCGGTCGGCGACCACCTCTACTGGTCCTTCCCGGCAACGGCCGGGCAGGTGCAGGAGATCAGCGCCACCGTCACCTTCCCGAAGGCACGCGGCGGTGATTCCACCTGGACCGTCGACGTCTTCGACGGGTTGCGCCGGCGGCAGGCGTGCACCGCCGGGGCGCAGACCCCGACGGTGGACGCGCGGGCGTCGAGCGTGGCGCTGGGCTGCACGCTGCGCGAGGTGCGGCCCTGGGCGGAGCCGTGGTCGGCCGATCCGCTGCCCGGCACGTACGTCATCCGGCTCTCCGTGGTGGACCTGCCGGAACCGGACCTGGGCGCGCCGATCGACGTCGACCTGCTGGTCGGCACCGTCGCCGACCGGGGCGCCTCGGCCGACGACGGCGAGTTGGCCGCGCCGCTGGTGCCGAACACCAAGGCGGGCACGGTGCTCACCGCCGTACCGGCGGCCGACGCGGAGGCCGACGACGAGGCTGACTCACCGGCGGACTGGCTGCCGGATCTCGGCTCGCGCTGGGTCTGGACCGGCATCGGCGGTGTGCTGGCCGCGGTAGCCGGCGTCGTCGGCTTCGCCCTGACCCGGCGACCCCGGCGCGGCTGAACGAGCCCGACCCCCGGTGGCCCCGCCCGGCGGCGGGGCCACCGGCGGGCTCAGGCGCGTCGCGAGCCGCGCGGCAGCCAGCCGATGAACCGATCCTGGAGGGACATCACCGGGGCGGCGCGCAGGTCCTCCGTGGCGGCGGCGAGACAGGAGCCCAGGTAGACGCTGAGCATCGCCCGGTCACCCCCGTATTCGGCCAGCAGCCGGCTGCGCTTCGTCGCGCACGGCCACTCTTCGCCGCAGGAGCCGCAGCTCCAGCCGGGGGTTGTCGGGGCGTGATCGTCAGCCCGTCCTCCCGGCCGTTCCGCACCATCGGTCATCGCACGTCCTCTCCAGATGTCCGCAGGACTGGCGGTTGCCGAGCCCCGGTCAGCGGCTGATGGTGGCCCCCCGGTGCCATCAGTGCGAGCGCTGCGCGTCCCTCCGGTGTTACATCCTTCCGGTACGTTCTCCCCTCGTGGCAGTCGGAAAGTTGACGGTCGACCCGAAGTCGGCGCAGCGCGTCCCTATCTACCGACCGGTAGCCGGCAATGCGTGACCTGCTGCCCGCGACGGTGGCGGTGGCCGTCGCCGACCCGGACGACTGGGTCGGGGAACTGCTCGCCGCCGAGCAGGCCTGCCTGGGCGAGCGGGCGGTTCAGACCCGCCGGCGGGACTTCACCGCCGGGCGGGTCTGCGCCCGCCGGGCGATGGCCGGCCTCGGCCTGCCACCGGCCGCCGTTCCGGCCGCCGCCGACCGCGCGCCGGTCTGGCCGGCCGGGGTGGTCGGCAGCATCACCCACACCACCGGCTACTGCGCCGCCGCGGCGGCGCGCAGCACCGACCTCCGGTCCGTCGGAATGGACGCCGAGCAGCACCGCGAGATAAATGAGGGAGTACGCCGACTCGTGCTGCTGCCCGAGGAGGAGGAGGCCTGCGCGCGGCTGCCCCGCGGCGTCTCCTGGCCGGTCGTGCTGTTCAGCGCCAAGGAGACCGTCTACAAGGTCTGGTACCCGGTCGTCGGGAGCTGGCTGGACTTCCACGACGCCCGGCTCGATCTCGACCCGGACGCCGGCACGTTCACCGCCCGGATCGCGCCGGCCCGGGTGGACGCGGCGGCGGTCGCCGACCCGCCGGCCACGGTCAGCGGCCGGTTCGCGGTCGCCGACGGGCTGGTCCGCACCGCCGCCGTTCTCCCGCTCCGCTGACACCCGGCGTCCGACACCGGACCGTCCACCGTGGTGGTCCGGCGTGGGACGGGATCTGGCGCGGCGACCGGGCGGTCAATGACGCACGGTAGCGTCGGCGGGTTCGCGAACCGCACGTACCGAGGCGTCAAGGAGTACGGTGACCCACCCCCAGCCCCCCGTCGGGCCGCAGGACCCCCAACAGCCGAACCCGGAGCCGCCGACCCAACCGTTCCCGGCGACACCGCAGCAGTCCGCCGCCGAGCCGACGGTCCCGCAGGCGCCCGTGCCGCCCAACCCGTGGTCGGCAGGGGGGAACGCGCCGCAGGCGCCGTACGCCAGCCCGCCGTACCCGACCGCGCCGGACCAGGCCTGGCCGCCGCCGCCGTTCTCGGGCGGCGCGTACCCGGGAGCGGGCGGCGGCGCGTACCCGCCACCCGGCGGGCCGGGCCACCCGCTCACCATGCCGCCGCCCGTACCCGCGAAGAACTCCAAGAAGACCGTGGTGGTCATCGCGGTCACCGCGGCCGTGCTCACCCTGCTGTGCTGCGCCGGCGGCATCGTGGCGGTGGTCATCGGGGCGAACCGGGCCGCCAACGACGTGACCGAAGCCCTGCCGGCCCCGGGCGTGACCCGGGGCGTCGGGCAGCCGCCGATCGGCGCCCCCTCGTCGGCCCCGCGCTCGTCGGCCCCGCCCTCGACGGACGACGACACCCGGAACATGTCGCCCGGGGACACCCTGGTCATCGACGGCGACGACGGCACCGTCGAGATCACGGTGACGAAGTTCAGCACCTCCACCAAGCCCTGCAAGTCGTACGGCCTCAAGCCGGACGAGGGCATGTACGTGATCGCCGACGTGACGGTCGCAGTCACCAAGGGCACCGGTTCGACGAACCCGCTCTTCTTCCAGTGGGTCGCCGCCGACGGCACCGAGACCAACGCGATCGGTGGGGCCTTCTCGGGCTGCGGCAAGCCCATGCCCGCCGGCAACGACCTGACCGCCGGCACCAAGCGCACCGGCAGCGTCGTGTTCGACGTGCCCGACACCAAGGGTGTGCTGGAGTACCAGCACGAGTTCGAGACCGCCGGCTCCTGGAAGCCCTGACGTTTCCCCCGACGGAGGGCGGGGACGCAAGTCAGGAGAGGCGTCCCGCCGCGACGAAAGGGAGGCGACATGAGCGTGGAGAGGGCGAACGACCAGGTTGAGCGCGTGGCCGGTCCGGCGAAGGCGCAGGTGGGCAACATGACCCGGAACGAGCGGTCACAGGCGGATCGCGTGGCGCAGCGCGATGAGATCCGGGGCAACCAGCCCGGCGAGCACGTCCAGGAGGACGCCCGGGACGTTTCGGACGACTTCACCAGCTGACGCGCCACTGCGGTGGCGCCCCGTCCGGCGTGCCCGGGGGCGCCACCGCACGGCTGGCAGCCGGTGCCCATCCCTGGCGGGTTCGTCGTGCGCGCGAAGGACGACGGTCAGCCGAAGGTGTCGCTGCAGACGCGCCAGTCCGGTTCGGTCTCGAGCCGGAGACTCAATGACGTCGTCGCACCGGAACCGCCGGTCAGTCGCACGGTCACGAACGCACTGCTGCCGGCTTCATTGCCGAATCCGGCCCGCCCGAGATCGTGGGAGACCGGACGGCCCAGTCGCTCCACCGCCTCGGTGAACTCTTCGACGGTGATTCGGTCCTTCACCTCCGAACACATCGAGCGGTAAGCGGTGTCGTCCTGGTTCTGCTCCAGGTGCTGCACGAACCGATCGGCTGCGGCTCGCGCCTCATCGATGTCCGGGCCGCCGTACATCCACACCAGAAAGCCGAGCACCGGAAGGAATGCCGCCGCCAGCAGCGCCACCACGCAGGCGGCGGCGACGGCCCACGGCCCCCAGCCTCGCTGGCCAACGACCCCGGGCGGCGTGTGCATCGGTGGCGTCATACCCGGCACGCTAGCCACGGCGAGTCAGGACCCGAACACGACCGGAGCACAGATCGATCTCGGCCGCGGCTACCGTGCCCACGCCTCCTTGGCGGTGACGACCGGACGGTCGGTGCGTATCGATTCCTCGATGGCGAGGCTGATGAGGTGGTCCTGGCACGCCTCCGCCAGGGGATACGGCGCCGGGCCTTCCTCCCGTGCCCAGGCGCCGGCGCGAGCCAAGATGTCGGCCACGGCGATGTCGTCGTCGGACATTCCACTGCCGACGAACGGATTGCGGTAGACCACGGCGCCGTCGAAGCTGATGTGCTTCAGGTCGAGCCCTTCGAGGTTCAGGTCGACGCCGGTCTGCCGCCGCACCAGGGACGACTCCACCGGCGTGGCCGGGTCGACCAAACGGACCACCCGATCGTCCACCAGCTCGCCGAGCGACCCCCGCACCACCAACCGGCGGGTACGCAGGGGGTTCCACCACTGGTTGTCGGTGAAGTCGTACAGCCCCATCCGCCCGCCGAAGTCGATGGTGGCGAGGATGGTGGAGAGTTGCTGCGGGGTGGCGTCACCGCTCCAGCCGGCGGGTGACAACGGGTTGGCCAGTGGCGCGACGAACGCCCGCGCGTTGACCTCGGCGACGTCGTACCCGACGCCGAGCAGACCACGGATCAGCGAGACCGCGTGGTACAGGTGCGTGGAGGAGACCTGGACGGAGGTCGGTTCACCCAGCACCCCGGCGCGGATCACCTCCAGCCGGGCCGCGTGCCCGGGCATCAGCAGGTACTGCTCGGCGACCTGCACCAGGTCACTGCCTCCGACGTCGGACCAGAGGGACCGCAGCCGCGCCAGGTCGGGCGCGGGCGGCGTCTCGGCGAGCACCGGCACCCCGGCCGCGACCAGGTCGCGGGTCGCCTCGGGCGTCACCGACCAGGGCACCGACACGATGACGAAGTCCGGCCGCTCGTGGGCGAGCAGTTCGGCCGTCGTGCGGAAGGTCCGCACGCCCCACTCGGCCGCCACCGCGGCACCGCGCGATTCGGTACGCGTGACCACCCCGGTCGCGCGGAACCGCTCCGGCAGCAGTCGAGCCAGGCGGAGGAAGAACTCGCCCCGCCAACCACTGCCGACGAGGCCGAACCTGGTCTGGACCGCCGATGTCATTTGGACTCCTCACGTCGAGTCCGGATGCTAGTCGGCCGATTCGCTAGGGTTGCCTGGGATCCGCGCCAGCAGAGAGGCGGAGGATGGTCACCAACCCGTCGCTGGACTACTACCTGATCCTGGCCGGTCATCCGGCCGGCGAGGTCGAGGGGATCGTCGTCGAGGAGTTCACCCGCCACCCCGACCACACGACCGCAGGCCTGGACAGCGCGGGCTGGACGCCCGCGGGTGCCGGCTGGTGGAGTTCCGCTTCGTTCAGCCGCCGCATGCGCTCCGACCCGGAGCTGCTGGCGAGGGTGCTCCCCACCTGCCGCAGCGGCGCGGAGAACGCCTGTCGCACACTCGGTGGCGGTCAACTTCCGGCCGAAGCGGTGCTGCGTACGTACTTCCACGACCACCAGCCGTTCCCGACCGTTCCGCCGCTGCGATTCGGCCCCGCGCAGCCACCCGCCGGATTCCACGAGCGTCGCCTCTACCGTGTCCTCTTCGCCAAGGACCTCCGGGAGGAGCAGGTGGCGAGCTTGCGCACGGCCTGGCATTCGGCGGTCGACAGGTCGCCGGGGTCGGTTGCCGCCGGTCACCTGGAGCAGGGCGATGACCAGTTCACCTGGGACCTACGTCGAGTCGGGCACGGGCTCGCCTGGTGCCTGGACGTGACCGTCCTGGTGGGCAATGCCGACTCCGCGGCGGTGGCGGCCACCCTCTGCGACCTGACGAACCTTCTGCGTCAGCACGGCTTGATCCCGGTGACGACCGAGCGTTTCTCCTGATCCGTTCGGGTCTGTTCGGGACGCGCCAGTGGCCGATCGCCGCGGGAGGGAACCCATCGGGACTACTACTGGTCCCCGCTGCCCGGCGTCTCCTCGTTGTTCCTGGCCAGCCCGCCGAGAAGCACATCGATCATGTGCCGCGCGCGGTAGTCGGGGAAGGTCTCGACGCCGATACACAGGTTGCCGATGGCGAGCATGAGGTCGGACGCCCGGGTGTCCGAATGCGTCTGGCCGGCGGCGGCTGATGCCTTGAGCAGCTGATCGAGCACGGGCAACAAGCGCTCGACGAACTCCGCGTGCAGACTTTCGAAGCCGGCCTGGTCCGAGCGCAACGCTTCAGCCAGACCGTGTTTGGTCACGAGGAAATCGACGAAGCGAAGCACCCAGCGCCGGAGAGCTTCGTACGGTGTCACACCAGGTTCGGCGACCGCCGTGTCGCCGGCGAGCGCGTCGAGTTGATGCCGAAACACCGCGACGACGAGGTCCGCCCGGGTCGGAAAGTGCCGGTAGACGGTGCCCATGCCGACACCCGCCTCGGCGGCGATGTCGCGCACGGGAGCGTCCACGCCGGAGCGCACGAAGACAACGCTGGCGGCCTCAAGAAGCGTGCGCTGGTTGCGCTGAGCGTCCGAACGCGGTCGCCGGCCGACGCGCGGAGGTGGTTCGGGAGTCGGTGGCATGGCTCACATCCCAACACTTGTTGAACGGAGCGCTGCTCCGTACCGCTAAGCGGAGCGACGCTCCGGAATACATGTTGCCAGACCGCCGGATGCCGCCACCACGCCGATCGACCAGTAAGGCACTCATCTCATGAGTGAGACGACATCCACCAACGCCGCCGCACCATCGATCGCGCCGACCATCGCGGTCCGGCCGATCTCGCTGGCGGTCCACTGACTTAGCGGCCAACTGAATCCGGCGTACAGGTCGACTCGTCCGTCGCCCTTCACTGCTGTACAAGATCGAAAAAGGCCGTTTCCGACTCGCGGAAACGGCCTTGAACTGGGTGGAGCTGAGGGGATTTGAACCCCTGACCCCCTCGATGCGAACGAGGTGCGCTACCAGTCTGCGCCACAGCCCCTCCGCCGGCGAACCGGCTTCGGTCCCACCCGGCTTACACCGGGCGGGCCGGCAGCAAGGCTAACAGGTCGCCGGCCCCCACCGCGAATCCGCCCCCGGCGCAGCGCTCGTACCCACCCGAAGATCCACTCGGTCTCCTGGAAACCGGGGCATCCAGGACGCCGCGACAACCCGACTTCCAGGAAACCGAGTCGATCAAGCGCCACCGCGCGGGCTCACGCGCCGCGGCCGGCCTCGTAGGGGCGTCCGCGCAGGCCACCCGTTCGGCGGTAGGAGACCGACGCGCCGTTGACAGCCGCTGGCAGGTCGCCCGGCCGGTCCAGGCCCATGGCGGCGCGGCGTACCCCCTCGCGCTGGGCTGCCAGCCGACGCTGCGCCTCCCGACGGGCCGCGGCGCGGCGGGCCTGCTCGCGGCGCACCTCGGCCTGCCGGGCTGCCAGCCAGGCCGCCTCGCGGGCCCGGGCCCGGCGCCGGCGGCGGCCGGCCAGGGCCCGACCGCGCAGGTGGACGACGTACACGGCCAGGAGCATGAAGGTGACCGAGAAGCCGATCCAGAAGCCGGGGCTGACGAACAGCACGCCGATCAACTCGACGACGTTGAGCAGCAGCAGGGCGGCGAGGACGCGGCGGCGCCGGTACACGGCGGGGGTGTGCTGCCGGCGGGGCGACGGGCGGCGGCGGGACCGCTTCGATGCGGGCGGCACGGCTCGCAGCCGGCCGAAGCGGCGGCCTGCCGGAGGCGCGGAGACCGGCGCGGTCAACGCTCCGGTAGCGGCATCCTCACTGAGGGTGACAACAAGTGAGCGCGGCGGGTGCACGGGCCGGCGCCCCGGCACAGTGCGGCGCCGTCGGCGGCGCTGGAGCACCCGCGCCGTCGACTGCGCCCGCTCCGCCACCAGCCGCTCTGTGGCGTCGTACCGGCGGACCAGCGCCGGGGCCAGGGCGAGCAGGCCGGCGGCGGCGAGGACGGCGAGGAGCACCGAGGTCGGCACCCTCACCCCTCCCGTCACCGAATTCGGAGCAACCACCACCCGACCGCAGGATCTTCTACCGATCGCGCCCGGCCGAGTGGATCGTCCGGATGGGCAGTGCTTGCCGAAGCTTGCAGTTACTTGAGGTTACGGCGCACCGACCGGGATGCCGCCGCGCCGCGCCGATCCCGTCCGTGGGACGACGGAGAGGCCGTCGGGAAATCCCGCCGCGGCGACGGCGGGCCCAGCTCGATCGCCCCGGGATTTCCCGACGGCCTCTTAGCGCGCGCCGGCGCGAACCCGGTGCCATCGGGCCAGCAGACCACCCTCGGCAGCGATCTCCTCACTGGTCATCGCGTATCCGATGTGGTCCCGCCACGCGCCGTCGATGTGCATGTAGCGCACGTGGTACGACTCCTCGCGGAAGCCCAGCTTCTCCACCACCCGCCGGGACGGCCGATTCTCGGGGCGGATGTTCACCTCCACCCGGTGCAGCCCGCCGGGGCCGAACGCGTGGTCCACGGCCAGCGCGAGCGCGGTCGGCATCACGCCCTGGCCGGCCACCCGGGCGTCCACCCAGTAGCCGACGTACCCGGAACACAGGGCCCGCCGCACGATGCTGCCCACGTTGAGGTGCCCGACCAGCCGGTCCCGGTCGGCCTCGCGCAGGCAGACCGCGAACGGCATGCCCTCGCCCTCGCGGGCCGAACGCCGCTGGTCACGGTGCACCCAGCGGAACGCGGCTGGCGAGTTCAGCTCGTCCCAGTCGCCGGGCAGCGACGACTCCCAGGGTGACAACCAGGCCCGGTTGCCTCGCCGTACCTCCGACCACGCCCCCGCGTCGGAGCGCCGGTAGGGCCGCAGCAGCACCGGGCCGTCGACCAGCACCGCCGGCCAGCCGGGCGCCCGCTCGGGGCCGAAGAGACTCACCCGCACAGTCTCCCGTGCGGGACCGTGTAGCGCGCAAGTCGACCCACCGCCCTCCGCGCAGAGGGCCTCATGTTCGTGGGGCCGGGAGGCGGACCACCGATCGCCCGGACGCACCGCCACACCTGCGGGCGGGAGACCGGGACACCGTCACCGGCGACGGTCGAGCAGCAGGACGTCCACCGTGGAGCCGGCAGCGGCGGTGGTGACCCGCTCGCCGAGCACCAGCAGCCCGTTCGCCTCGGCCAGCCCGGAGAGGGTGAACGGCCCACCGCTGAGCGGCTGCACCGTGTACCCGCCGCCGCGCCGCTCGGCGACGTGGGCGGGCCGGAACTCGCGCAGCCCGCCGGGTGACGACACGGTCTCCAGCAGGTGCGCCCGCACGCTGGGCCGGAACACCGGCTCGG
This sequence comes from Micromonospora sp. NPDC005161, assembly GCF_053599855.1. Taxonomy (NCBI): domain Bacteria; kingdom Bacillati; phylum Actinomycetota; class Actinomycetes; order Micromonosporales; family Micromonosporaceae; genus Micromonospora; species Micromonospora sp. NPDC005161. Next base: position 361,500 of record NZ_JBSFYQ010000001.1, read on the forward strand.
CGCCGGCGAGCAGTTGGATGGCGGGACGGGCCAGCACCTCGAAGCCGATCAGCGCGGCGCCGGGGTCGCCGGGCAGGCAGACCACCGGCACCTCCTCGGCGCCGACGGTGCCGAAACCGAGCGCGGTGCCGGGATAGAGCGCCACGTCGGTGAAGGTGACCGGCCCCGCCCGGCCGCCCTCCCGGCGGGACAGGATCCGGCGCACCATGTCCCCCGGCCCGGTGCCGGTCCCCCCGGTGGTGATGATCAGGTCGGCGCGCAGGGTCTGGTCCTCCAGCAGCCCGCGCAGCCCCTCCGGGTCGTCGTCGCAGATGCCCACCCGGTACGCCAGCGCCCCCACCTCGGCCGCGGCGGCCGTCAGCGCGTGCGAGTTCGCGTCCACCACCTGCCCGGGCTGGCTGCCCCGGCCCACGTCGACCAGCTCGTCGCCGGTGGCCACGATCACCACGCGTGGGCTGGGCCGGACCACCACGTGCCCGATGCCGGTGGCGGCGAAGACCGCGACCAGGGCCGGGGAGACGTACGTGCCGGCCCGGGCGAGCAGGGTGCCGGCGGGCAGCTCCTCACCGGCGCGGCGTACCCCGTACCCCCGCTTGGGGGTGCGGAAGATCTCCACCGCGGCCATGCCCTGGTCGGTCCACTCCACCGGGACCACCACGTCGGCGGCGACCGGCAGCGGCGCCCCGGCGGCCACCGAGAAGCACGAGCCCGGGGTGAGCCGGACGGGCCGCCAGCTCGCCGCGCCGAGGTCGCCGACCACGTTCAGCCGGATGGTCCGGCCGCCGGGCGTGCCGGAGGGGGCCGGGACGTAGCTGGGGCCCCGGCCCCCTCCGGAAATGTCCTCCCAGCGGGCCGCGTACCCGTCCACGGCCGCCTGGTCGAAGGCCGGAAAGGCGTGCGGCGCGACGACGTCCTCGGCGAGGACGTTGCCGTACGCCTGGGTGAGGTCGAGGTCGAGTGGCGGCAGCGCTCGTAACCTGCGCAGCACGCTGCCCAGGTAGTCGGCGAGCGGCGTCAACTCGTTCGCGGCCGCCTCGGCGTCGGCCGTCGCGGTCATGTACCAGATCCGCCTGCCGCGTCGGCCTTGACGAAGTCGGCCAGCCAGGAGCGGAACTCGGCGCCCATGTCGTCGCGCTCGGCGGCGATCTGCACCACCGTCTGGAGGTAGCCCAACGGCATTCCGGTGTCGTAGCGGGTGCCCCGGTAGACGATCGCGTGCACCGGCGTGCCCTCGGTGCGCAGCAGCTCCATCGCGTCGGTCAGCTGGATCTCACCGCCGCTGCCCGGCTTGGTCCGCCGGATCGCGTCGAAGATCGTGCCGGGCAGCACGTAGCGGCCCAGCACCGCGAGGTTGCTCGGCGCGTCCTCCGGCTGCGGCTTCTCCACCATGCCGGTCACCTTGACGACCTCGCCGATGTCGGTCAGCTCCGCCTCGGCCGGCTCGACGGAGGCGATGCCGTACCGCTTGGTGTCGGCCGGGTCGACCTCGAAGAAGGCGAGCACCACGCCACCGGTGCGGGCCTGCAGCTCCAGCATGGCCGGCAGCAGCGGCTCGGACGGCTTGACGAACTCGTCGCCGAGCAGCACCGCGAAGGGCTGGTCGCCGACGTGGGCCTCGGCGTACCCGACGGCGTGGCCGAGCCCGAGCTGCTCCGGCTGCCGGACGGTGTAGATCTCGGCCAGGTCACTGGGCCGGCGCACTGCGGCCAGCCGCTCGGCGTCGCCCTTCTCCTCCAGCCTGGTTTCCAGGTCGGGGCGACGGTCGAAGTGGTCCACCATCGACGTCTTACCCCGACCGGTGATCAGCAACACGTCGCCCATGCCGGCCTGGGCGGCCTCCTCGACGATGTACTGCAACACCGGCCGGTCCACCACCGGCAGCAGCTCCTTGGGCACCGCCTTGGTGGCCGGCAGGAACCGGGTGGCCAGTCCGGCGGCCGGGATGACGGCCTTGACCGCCAGGGGACGGCCGGTTGCGGCGACCGTCGATGAGGGGTTCGCTGAGTGCTCCGACATGCCGCGAGACTATCGGCCACGGCTCTGCCGCGGCGGGTGTGGCCCAGAAGACGCGCCGCCGCCTGACCCCGACCCGCCGGCTTCCGGGCCGGGTCGGGCCGCGTCCCCGGCGCTGTCCGCCCCGCCGTCGGCCGGTTCCGGCCGGGCGTGCGTCGGCCCCGCCGGCGACGATTCGGGTACGCCCGCAGCCGGCTCCGACCGGGCGGGTCCGCCCGGCTCCCGGGTGGCCTGCACGGGCCGGCCGGCGCGCGGCAGCCCGTCCAGTGGGCTCATCGCCCCCGCCGGGACGGGGATCTCCCGCCTCGGCACGTCCGGGTACACCTCGGCGACCCGGTAGGTGTCCCGGCCGGCGGCCTTCGCAGCGTAGAGCGCGTCGTCGGCGGCCTCCAGCACTTCCCGCCCGGTGCTGCCGTGGTCCGGATAGACGGCGATGCCGACCGACACGGTCACCACGACCGGCCCCGCGTACGCCTCGACGGCGACCGGCGTCTCGCGGACCGCCGCGCCCAGCCGCTCCGCCACGATCGCCGCACCCCGGGCGTCGGTCTCCGGCAGCAGCAGCACGAACTCCTCGCCGCCCTGCCGGAACGCGAGGTCGACCTCCCGGATCTCGCCGCGCACCCGCCGGGCGAACTCGGCCAGCACGGTGTCCCCCGCCGCGTGCCCGTACGTGTCGTTGACGTCCTTGAACCGGTCCAGGTCGAGGGCGAGGACGCTGAGCATCCGGCTGAACCGGCTGGCCCGTTCCACCTCCCGCCGGATCGACTCGCGCAGGTAGCGGTAGTTCCACAGCCCGGTGAGCGGGTCGGTGAGCGAGAGCCGCTGCGCCTCCTCGTGCACCCGGACGTTGTCCACCGCCACCGCCGCGTGCCCGGCGAAGGTGCGCAGGGTGACCAGGTCGTCGTCGTCGAACTCGTCCGCGCCCAGTCGGTCGTAGAGGGCCAGCACGCCGAGCGCCGCCGCCGGCGCCCCGGCCTCCTCGCCGGCGCCGCCGACCGGCGCCGCAGGCGCGCCCGGGGTCGCCGTGGCGCCGCCGCCCGGGGTGGCGAAGGGGACCGCGACGTATGTGTGGCAGCGCGGCTCACCCGCCGGGGCGTCGGTCGGCCCCGCCCGCCCACGTTGGGGCTCCCCGGTGGCGGCAACAGCGCCGACGACGCCGACGCCCACCGGCACCCGTAACGTCTCCGTTTCGTCCCCCTCCGGCCAGCGCCCGTCCAGCCCCTCGGTGCACTGGGCGACCAGCACCCCATCGGCCTCCACCAGCAGCACCGCGCCGGCCCGGGCCCCGGTGGCCGCGATGGCGCTGTGCAGGATCACCCGCAGGATGCGTTGCAGGTCGTGCGTGCTGGCCAGGGTGTCCCCGAGGACGGCGAGGTGGCCGCGTAGCTGGTCCCGGCTGCTGGTCAGCGCCGTCACGTACGACCCCGTCTCCCGGGTCATCCGGTTGAACGCGGCGGCCAGCCGGCCCAGTTCGTCCCGGGTGCGCACCGGCACCCGGGCGGTCAGGTCGCCGTGCGCCACCCGGTCCACCGCGCCGGCCAGCTCCACCAGCGGCCGGGTGGTCACCCGGGCCAACCGCCAGGCGCTCAGCACGGCGAGCAGCCCGGCCAGCACGACCACGCCGACCAGCGTGACGTGCAGCGCGGGTGGCCGTTCGCTCGGCACGGAGAGCACCAGCGGCAGTGGCTGCCCGGCGGAGGGCCCGATGCGCCGCACGTACCGGCCCTCGGAGGTCTCGGTGACCCGCTCGCCGTCGGTGGCGCTGGCGGCGGCCAGCACCGCGTCGCGTACCTCACGGGATTCGGTGGTGTGGGTGACCCGCCCGGCGCTGACACCGCCGTCGAGCAGGGTGACGGCCACGCCGGTCACCGCGGCCAGCCGCGCCACGAAGGCCGGGTCGACCAGTTGCGCGGCGGCTACCGTGCCCAGCAGGGTCCCGGCCCGGTCACGCAGGTCGACCCGGGCGGCCAGGGCGCGGACCGGGCCGGACGGCGCGACCGTGCCGGAGCAATCCCGCCAGGGGGTCGACGGCGCGCCGGCCGAGGCGTACGTGACCTGGCCGGTCACGTCGGTGATCAACACCCCGGCGGCAAGCCCCCGGCCAACCAGTTGGTCAGCGGCGCCGGCCGGATCGCCGGTGAGGGCCACGGCGTCGGCGGTGGCGCGTAGCTGCTGACAGAGCGCGTCGACCGAGGTACGCACGGTGGACGCCGCCACGGCGAGGCGCTCGGTGGAGCGGCTGCGGTCGACGGTGGCGACGGTGGAGGCGACGAAGAACGCACCGAGCAGGACCGGCCCGAGCACCACCACGAGGAAGGCTGCCGTCAACCGCCCCCGTAGCGTCACTCGGTCCCCCCGGACGTTCCGCTTTTGTTGCTTGCGATGCTGACACAGAGCAACCGTGGGAGAGGCGTTGCGTCAGGAGTGTTGCGTGCCGGAATTTTCTGATGAAGCGGAAGTGACCCGGGTGGCGAAGCGGGACACGCGGGCCGAGCTGCTCGCCCGCCGTCGGGCGCTGAGCGGTCCGGCCCGGGCCGCCGCCGCCGGGCGCGTCCAGGCCGAGCTGGTCGCGCTGGTACGCCGGCTGCGCCCGGGCCGGATGACGGCGTACGTGCCGGTCGGCTCTGAGCCGGGCGGGGCCGACCTGCCGGAGGTGCTGCGGGCGGCGCTGCCGGCCGACGCCGAGCTGCTGCTGCCGGTGCTCCGCGCCGACCTCGACCTGGACTGGGCGGCGTACACCGGGCCGGATGCCATGATCGCGGCCGGGCGGGGTATCCGGGAGCCGGTCGGCCCCCGGCTCGGGGTGGCCGCGGTGACCGACGCGGGTCTGGTGGTCGTTCCGGCGCTGGCGGTCGACCGGCGCGGCCGGCGGCTGGGCCGCGGCGGTGGCTCGTACGACCGGGCGCTGGCCCGGGTGCCCACCGCGACGCTGACCGTGGTGCCGCTGCACGACGGCGAGCTGGTCGAGGCGCTTCCGGTGGAGCCGCACGACCGTCCGGTCCGCGCGATCGTCACCCCTGCCGACGGGGTGCGTACGCTTGACGACGGCCCGGGTGCGGCGCATGGTGTCGCGCCCCACACGTCCGCTGGACGAACCCGGGGCGAATGACGCACCATTGGCACTCGAATACGTCGAGTGCCAACTGGCTGAGCCCAGATCCGGAGGAGAACGTGCCCACGTACCAGTACGCCTGCACCGCGTGCGGTCACCAGCTCGAGGCGGTCCAGTCCTTCTCTGACGCGCCGCTGACCGAGTGCCCGGCGTGCGCGGGGCGGCTGCGCAAGGTCTTCAACTCGGTCGGCATCGTCTTCAAGGGCTCCGGCTTCTACCGCACCGACTCCCGGGCTTCCGGCTCCGAGACGTCGGCCGGTGGCACGGCGGGCAAGCCGGCCAAGTCCGAGTCGTCCTCGTCGTCCTCGGGCGGAGACTCCGGGTCGTCCGGTTCCTCGACCGGGTCGACGTCCTCGTCGTCCGGATCGTCCTCGTCGTCCGGCTCCTCGTCGTCCGGCGGGTCGAGCGGCGGGTCGAGCAGCGGCAAGGCCCCGGCGGCCAGTTCCGCATCCTGACCGCTGCGCCCGAGCGGCGTGGTCGTCCCGTGTCATAGCAGGTCCGGCCGGTCGGTGGGCGTTGTCCACAGGCCGGCCGGTTGTCCACAGGCATCGGCGGGCGATCAGCTGACCGGGTCCCGATCGGCCTAACCTGCCGTCCACGGGTGTCGCTGCGGCACCCCACGACGGGAGGCGGCAGATGGCGACCGGCGATCCAGATTCCGCTCGGGCGTTGCGGCCGCTGCGGCGGCTCGCCCTGCCCCGTGGGCGCACCCTGCTCCGGGCCGGTCTGGTCGCCGCGTTGCTCGGCTTGGCCGCCGCCGTCCTGCACACCCCCACCGGCTGCCCGCCGGCCACCCGCGCCACCCCATCCCCCGGCGCGGGACCGGTCGACGGGAAGGGGCCGGCCGGCACGGTCGACGGGCCGCAGCCGACCGGCGCGACCACCGCCGGGGCGCAAGTGACGGCCGGCCCGTTGGCGCTGCCCAGCGGCGCGGTCGGGGTGCCGGTCCGGTTGGCCGAGCCGGCCGCGCTGGCGGTGGTCCGCCCCGGGGCCCGGGTCGATCTGCTAGCGACGCCGCCGGGCGGATCGGGCACCGAAGCCGCCCTGCTCGCCCCCCGAGCGCTGGTGCTGGACGTGTTGGGTGCCGGCGCGACCGACGGGTCGTCGGCGCTCTATCTGGCGCTCCGCCCCGACCAGGCGCAACGCGCGGTCGGGCTACCCGAGGGAAGCCGGTTCGCGATCGTCGTCCGCGGTTGACCGCGCACACCACCGAGACTCGCTACGGGGGCGGCAGCCGCGCCGACCCGCAGGACGGGAGCCGGGTCAGCCCCAGTGCGGAGGGCGTTCGGCGAGCAGCCAGTCGTCGTTGCCGCCGGGCCGCTCGCCCCAGCCGCGGTCGGTGTCGTCGGCGGTCTGCTCGGGCAGCACCACGAAGTCTTCGCTCAGGTCGACGGTGCGGTCATCGTCGCCGCGCGCGCCCTGCGTGCCGGGGTCCTCGGTGCTCACGAGCGGCAAGACTAGCGCAGCCGACGGCAGCGGACCGGTGGCAGACGGTGGCGCGCCGGCCAGAAGCGACCGAGCCGCCGGCCGCGTTGGTAGCGTCGGACGGCGTGACGACCCCCAGCGGTGGCAGCACCCCGGACGACTACTGGCGGCGGCCCGGGACCGGCGGCGAGGAAGCACCCGACCAAGCCGCCGCCGCGCCCGCGCCCGGGTACGTCGGCCCACCGCCGAGCGTGCCGCCGCCGGCGGGCTGGCGTCCACCCGTACATCTGGAGCCGACGCCGCCCCGGCGGCTGCCGCCGCAGGACATGGCCGGCCTCGACGTGGCCGAGCAGCGCGCGCAGCGGGTCACCTACGGTTTCGGCGCGGCGGTCGGCGTGGTGCTGGTGGTCCTGGTCTGCCTGCTCTGCTCGCGGGTTCTCTTCTGACCCCGTCGTGACCGACGGTCAGAGGGTGGTGCCCCAGACGGCCTGGGCGCCGGAGTGGCCGGTCAGGTAGACGTAGACCAGGGCGGCGATGGAGAGCGCGACGACGGCCACCGCCAACACCGGGGTCACCAGTGCCGGCAGCCGCGGCACCCGGGGGTGCCCGCTGGTCGCCACCAACAGCAGGATGGCCACGATCCCGAGCGGCACCACGATCCGGAACAGGATGTCGCCGTACCGGGAGTGCTCGAAGATCTGATCGAGGATCGGGCCCTGGAAACCCCGGGCGACCAGCGCGTCGGTGAACGCCTCACCCGACTGGATGGCCACGAAGGCGGTCAGCGGAGCGGCCACGGCCAGGATGGCCACCGCCCAGTCCAGCCGGTGCCGCCAGCGCGGCAGTCCCACGTACGCGACGGCCAGCACAGCCAGCAGCGGCACGAACAGGACCACCGCATGGACCACCAGGACGTGTACCGGTAGACCCTGGATCTCCTCGAACATCGACACCCTCCAGGTGGATCACGGTCACGGGGTGGCCAGCCTACGGTTCGCCGGCCGCCCCCAGGCTCTCGACCGGAGACACGCGCTGCCTCTCGATCGGGTTCACCGCGCCCCGATCCGGCCACCGCCGACTGTGTCCGCGGCCACCCCGACCGGACGTCGGTTGTCGGCGCCGGTCGCACGTGCTGTCATTGGCGCATGTCCGGTGCCGAGGAACTGCTGCGATCGAGGGGCCTGCGCGTCACCCGACCGCGCCTCGCGGTGCTCGACGTGCTGGCCGGCGGCGGCCACCTGGAGGTCGACGAGATCACCCGGCAGGTCCGCGAACGCCTCGACTCGGTCTCCACCCAGGCGGTCTACGACGTGCTGGGGGCGCTGTCCCGGGCCGGGCTGTCCCGACGGATCGAGCCGGCCGGCAGTCCCGCCCGTTACGAGGCGCGCGCCGGCGACAACCACCACCACGTGGTCTGCCGGGGCTGCGGCGAGATCGCCGACATCGACTGCGCGGTGGGCAGCGCCCCCTGCCTCGAGCCGAGCGTCTCGCACGGCTTCGAGGTGGACGAGGCGGAAGTGACCTTCTGGGGTCTCTGCCCGGGCTGCCAGGCCCGCCGCTCCGCCGACAGCTGACCGGGCTCGCGTCGGGAGAGGTGGCCGGCGGGGTCGGCCTGGCCGTGGCACTCTTGGGCGGTGGACTCCGATGACCTCGGCCTCTTCGGTCCGGGTTCGGTCACGTGGAAGGTGCACGAGGAGCCGATCCTGATCGTCGCCGGCCTGCGCTCGCTCTACCTCCAGGCGTTGCACCCGCGCGCGATGGCCGGGGTCGCGCAGAACAGCGACTACCGCACCGACGCCTGGGGCCGCCTGGTCCGCACCGCCACCTACGTGGCGACCACCATCTACGGGACCACCGCCGAGGCGGAGGCGGCCGGGGCGCGACTGCGCCGGCTGCACGACAGGATGCGGGCCACCGACCCGGACACCGGCACGGAGTTCCGGATCGACGAGCCGGATCTGCTGCGCTGGGTGCACGTCGCCGAGGTCGAGTCGTTCCTCAGCACGGCCCGACGGGCCGGGCTGCGGCTCACCGACGACGAGGTCGACGGGTACTACACCGAGCAGCGCCGCTCCGCCGCCCTGGTCGGCCTCGACCCGGCCAGCGTCCCGGGCACCGCCGAGGAGGTCGCGGAGTACTACCGCGCGGTGCGACCCGAGCTGCGGATGACCCGGGAGGCCGCGGAGACCGCGCTCCTGCTCACCGCCCCGCCGCTGCCGTGGAAACTCAACCTGCCGGCCCGGCTGGGGCTCAGCCTCGGGCCAGCACGCTGGGCGTACCTGGGGATCGCCGGCACCGCGCTCGCGCTGCTGCCGGCGTGGGCCCGCCGGATGTACGGCGGGCTCGGGCTGCCCACCACCGCCCTGTCGGCGGACCTGACCGTGCGCGCCCTGCGGCTGGCACTCGCCACGGTCCCCCGTCGCTACCGGGAGGGGCCGATCCGGCAGGCCGCCAGGCAGCGGGCCGAACGGCTCACCGCCACCCCGCTGGCCGGCTGACCCGGCGCCGCCAGAGGTTTCAGCCGTCGGTGGGTCGGTCCACGGCCGCCCACGGCTCCTTGCCCGGCGTCTGCGCGCCGGTCGGGCAGTGCCGCCGGTAGTCGCACCAGCCGCAGCGCGGGCCGGGCGCCACGGGGAACGCCGCATCCGCGTCGCCGCCGTCGGCGACCGCCCGCTCGGCGGCCATGATGTCGCGGGCCGTCTCCTCGGCCCGGGTCAACTGCCGGGCCAGTGACTCGACGGTGTGGTCGTGACCCGCCACCGTGCCGGTCGGCAGGTGGTGCAGCTCGACCCGGCGGCACGGGCGGCGGAACACCCGCTCGGCAGCGTACGCGTAGAGCGCCAGCGCCTGCGAGCCCCGGGCGTCGTCGGTGTCCAGCCCGGTGCGACCGGTCTTGTAGTCGACGATGACCAGCTCCTGGCCCTCCGGCCCGGGGCGGGAGTCGATCCGGTCGGCGCGGCCGTTGAAGGCCAGCACGGCGGTCTTGACCGCCACCACCCGCTCGACGCCGAGCGGGTCGGCGTCCGGCTCCAGCGTCTCGACGTACGCCTCCAGCCAGCCCAACGCCCGCCGGTAGGCGGCCCGCTCCTGCTCGTCGTCGCGGTAGCCCTCGCGGACCCAGGTGCCCTTGAGCAGGGTGGCCAGCGCCTCTGGGCGACGCCGGTCAGCGGGCAGCGCATACCAGTTCTTCAGCGCGGTGTGGACGCTGGCGCCGAGCGAGTTGTGCGCCCACGGCGGGCCCTTGGGCGGGGCCGGCCGGTCGACGTAGGAGTAGCGGTAGCGGCGCGGGCAGTCCGAGTACGCACCGAGCTTGCTCGGGGTGCAGACGAAGAGCCGCTCCGGCATGCCCTCGAAGCCGAGCTGCTCGGCGCTGCCGGCACGTTGCTGCGGGGCCCGGCCGCCGGCGGCCGGTCGTCCGGCTGAAGAGGATCGTCGCACGCCTGCGATCCTGCCACCCACCCCCGACAGCACGGGGGTGCCGGGTCAGGTCATGTTCACGTACTGCGTGACGAAGGCGGCCACCGCGTCCGCGATGAGCTGCACGGCGATCGCGGCCAGCAGCAGGCCGGCGATCCGGGTCAGCACCTCGATCCCGCCGGGGCGCAGGATCTTCACGATGCCGCCCGAGAAGCGCAGCACGATCCAGACCGCGACCATCACGGCGAGGATCGCCGCGGCGATGGCGGTGAAGTCGCCCAGCCCGTCGGCCTGCTGGACGAAGAGCATGGTGGCGACGATGGCGCCGGGGCCGGCCAGCAGCGGGGTGCCCAGGGGCACCAGCGCGATGTTCGAGGTGACCTGCTGGCTGGGGTCGTCGGCCTTGCCGGTGAGCAGTTCCAGGGCGACCAGCACCAGCAGCAGGCCGCCGGCCGCCTGCAGGGCGGGCAGGTCCACGTGCAGGTAATCGAGCAGGGTCTGCCCCGCCACCGCGAATATCACGATCACGCCGAGCGCCAGCGCCACCGCCTGCCAGGCCGCCCGGTTCCGGTCCCGGGCGGGCAGCGGGCCGGTCAGCGCGAGGAAGATCGGCATCATGCCCGGCGGGTCGGTGATCACCAGCAGGGTCACGAAAACCTCGCCGAACAGCTTCAGATCCACGTGATCAACCTAGCCGCGCCGTTGTGGACCGAAACCCGGATCAGCCCGAAGCGACCTCGGTCACCCCCGCGGCGACGATCCGCTCGTACGCCTCGACACCGGTGTTGAACGCCCCGAGCTGGACGGTCTTGTGGGTGCCGTGGAAGTCCGAGGAGCCGGTGACCAGCAGACCGAGCTCGGCGGCGAGTGCCCGTACGTGCGCCTGCTCGGCCGGGCTGTGGTCCTCGTGGTCGGCCTCCAGCCCGGCCAGCCCCGCGGCGGCCAGCTCGGCGATCAGCTCGTCGGGCACCACCCGGCCGCGTCGGGTGGCGCGCGGATGGGCGAAGACCGGCACCCCGCCGGCCGCCCGGACCAGCCGGATCGCCCGGAACACGTCGATGTCCTCCTTGGGCAGCCGGTACCGCTCGCCCAGCCAGTCCGGACCGAACGCCTCCCGGGTGCTCCCGACCAGGCCGGCCCGGATGAGCGCCTGCGCGATGTGCGGCCGGCCCACCGTGCCTCCTCCCGCGCCGGCCATAATGTCCGGCCAGCTCACGTCGACGCCATCGGCGCGCAGCAGCCCGACGATGCGTTCGCCCCGCTCCTCGCGGGCGGCGCGCACCCGGGCCAGCTCGGCGACCAGCTCCGGGTGGTCCGGGTCGAACAGATACGCCAGCAGGTGCAGCGGCACCGGCGACTCCGTGCCGGACCAGCGGCAGGACAGCTCCGCGCCCCGGATCAGGCGCAGCCCGGGCGGCAGCGCCCGCACGGCCGGCGCCCAGCCGGCGGTGGTGTCGTGGTCGGTGATAGCCAGCACGTCCAGCCCCGCGTGGGAGGCCGCGCGGACCAGCTCGCCCGGGCTCAGCGTGCCGTCGCTGGCCGTCGAGTGGGCGTGCAGGTCGATTCGCGGGGCGGAGCCGGTACGCGAGGTCATCACCCGACGCTACCCAGCGCCACCGACCCGGTTCTGTCGAGGCCTGCCCGCTCGCGACCGATGCAGGTGGTCAGGAGCCCGTCACCACGACCGGCCGGTTCCCCGGCTGCACGTCGGGCGCCGGGACCGCCTGGGCCTGGTTTCCGGCCCGCACCCGGCCGACGTCGACCCGGACCAACTGGCCGGCGCCGTCGACGTAGGTGGCGTCCGAGTCGGTCGTCCAGGCGATCGCGCCGGTCGCAGGCGGCCCAGCCGGCACGGCGGTCAGGTCCGGTCCGAACCGCTGCAGGTCGACCAGCAGTGCGCGGGCGGCCTTGCCGACCCGCCCGTTCACCAGCAGCCACCGCCCGTCGGCGGAGATCCCGCCGACTCCGTCCTCGCTCAGCTGCGGACCGCAGCCGGTGCTGACCCGCTTCAGGTCACGCTTCGGGTCGAGTACGGCCAGGCAGCTCCCGCCCGTGTCGCCGGCGGCGACCTGGCCGACCAGCCGTCCGTCGGGCAGCGCGCCGTAGACGCTCAGCGTGGTCCGGTCGACCCCCACGGTCAGCTGCCCGGCGCCGGGCCGCCACAGGGCGTGGCCCGCGCGGTCCGGGTCGAGCCGGACCAGCACGCTGTCGCCGAGGAACCGGACCGGTTCCGCGTCGGCGGGTAGGGAGGTGCGCACCGGCCCGATGAGCTGGGTGCCGACCACCCCCGCCACCAGCAGGCCGGTGCCGTCGCGCCAGGCGACCTGGCGGCCGTCGGGTGCCACGACGATCGCGCCCGCCCCGGCCAGCAGCACCTGCACCAGCCCGTCGCGCTGCGCCACCCAGAGGGAACGGCCAGCGGCGGTCGGAGCGCCAACCACCAACCAACCGCCGCCGCCGGGCAGCAGGTGGGCGGCCTCGGCCGGCCCGACGCCGGACAGCTCCAGCCGCCCCCCGTTCGCGCTGATCAGCGTCCCGTCGACGAGTAGGTCGAGGGACGTCCCGGGCGACGGCGCGGGGGCGGGTGCGGCCGAGGGAATCGGCCGGGCCGACGGGTTCGGGTCACCGATCACGACGATGGGTGTGCCCTGCCCACCGGAGTCGTCACCGAGCTGGGCCATCACGGTGCTGACCAGCACCGTGGCGACCGCCGCGAGGGCGAGGCCGCCCGTGGTACGACGGCGCCGGATCCGGTTCGCCCGGCGGATGGCCTGGCCGGCCGGATCGGGGCTCAGTGGGCGGGGTACGGCGACCTGGTGCGAGAGGGTCTCCCGCACCGCACCATCCAGCTCGTCAGGTCGCACGTGGTAGGGACGCGGCGGGCTGCCCGTCAGGTTGCCTGACCGCCCCGGGAATGCTTTCACCGCTGCTCTCCGGTGCCCGTGCCGACCGGCACGGCCGCCGGATCGACGGCCAACTCGACCGGCAGCTCGACCGGACGGGGGGCGATCGGGCGGGGCACGGCCGGACGGGACGCCGGGTTGGTCGTCGTCCGGGGCCGGCTGGGCGCGGCACCGCCGGTGGCCGTGACCTGCCCGCTCGGGGTGGTCGCGCCACCGGCACGCGCGGGGCCTGCGCCGCTCCGGAGCGTCCCGGCAACGGCGGTCCGGCCGCCGGTGGTGGCCTCGCCGGCCAACTCTGGTGCGGCCGCGCCCATCCGTCGGCGCAGCGTGGACAGCGCCCGGGAGGCCTGGCTCTTCACGGTGCCCGGGGAGATGTTCAGCATCGCGGCGGTCTGCGCCTCGGACATGTCCTCGTAGTAGCGCAGCACCAGTACCGCTCGCTGCCGGTTGGGCAGCTCCCTGAGGTGCCGCCAGAGCAGGTCGCGGTCCAGCTGCTGTTCGATCTCGTCGACACCGGCGCGCTCGGGCAGCACCTCGGTGGGGCGCTCACCGTGCCAGCGCCGCCGCCACCAGCTCGTCGATGTGTTGACCATCACCCGCCGGGCGTACGGCTCGACCGCCTCGATCCCACCGAGCCGCTTCCACGCCAGATAGGTCTTGGTCAGCGCCGTCTGGAGCAGGTCCTCGGCCGTGGCCCAGTCGCCGGCGAGCAGGTACGCGGTCCGCAGCAGGGCGGCGGAGCGAGCCGCGACGAAGTCGCGAAACTCCTCCTCCAACGGGTCCCTGCTCGCCACCACGCACCTCCGCACGCCAGCCGTCCTGGCAGAGTGCCATGTCAGAGGCGCTCCGGTCCATGACGAAAGGTGCGCACTTGCTCCGATGTTCGGACGAAAACCTTCACGCCCCGTCGTCGGCCTTGGCCTCGTCGGCTTCCTTGCCCAGCCGGGCCTCGACCGCCTGCGGCTCGTACATCTCTTCGACCACTCGCAGGTAGAGCTCGTTCGGGTTGGGCAGGTTCTTGATCTCGCGTAGGGCCTGCTCCTGGCCGGCGGACTCCAGCACGAAGGTGCCGTAGTTGAGCGCCCGACCGGAGGGCGTCTGCTCGTACTTCATGTCGGTGACCCGGACCAGCGGCATCATGGCCACCCGGCGGGTGATGATGCCGTTGACCACCATGACCCGCTTGTTGGTCAGGATGAACCGGTCATACCACCAGTCGGCGACCTTCCACGCCACCCAGCCCATCACCGCGAACCAGAGCAGCACGGCGACGGTGGTCAACGCCCCGACGTTCTGCCCGGCGAGGAAGCCGGAGAGGTAGCCGAGCACGAAGGTCGCCGCGATGCCGACCAGCAGCGGGGTGGTGAGGTGGATCCAGTGCCGCTTCCACTCACCCCGGTAGCGCTCGGTGGGGAAGAGGTAGCGGGCGACCAGCGAGCTGGGCTCGTCCTCCAGCGGCAGCACCCGCCGGGGGGTGGCGCCGGTCGCGTCGGCGCGCAACCCGGCCAGCTCGTCCTCGGAGATCTGCGGAGGCTGGTAGCCGGCCTCCGGATCACGGATCCAGGCCCGGCCCGAACGACCCTCACCGGCGTAGCCCGGCCCGTCGCCGTAGCCGACGTCGTCCGATAGGGACGGACCGTCGGACAGGCCGGGGCCGGCGCCGTAGCCCGGGCCGTCGTCGGGCCCGATCCGCGGGATCGGCTCGGTGTCGCGCTCGCGGCGCTCCCGGTCGGGGTCGTCCGGGTCGAAGGGTGGACCGGAGGGGCTGCCCATGGGCGGCTAGGCGACGAGGCTGGTGAAGAAGTCGCCGAACCCCTGGGCGATATCGACGATCCCGCCGCCGAGCGACTTGAACACATCCGCCGCAGAGTTTGGCCGGTAGGCGACGAAGAAGATCAAGAATGCGATTCCGGCCCAGGTGAGGACCTTCTTGACCATGGCGGGCCATCCTCTCGCGCGGCGCCGGGTCCCATTACCGCAGCGGCACCCAGAGTATCAGTGTGGTGTCGTACAGTGAATATCTGCGTCCGTTCTCCGTCAATCCGGGAGCCATGTCAAGCTCTCCCGGGTAGGTACGGGGACGGTGCGCCGTACACGAGCTCGGGCGGAGTCCACTCGGTCAGGTCGTGCAGCACGACATCTTCCGCGAGCAGGTGACCCGCACTCGCCGGCCAGGCTATCGCATGCAGCCACATTCCCCGAGCCTCGCCGGCGTACGCGCTTCGATCCGTCGGAGAATTCACCAGCCACAGTGGAGTGGGATGCCCGCCGACCCGGATCCGGGCCTGCCCGACGTGCTCGGGGTGGCCCGGCCCAGGGTCGGTCAACGCGTCGGCCAACTCCGGTCCGGGGTCCGGGCCGGACAGCCCGGCCAGCCGGGTGCCCAGGCCGACGCCCGGCTCCTCGGCCACGAAGAGCAGATCGGCCGGGCCGCCACCGAGCGGCGCCGGGCCCGCGCAGGCCACCGCGGTCGCCCGCACTCCGATGCGGTCGTCCCCGGCGTACGCCACGCCGGTGAGGGTCCAGCCGGGCGGCAGCGGCCACGGGCACCACAGCGGCGTGCCCGGCGGATCCGCGGTCGCCGCGGTGATCCGGTCCACCACGCTCGCCAGGATGTCCGCTCCGATGCGCTCGGGCACGTGCAGCGGTGGCACCGGGCCACAGTGCAGGCACCTCGATTCGGTGTGCATCAGATCCGGCGCCCGTACCGGGCCCCCGCATCTCGGACAACTCACCGCGACACTCACATCCCCACCGTCACCCCGGACCGCCGGCCCGTCAAGCCGGAACGCCCGATTCGGCACCCAGGGGCGTGGTCAGTCCGGCGGCGGCCCGGCGTGGGTGCGGATCCACGCGTGCATGGCGATGCCGCTGGCCACACCCGCGTTGATCGACCTCGTGGAGCCGTACTGGGCGATGGAGTAGAGCTGGTCGCAGGCGGCGCGGGCCGGTTCGGAGAGACCGGGCCCCTCCTGGCCGAACAGCAGCACACACCTCCGCGGCAGGGTGCCGGTCTCCAGTGGGCGCGATCCGGGCAGGTTGTCGATGCCGAACACCGACAACCCCTGCCCGGCGGCCCAGCCGACGAACTCCTCGATCGTCTCGTGGTGCCGGACGTGCTGGTACCGATCGGTCACCATCGCGCCGCGTCGGTTCCACCGTCGCCGTCCGACGATGTGCACCTCGGCGGCGAGGAAGGCGTTGGCGTTGCGGACCACCGTGCCGATGTTGAAGTCGTGCTGCCAGTTTTCGATGGCGACGTGGAACCCGTGCCGGTGCCGGTCCAGGTCGGCGACGATGGCCTCGTGCCGCCAGTAGCGATAGCGGTCGGTCACGTTGCGCCGGTCCCCCTCGGCCAGCAACTGCGGGTCGTAGCGCGGGTCGTCCGGCAGGTCCCCCGGCCAGGGGCCCACGCCCACCTCAAGCTGGTCGTCGGTCACGGTCATCAGAGAGTACGGACCCGTCCCGCGCTCGCCACCGACGGCCTGCCGGTTCAACCCAGCCCGAGCGCGCCACCGAGCCGGTCCAGGAACCGCCGGTCGGCCGGGCTGGCCGACCGGTCGGCCGAGGGCTCGCCGGGGGCGGGCACCGCCCGGCAGACCCGGGCCGCGACCGACTGCACCCACTGGCGGTACGCGGCCGAGTCGGCGGGGTCGGCGCGCCGGTGCAGGACCCGGACCGCCGCCCGGCAGGCGGCCAGCAGGTCCACCAGATCGGTGAGCCGTTCGGTCGGGGGCTGGGTGCCGTCGTGGCGGGCGTAGATCGCGGCGACCACCGCGCGGACCAGATCGCTGTCGAACGCCCGGCCGGCGGCGACCGCGTCCAGGCCGGCCAGGCCCGCCATGACCCCGCGCGCGGGCCGGCCGGGGCCCGGGGCGGCGGCGGCCACGAGGACCCGACCGGGCAGGCTGGTGAGCAGGTCCCACTCGGCGGCGGAGTAGACGGCGGTGGTCAAGGGTGCGGCTCGGCGACCGGCAGAGGGCGGCTCTCCGGCAACGGAGTGGCTCATCGGAACCTCCGGCGCCAGCATATGCCTCGAAACGGGAAAAGGGCCCCTTCCCCATCAGAACCTGATGTGGGAAGGAGCCCGACGCCGGCGCGGGTAGCCCGCCGCGGTGCTCAGCGCGGCTCCGGGAAGCTGGGCCGCTCCGGGTCCACTCCCTCGGGGACGTTGCTGGCCGCGTACTCCCGCTTGGGGACCATGACCTTGCGGCGGAAGACGCAGACCATGGTGCCGTCCTGGTTGTAGCCGCGGGTCTCCACCGACACCACGCCCCGGTCGGGCTTGGACCCGGACTCCCGCTTGTCCAGCACGGTGGTCTCGCCGTAGATGGTGTCGCCGTGGAAGGTGGGGGCCACATGCCGTAGCGACTCGACCTCCAGGTTGGCGATCGCCTTGCCGCTGACGTCCGGCACCGACATGCCGAGCAGCAGCGAGTAGATGTAGTTGCCGACCACGACGTTGCGCTTGAACTGGCTGGCCGTCTCGGCGTAGTGCGCGTCCATGTGCAGCGGGTGGTGGTTCATGGTGAGCAGGCAGAAGAGGTGGTCGTCGTACTCGGTGACGGTCTTGCCCGGCCAGTGCCGGTAGACCGCGCCGACCTCGAACTCCTCGTAGTAACGGCCGAACTGCATCCTGGTCCCCTTCGACGGGCGGCGATGGAGTTCGGCACAGCATGCCTTACCGGTGGTTAAGGTGACCCTCGGGGCGCGACCCCGGCGGAAAAGTCACACCGGTCGCTCGCTCGGGGGGAGACGCAATGAGCGGCGGGGCCCTCCCCGGCACCCGCCGCCCACGCTCTGATGCGGAGAATTCTGCCCTACGGCAGCGTAGGTTCAACAGAGACCGGCGTCACATTTACTCTTTTGTAACACTACTCTCCGTGGTTGAGCGCAGGGTGATCGGCGATCTCTGCAGGCCCGATACCTGCTTGTCAAGGGGCAAGTTACCGATTCGTAGCGCTCGATCGAGTGGATCTCCCTGGAAACGCTCCCATCACGTCCGGTCACGCAAGTGCGTCATGCACTTGCGTTCCGCAGATCGGAACGCACAGACGTGGGTCGATAACCCTCAGTGCCCGCAGGCAGCCCGCAGCACGTTTCGTGCCCCACCGCCCGGGAATTCGATACGGTCAGCCCTGGTTCTACGGGACGTAGACAAACCGCGGTGATCGGAGAGTGCAATGGCAACCGTTGAGCTGACCTCGACGAACTTCGACGAGGTGACCGGCAACGACGGAATCGTCCTGGTCGACTTCTGGGCCGACTGGTGTGGTCCGTGCAAGCGGTTCGCCCCGGTCTACGAGCGCTCCTCGGAGAAGCACCAGAACATCGTCTTCGGCAAGGTCGACACCGAGGCCCAGCAGGAGCTGGGCGCCAAGTTCGACATCCGGTCGATCCCGACGATCATGGCGATCCGCGACGGCGTCATCGTCTTCGCCCAGCCGGGCGCGCTGCCGGAGTCCGCGCTGGAGAACCTGATCGAGCAGGTCGAGGCACTGGACATGGACGACGTCCGTAAGCAGCTGGCCGAGCACAACCACTGAGCCGCCGTCCCCGCGACGGCACGCGAGGCCGGGCCCGGTACGGGCCCGGCCTTCGTCGTACCCGGAAGCGCGCACATGATCACCTGCCCGGGCAGGCGGAACTGACCGCCGGTGGGAACCAACGCGGTCGGTAGATCCCGTATCGTCACGACCCGATGGAGAACCTGACCACCCGCGGGCGCGTGACCCGGCTGGGCGCGACCGCACTCGGTCTCGTCCTGCTGCTGGCCGGCACCTTCTGGGGCAGCGACGACGACTTCCCGTTCGGCCCGTTCCGGATGTACTCCACCTCGAATCCGCCGAACGCGCCCGCCCCCGACACGCGAGTCGAGGGGGTGAACGGCTCCGGGGCCGTGATCGACCTCGACCAGGACGCGACCGGCATCCGCCGCGCCGAGATCGAGGGTCAGCAGGCCCGATACGCCGCCGACCCGACGCTGCTCACCGAGGTCGCCGACGCGTACGCCGAACGCCACCCGGACGCCGCCGAGCTGATCGAGGTCCGCATCGTCATCCGCTGGCACGGCATCCGCGCCGGCCGGCCGACCGGCCAGCACACCGATGAGACCGTGGTCCGCTGGCAGGCCCCCCGATGAGCCGCTGGCTGACCGAAGCGGTACCGCGAGGCCGCATCGCCGCGTTCCGGACCCTGATCTACCTCTTCGTCGCCGCCGACCTGGTCGTCTTCACGCCCTGGGTACGGACCAGGGCCAGCGTGCCCGGCGAGCTCTACCAGCCGCTGCTGGTCGGCCGGCTCCTCCCGCTACCCACCCCGACCCCGGCACTGGTGGCGGTGATCTTCTGGGTGCTGCTGCTGCTCGCCCTGCTCGCCGCGACCGGACGGGCGCCCCGGCTGCTCGGCTGGTCGGTGTGCGCACTGTACCTGTTGTGGATGATCATCGCGATGAGCTACGGAAAGGTCGACCACGACCGGTTCGGGCTGCTCGTCGCGCTGGCCGTACTGCCCACCGCCGGCCGCGCCCGGCACGGCGACACCACCCGCACCGAGGCCGGCGGCTGGGCGCTGCGGGTCACCCAGATCGCGGTGATCTGCACGTACTTCCTGGCCGCCTGGGCCAAGCTGCGCTTCGGCGGACTGGACTGGCTGACCGGCTCGGTGCTCGCGCGGGCCATCATCCGGCGCGGCACCGACCTGGCGGACCTCATCGCCCAGGTGCCGCACCTGCTGATCGTCGCCCAGTTCGGCATCGTGGCCTTCGAGCTGTTCAGCCCGGTGGTCTTCCTGCTGCCGGCCCGCTGGCGGTCGGCCATGGTCGGCTTCTTCTACTCGTTCCACGTGGTGACCTTCGCGACCATCACCATCTCGTTCGCACCGCACCTGGCGGCGATGACCAGCTTCCTGCCGCTGGAGCGGGTCCGCCCGCTGGTCTGGGCCCGCCGGCTCGTCGGCCGCCCCACGGCCGAGCCGACGAGCGACGCGGTCCAGGACCCGCCGGAGCCGAGCGCGGCGCCGGCCCTGGAGGGCGCCGAGCCGGCGCCGCTGGGCGGTCAGCCGCCGGTGGTCGGGCGACCGGTCGGGCCGTAGAGCCGCTCCCGGGCCTCCTGCGGAAGGGCACACGCCGCCGTGCCACCCGGCAGCCGGTGCCGGTTGCGCGCCACCCAGCGGTACGCCGGCCAGGCCGCGGCGCGCGCCGGCGGGAAGCGCAGCCCGGCGCCGGCGACCCGCCAGACCGGGCCGCTCGCAGCGAGCAGCTTCGCGATGGCGTCCGGGCCGGCGGCGCGTGAGCCGTCGGCGCCGACCCACTGCACGGCCTCCTCGCACTCGTCGGCGGTGAGGCCGAGCGCGTCCAGGTCGGCGAACTGCCAGGGCACCACCCGCGCGGCGGTGGGGATGCGGCGTTCGATGAACTCGGCGCACCGGGTGCAGAACGCGCAGTCCCCGTCGTAGACGAAGGTCGACGTCTTCATGCTGTCCATCCTCCCCTCCGTCACCGCCCGACCGGGCACCGGTGTCCGGCGGGTCACTTGCGCTTCCCTCGTACACGTGTTCGAATAGTGGCCATGCGCTGGGACAACCTCACCGCTCCCCCGGTTGAGGGAGACCCCGAGCGGGCAGCGCCAGCGACGCCACCCCTGCCGCTGGCGCTGCCCGGCGCCGTCGCCCGCACCTTCGACACCCCGGAGTTCGCCGGGATGACCTTCTACGAGGTGCAGGCCAAGTCCATCCTCAACCGGGTTCCCGGGCAGTCCCGGGTCCCCTTCGAGTGGACCATCAACCCGTACCGGGGCTGCTCGCATGCGTGTGTGTACTGCGTCTCGGGGGACACCCCAGTCTTGATGGCGGACGGGCGCACCAAGCCGATCAGAGAATTGGAGCCGGGCGACCGTATCTACGGCACGGAGCGACGCGGCGCCTACCGCCGATACGTCGTCACCACCGTGCTCGACAAGTGGTCCACCGTGAAACCGGCTTACCGGGTCACCCTGGAGGACGGCACGACGCTCATCGCCAGCGGGGACCACCGCTTCCTGACGGAGCGAGGTTGGAAACACATCACCGGCGACATGGTCGGCACCGACCAACGCCCCTACCTCACCACCAACAATCGCCTGATCGGCACTGGCGCGTTCGAGACAACTCCGAAGGCCTCTCACGACTACCGTCGCGGCTATATCTGCGGCATGGTGCGTGGCGACGGAACCATAGGCACCTACGCCACAGGCAAGAGCTGGAGTCACCAGTTCCGCTTGGCGCTCGCGGACAGCGAGGCACTCGATCGTACCGAGCAGTTCTTGAGGGAAACGGGCGTCGAGACAAGCCGCTCCTCGTTCGGTCGGGCCATGCCTGACCGGCGGAAGATGGAGGCCGTCCGCGCTTCGGGTAAGCAGAAGGTCGATGCCATCAGGGAGATGATCCGATGGCCGAAGCATCCGACTTTTGAGTGGCAGCGAGGGTTCCTCGCTGGCATCTTCGATGCCGAGGGCAGTTGCAGCCAGGGCATCCTGAGGATCGCCAACTGCGATGATCAGATTCTCAGCTACACGACGGAAGCACTGCGCGCCTTCGGATTCACCAGTGTTCTGGAGGACCGCCGGCGGACCAACCGACTGCGTTACGTACGGCTGACCGGGGGTCTCCCGGCGCGGTTGCGCTTCTTCCATTTGACCGACCCGGCCATCACTCGCAAGCGGTCGATTGACGGTGCCGCGCTGAAGTGCCGGGCCGCACTCCGGGTTGTCGGCATCCAGGCGCTCGGGCTGGAACTGCCGCTGTGGGACATCACCACCGGCACCGGGGACTTCATCGCCAACGGGGTGGTCAGCCACAACTGCTTCGCCCGGAATACGCACACCTACCTCGACCTGGACGCCGGGGCGGACTTCGACCGGAAGGTGATCGTCAAGGTCAACGCCGGTGAGCTGGTCCGGCGGGAGCTGGCCGCGCCGAAATGGCGGGGCGCACACGTCGCGATGGGCACCAACGTGGACTGCTACCAGCGCGCCGAGGGCCGATACCGGCTGATGCCGCAGATCATCGCCGCCTTGCGAGACTTCGCCAACCCGTTCTCGATCCTGACCAAGGGCACGCTGATCCTGCGGGACCTGCCACTGCTGTGCGAGGCCGCCGAGGTGACCAGGGTGGGCATCTCATACTCGGTGGGCTTCGTCGACGAGCAGCTCTGGCGTTCCGTCGAGCCGGGCACGCCGCACCCGCGCCGGCGGCTGGACGCGGTCCGGGCGCTCGCCGACGCCGGTTTCTCCGTCGGGGTGCTGATGGCCCCGATCCTGCCCGGGCTGAGCGACACCGACGAGTCGATCGACGCCACCGTGTCGGCGATCGCCGCCGCCGGGGCGACCAGCGTGACCCCGCTGGCGCTGCACCTGCGCCCCGGCGCCCGGGAGTGGTACGCCCACTGGCTCGCCCGCGAGTATCCGCACCTCGTGCCCCGCTACCGCGAGCTCTACCGGGCCGGCTCCTACGCCCCGCAGGCGTACCAGCGGGAGCTGACCGCGCGGGTGCGGATCGCGGCCCGCCGGCACGGGCTGCACCGCGCCGAGCAGGGCGACAACCGCGGCCTGCCCGAACCACCACCACCGCCGGCCGCTGAGCAGCTCACCCTGCTCTAGCCCGAGGGCAGCGCTACAGTCGGCGGGTGCGTACCGCTCAGCAGATCCTCGCCGACTCCGCCGTGATCGCCGTCGTGGGCGCGTCCCGCGACCCGGACAAGGCCGCGCACAGTGTGCCGTTGCAGATGCAGCGGCACGGCTGGCGGATCATTCCGGTCAATCCGAGCGTCGAGGAGCTCTTCGGGGAGCGGGCTTACCCCACGCTGGCCGACATCCCGCACCCGGTCGACCTGGTGAACGTGTTCCGGCCGGCAGCTGACGCCGTGCAGGTGGTCCGGGACGCGGCGGCGATCGGCGCACCGGCAGTCTGGTTGCAGCTGGGCATCGTCTCCGCCGAGGCGCGGCGGATCGCCGAGGCCGCTGGGATGGACTACGTCGAGGACCGCTGCCTCGCCGTCGAGCGCGCCGTCGGCGCCCTCACCCGCCTCGGCTAAACCGCTCCCGCACGCTGCGGCCGGATTCATCACGCTCACGACCGCCCGCCGTCTGCTTCCCTGACTGCGGCCGGGCGGAGGTCAGAGCTTGTATTCCTTGAGCAGGCCGCGGGAGATGATGGTCTTCTGGATCTCGGAGGTGCCCTCGCCGATGAGCAGGAACGGGGCCTCCCGCATCAGCCGCTCGATCTCGTACTCCTTGGAGTAGCCGTAGCCGCCGTGGATGCGGAACGCCTCCTGGACGACCTCGGCGCAGTATTCCGAGGCGAGCAACTTGGCCATCCCGGCCTCGACGTCGTTGCGCTGGCCGGCGTCCTTGAGCCGGGCGGCGTTGACCATGAGGGCGTGCGCGGCCTCGATCTTCGTGCCCATCTCGGCGAGCTTGAAGGCGATGGCCTGGTGCTTGGCGAGCGGCTGACCGAAGGTCTTGCGCTGCTGCGCGTAGCTGACCGCCAACTCGAAGGCCCGGATGGAGATGCCGCAGGCGCGGGCGGCGACGTTCACCCGGCCCACCTCGATGCCGTCCATCATCTGGTAGAAGCCCCGGCCCACCTTGTCGGCGCCGCCGAGGATCGCCGAGTCGGGCACGGTCACCCCGTCGAGCACCATCTCGGTGGTCTCGACGCCCTTGTAGCCCATCTTGTCGATCTTGCCGGGGATGGTGAGGCCGGGTGCGGTCTCGCCGAAGCCCGGCTCCTTCTCCAGCAGGAAGGTGCTCATGTTTCCGTACACCGACTCGGCGCCGGTGTCGGTCTTGACCAGGGTGGCCACCACGGAGGAGTACGCCCCGTTGGTGAGCCACATCTTCTGACCGTTGAGCACGTAGCGGTCGCCGTCGCGGACGGCCCGGGACTTGATGGCCGAGACGTCGGAGCCGGTCTCCGGCTCCGACATCGAGAACGCGCCGCGTACCTCGCCGGTGGCCATCCTCGGCAGCAGCCGGGCCTTCTGCTCGGCGGAGCCGTGCTGGGAGATGAGGTACGCCACGATGAAGTGGGTGTTGACGATGCCGGAGATCGACATCCAGCCTCGGGACAGCTGTTCCACCACCAGCGCGTAGGTGAGCAGCGACTCGCCGAGGCCGCCGTACTCCTCGTCGATGGTGAGGCCGAACAGCCCCATCTCGCGCATCCCGTCGAGGATGTCGGTCGGGTATTCGTCGGCGTGCTCCAGCCGCTGAGCGTGCGGGATGATCTCCTTGTCGGCGAACTCCCGGACGGTCTCCAGGATCGACCGCTGCACATCGGTCAGGCCGGGTGTCTGGGCGAGTCGAGCCATCTCAGCCTCCGGGGATCAGCGCACTACTCATGGGTAACTGAACGCTGGGTCAGTATCGGCCTCCGGAGCCGGCGAGGCCAAGGTGACCAGTCCACACAACCGCTGTGAAAAGGTTCACCGCTGCGGGTAGCGTCCGGCAAGAGGGACTTTTCCGGCACCGGCAGGAGGAGGACAGCCGTGAGCTACCCGCCGCCGTCGGGACCGCCCGGGGACGAGCAGCCGCCGTCACCCTACGAGCCACCCCCGGACCAGTCGCCCTACGCGCCTCCGCCGGCGGGCCAGACGCCGTACGCGCCGCCGCCGGACCAGTCGGCCTTCGGGCCGCCGGAGCGCTCGCCGTACGGGCCACCGGCGGACGACCCCTCGCCGTACCAGCAGCAGGGACCGCACCAGCCGGCGCACTGGGCGCAGCAGCCGCCGTACCCTCCGCAGGGCCCCTACGGGCAGTACGGCCCTCCGTCGTCCGGACCGGGTCGGGGCACCAACGTGCTGGCGATCCTGTCGCTGGTGTTCGCCTTCGTGTTCCCCCCGGCCGGCGCTGTCCTCGGCCACGTGGCCAAGCGGCAGATCCGCACCAGCGGCGAGGAGGGCGGCCAGCTCGCCACCTGGGGATTGGTCCTCGGCTACGCCTTCACCGGGCTCACCCTGCTGGCCTGCTGTGGTTGGCTGGCGCTGGTCCTCATCGGCAACACCGGCGACAGCGGCGGCTACT
This sequence comes from Micromonospora sp. NPDC005161, assembly GCF_053599855.1. Classification (NCBI taxonomy): domain Bacteria; kingdom Bacillati; phylum Actinomycetota; class Actinomycetes; order Micromonosporales; family Micromonosporaceae; genus Micromonospora; species Micromonospora sp. NPDC005161. Next base: position 386,432 of record NZ_JBSFYQ010000001.1, read on the forward strand.
GACCGGCAGCCCGGACCCGTCCCCTGTGGACGTGCCCGGTCAACGGAACCGGGCCTCGCGGACGCTGTTACCGCCGTCCACCACCAGCATCTGACCGGTGATGTACGAGGCGGCCGGCGAGCAGAGGAAGCTGATCGCGGCGGCGACCTCGTCCGGAGTGCCCGGTCGACCGACCGGGGTGCCCAGCCCCTGCTTGATCTCCGCCATCGTGGACGCCGCGGTGTAGATGGTGCCGGGGGCCACCGCGTTCACGGTCACCCCGTCGGCGATCATCTCCATGGCCAGCGCCCGGGTCAGCCCGACCACTCCGGCCTTCGCCGCGGCGTACGCGGCCTCGGTGGGCAGAGCGTTGACCGGGCCGGCCGTGGCGGCCAGGTTGACGATCCGACCCCAGCCCCGCTCGGCCATCCCACCGATGAACGCCCGACTGCACAGGAACGCGGTGGACAGGTTGCGGTCGATCTCGCCGCGCCACTCGTCGTAGGTCAGCTGCGCGACCGGCCGCAGCACACCCTGGCTGGCCCGACTGGCCAGGCCGGCGTTGTTGACCAGCACCTCGACGTCACCCAACTGCTCGGCGACCGCGTCGGCCAGCGCGCCGACCTCGGACTCGTCGGTCAGGTCCGCCACGAAGCCGGTCACCCCCAGTTCGGTGGCCCGCTCGTGGATGCGCCGGGTGGTGGAGACAATGGCCACCCGGGCGCCCAGGTCGGCGAGTCGGCGGGCGGTGGCGTACCCGATGCCGTCCGGGCTGCCCGCTCCGGTCACCAGGGCGACCCGCCCGTCGAGTCGCATGGTCACCGGGTCGGCGAGCGCGACCGGCTCGTCCGCGCCGGTGGCACCGGCCGGTGTGGCCGCACGACCGCGCCGGCCGGCGCCGGGGCGGCTGACGTCCCGTCTCGGTCGACTGCCGGAACGATCGGCGGCGCGCGCATCCATTGCCATGCCAGGATCCTGCCCGGTCGGACGGGCCCGAGCAACGCGGCACCCGGGAGCGGGGGCATCCGGTTTGGTCGCCGCTGGCTACCCTGACGGCGCACCCGACCTGACGGAGAATCGCATGACCTATCCCCACGCACCCGGCGGCTGGACCGATCCCACCGGCCAACAGTCGAGCCCTCCGCTGGATCCGACCCTTGTGGCCGGTCAGCCGGTTCCCGCCCAGCCCAACCCGGCGGACCCGTACGCGCCGGTCGACCCGTACGCCGGTGGGCAGCTTCCCCCGGGCCAGCCCATGCCCGGCTACGCCCCGCCCGGCTATCCGCCGCAGTACGCCGGCTACGGCTACCCGGTGCCACAGAAGATCAACGGGATGGCGATCGCGGCGCTCGTTCTGGCCCTGCTCGGCTTGACGTCCTGCATCACCGCACCGGTCGGCGCGATCCTCGGTCACGTGGCCCAGAAGCAGATCCGGCTGACCGGCGAGGGCGGCGAGGGGATGGCGAAGGCCGCGATCATCGTCGGCTGGATCCTCACCGGGTTGCTGGTGCTGCTGATCGCCTTCTACGTCGTCATGATCATCATCGCCATCGCGACGAGCGCCGGCAGCGACAGCTACTGACCGGCGAACGGGTCGGCACAGCGCCGGTTGTCGGGCCGTGACGACAGCCGCCGGCTGTCGTCGCGGCCCGGCACGGTCACTCCGAGGGCGGGGTGAACGACGACGTACGGCTCATCCCGGCGGCCCGGCCCTTGGCGACGACCACCAGTGCCATCTTGCGGGACGCCTCGTCGATCATCTCGTCGCCGAGCATCACCGCGCCGAGCTTGCCGCCGGCCTCCGAGGTGTAGTGCTGGTACGCGTCGAGGATCAGCTCGGCGTGGTCGTAGTCGGCCTGCGCCGGCTGGTAGACCTCGTTGGCGGCGTCGATCTGGCCCGGGTGCAGCACCCACTTGCCGTCGAAGCCCAGCGCCGCCGAACGCTTGGCCACCTCGCGGAACGCGTCCACGTCCCGGATCTGCAGGAACGGGCCGTCGATGGCCTGCTTGTCGTGCATCCGGGCGGCCATCAGGATCCGCATGAGGATGTAGTGGTACGGGTCGCCCGGGTAGTCCGGGATCAGCGCGCCGACCACCAGCGACTTCATGTTGATCGAGGCCATGAAGTCGGCCGGGCCGAAGATGATGGTCTCCACCCGGGGCGAGGCGGCGGCGATGGCGTCCACGTTGACCAGGCCGGCGGCGTTCTCGACCTGCGCCTCGATGCCGATCCGGCCGACCTCCAGGCCGAGCGTCTTCTCGATCTGGGTGAGCAGCAGGTCCAGCCAGTGCACCTGCTCGGCGGTCTGCACCTTCGGCAGCATGACGCAGTCCAGGTTGGCGCCGGCACCCTCGACGACCTCGATGACGTCCCGGTAGGTCCACGGGGTGGTCAGGTCGTTGACCCGGACCACGCGCGTCTTGCCGGCCCAGTCACCCTCGTTGAGCGCGGCCACGATGTTCTTCCGCGCATCCGGCTTGGCCAGCGGGGCCACGGCGTCCTCCAGGTCGAGGAAGACCTGGTCGGCCGGGAGCCCCTGCGCCTTGCCGAGCATCTTGACGCTGGAACCCGGTACGGCGAGGCAGGACCGGCGGGGACGACCGACTGCGGCCATGGATGCGCTCCTTCCAGCGTCCGGCGGGCACGCCGACGCCACCTGACGACAGATCCGAGAAACTTAACGATCCCAAAGGGCGTGGTGACGCCACGGTAACCTCGCGCCATGACCGGGGTGAATGGACCTGTGGAAGATCTCACTGGGCGTCGACTGGTGGTGGTGACCGGCGCCAGCTCCGGCATCGGGCTGGCCGCCGCCGTGGACCTGGCGTGCCGCGGCGATCAGGTGGTGCTGGTCGGGCGGGACCCGGCCCGGTTGCAGGCCGCGGCGGAACGGGTACGGGAGACGTCGGGCGAGCGTCCGGAGTTGTTCCGGGCCGACTTCGCGGTGCTGGACGACGTGCGCCGGCTCGCCGGGCGGCTGCGCGACGCGTACGGCCGGATCGACGTGCTGGCCAACAACGCCGGTGCCATCGCACTTCAGCCGCTCACGACCGTCGACGGCTTCGAACTGTCGATCCAGGCCAACCACCTGGCGCCGTTCCTGCTGACCAACCTGCTCGCCGACCGGATCGGCCGGATCGTGGTCACCGCCTCCGGCGCGCACCGCTTCGGCACGCTGGAGCCGGACGACCTGAACAGGCCGCTGGGCCGCTACCGGCCGATGGGCGCGTACGGCACGAGCAAACAGGCGAACATCCTGTTCACCGCCGAGGCTGCCCGCCGCTGGCCGGGCATTGCGGCACACAGCTTCCACCCGGGGGTGGTGCGGACCCGGTTCGCCAACGACAGCCGGCTGGTCGCCCTCGGCATGCGGCTCCTGCCGTTCCGCAGCCCCGAGAAGGGTGCCGAGACCCTGGTCTGGCTGGCCAATCAGGACCGGTCCCGGCTGATCGACGGCGGCTACTACCACGACCGGCGGCCGCGCCGGCCGTACCGCAAGGCCGCCGACCCGCAGCTCGCCGCCCGGCTCTGGGCGGCCAGCGCCAAGGCCGTCGGCATCGCGGACTAGCGTGGCCACCGTGCTGACGCTTGTCGCGCTCGTCGAGTTCCCCGTCGGGGCCGAGGCCGCCGGAAAGCGCTACGAGGACGCCGTGCTGGCGCTGCTCGGCCGGCACGGTGGCCACCTGGAACGGCGACTGCGCGGCATCGACGAGCGGGCCGAGGTGCACGTCATCCGGTTCGACGCGCGCGCCGGATACGAGTCGTTCCTCGTCGACCCGGAGCGGTCCGCGCTGCGCGTCGCACTCGGCGGGTCCGCGCCGACCACGCGCGTGATCGAGGTGTACGAGGCGTAGGGCGTGTCTCAGATGCGCCGGGCGAGCCGCCGACCCCGCCAGCGCCGCAGCAGCGACAGCACCGGCAGGCCCACCACGAGCGCCAGGATGAACCCCATGGCGAGCAGCCAGAACGGCAGTGGCCCGTAGTCGGGTCGGCCGGTTTCGCGTACCGCGCCGTCGATCGCCAGGTCGGCGGCGACCGTCAGCTCGGTGATGCCCTCCGGGGTGCGGAAGAGCACCTCCGGCGCCGGTGCGCCCCGGCGCAGCACCACGAGTTCCACCCGATCCGTGCCCGGCTCGTGATACGGACCCCAGGCGATGTCGTGGTCCTCCGGCCGGTCCACCGCCTCCGGGCCGGGCACACCGACCAGCGCGACCGCCTCGTCCGCCGAGCGCCAGCCGAGCAGTTGGACGAACGTACGGGAGCGCAGCGGCGGGAACGGCGCCCCGGCCCGCGGTGCGTCGTCGACGGTGGACCGGACGGCCAGCGTCCAGGTACGCGGGTAGCCGGGCACCGGGCAGTCGGTACAGGTGGACCGGTCCAGGACCGCCACCGCACGCCCGTCCGGCAGCCAGGACCCGGCCCCGCCGAGCCGCCCGCCGTGCAGCGGCAGTTTCCGGTACGGCTCGGCGACGCCGTCCGCGTTGGCGTCGGCGACCCGGGCGAGCCAGACCTCGTCCCGGACCTGGAGGGCCAGTTCACCGCTGTCCGGGGAGAGCGCCGCCGTGCGTCCCGGCGGAATCCAGGCGGTGCCCACCGGGACCCGCAGGACGTCCTTCCCGCGCTCCCGGTCGTAGACCCCGACGTACGGGGTGGTGTAGGTGTTCGGCGGGGTGAAGGCGGCGTCGTCGTCGGCGTAGACGAGTCGCTCGCCATCCGGCGCGAACGCGAGCGGGTAGCCGTCCGTCCGGTCCGGGGTGAACCGCCCGGATGTCAGGTCGAGCAGGGACGCGCCGATCCAGGCGTACCGGCCGTCCGGGGACAGCAGCGCGTCGAAGCCCGGGGTGAGCTGCCCGGCGTCCAGTACCCGGTACCGGTCGGCGTCGGCTGCCAGCACGCCCATCCGGGTCTCGAACCAGTCGGTGCGCACGGCCGGGCCGCCGAAGAGCATCGCGGCCGCGCCGGGTGCCGAGTCCCGCACCGAGGCGGTGCGCAGCGGCGGGTCGACGATTCGGGTGGGCAGGCCAGGGGCATCGGAGTGTGGGGCGGCGGGCGACGGCAGGGCCACCGGGTGCAGCGCGTACCCGGTGCCGAGGAGCAGGACCAGCACGGCCAGCGCGCCGGCGGCGACGGCCCGGCGACGCCGGTGCCGGGTCCGCGCGGAGTCGAAGAGCCCAGCCGGTACGCGCGCGGGCGGAACGTCGTCGGCGAGGCGACGCAGCGCCTCGCTGAGCCGGGCGGTCATCGAGCCACCTCCTGCGGGTTACGGCCAACCAGCTCGGCCAGCTCGGGGGCGAGGACGCGCAGCCGCCCGAGGGCGTGCCGGGTCTGGCTCTTCACGGTGCCGACCCGGCAGCCCAGCAGCACGGCCGTCTCGGTCTCGGTGTGGTCCTCGTAGTAGCGCAGGACCAGGACCGCGCGCTGCCGAACGGTCAGCCGGGCCAACGCCGCTTGGAGCACCAGCCGCAGGTCCGTGTCGTCGCCCGGACCGGCCCGCTCCGGCAGCGCTCCGCCCAACCGCTCCGGCGGGCGGGCCCGGCGCCACCGCCACCAGTTCGCCGCCTGCGTGTAGAGCACCCGGCGCAGGTAGGCGGCCGGGTCGTCGAGCCGTTCCCAACGCACCGCGACCCGGGCCAGCGCCACCTGCACCAGGTCCTCGGCGTGGTGCCGGTCGCTGGTCAGCAGGTACGCGAACCGGGTCAGCCCGGCGGTCTCGGCCCGTACGAAATCGGCGAAGCCGTCCCGGGTGCGGTCCTCAGTCGTCAAACGGATCGCCCTCCTCATCCGGGCAGACGCCGGGCGGGCCCGCCCCGGAGGGAACCGCCATCCACGTTCCTCAGGTCGTCCCGGATTTCGCCCGGGCCGGGCGGGCGGTCAGTCTGTCAACGGGGCGGCGTCGGCGGGGAGCGGGGTGGGCGGCGCGGCGCGGCGGCCGGCTCGGGCGCCGCCGAGCACCACCACCGCCACCCCGACCAGCAGCAGCGCCATTCCCAACAGCGCGTACGGGCGGGGCAGCTGCCCCAGCCAGACCCAACCGAGCAGCGCCGCGCCGGGCACCTCCAGCAGGATCAGCACGCTGACCGTGGTCGCCGGAATCCGGCGCAGGGCGTAGTTGAACATCGAATGGCCGAGCAGTTGCGCGCCGGCCACCAGGGCCAGGATGGCCAGCCAGGTACGCCCGTCGAAGCCGGTCATCCGGACCCCGCCGAGCAGGCAGACCACCAGCAGGATCAGCGCGCAGATCCCGTAGCAGATGGTGGTGTACGTGGTGGTGCTGATGCTGGCCCGGGCCCGCTCACCGAAGGCGGTGTAGACGGCGGCGAACAGGCCACCGGTCAACGCGAGCAGGTCTCCGAGGACGGCCCGCCCGGAGATGCCCACGTCCGCGCCGGTGGCGATCACCGCGCCGCCGACCGCCACCGCGATGCCGATCCAGACCACCGGGGGCAGCCCGCGGCCCTGGGCACGGGCGATCAGCCCCTGCCAGACCGGCTGGGTGGCGACCAGGGCGGTGGCCGTGGCGACCGAGGTGAGCTGCGCGCTCGGCATCCAGGTCGCGAAGTGCGCGGCGAGCGCGACCCCGGAGAGCACGCAGTACAGCCCCTCCCGCCGGCCCGCCCGACCGGCCAGCGCACGGAACTCGGCGCGACGCCGGGCCAGCGAGAACGGGCTCAGCACGGCCACCGCGAGCAGGTTGCGCCAGAACGCGATGGCCAGCGCGGGAGCGGCGGCGTAGGCGATCAGCGGCGCGGACGACGACACGGCGACCACGGCCAGGCCGACCGCGCCGGTGGTCAGCGGATCCGGGGGCGGGCGGTGTGAGGAAGGGGGCACGGGAAGCAATCCTCACACGCTCGCGGATAACACAGAACATCAGCACTCCGTTACGATCACGCGGGTCCGCGCCGGCGACCCTCGACCGCCCGGAGGCGCTCCCCCATGCCCAGCTACCAGGCGGTGCTGTTCGACTTCTTCGGCACCCTGACCCGTCCGGTCCAGCGCGGCGCCGCCCACCTCGGCACCGCCGAGCTGCTCGGATGCCACACCGACACGTTGACCGAGGTGCTGGACCGCACCTACTACGAGCGGGCCACCGGCGGGCTCGGCAACGCGGAGGCCACGCTGCGGTGGGTCTGCGCCCAGGCCGGCGTACACCCTAGCGACCATGCGGTGCGCGCGGCCGTGGCGTCCCGGCACCGCGCGGTCCGCGCGGACACCCGGCTGCGGGCCGACGCGGTGCCCGTGCTGGCGGCGCTGCGCCAGCGCGGCCTGTGCACCGGCGTGATCAGCGACTGTACGCACGAGCTGCCGGCCTTCCTGCCACAGCTCGCGGTCGCCCCGCTGCTCGACGTGCGGGTCTTCTCGGTGCAGGTCGGACGGTGCAAACCGGATCCGGCCCTCTACCTGACCGCCTGCCGGCGACTCGGGCTCGCGCCGCGCGACTGCCTGTACGTCGGCGACGGCGGCAGCCAGGAGCTGACCGGCGCGGAGCGGGCCGGGATGACCGCGGTCCGGCTCGCCGCGCCCGACCTCGCCGAGCACATGGTCTTCAACGCCGACCGGGACTGGCGCGGCCCGACACTCAGCACATTGCGCGACGTGCTCGACCTCGTCGACGCCGAGGTCATCGGCGTGGCGTTCGGCTGACCGCACCGCGGCGGCGGGTCAGCGGCGGCGGACCCGGTGCAGGCGGAACGGCTTGCGGGTGGCCCGGACCGCCGGGGTCTCCCGGGGCGGTTCGGCCTGCGCGTCGGCCGGCAGGTCGGCGCCGGCCAGCGGGTCACCGGCCGGGGCGAGCCGGTTCACCGCGCAGCCCTCGGCGGCCCACCGGGCCACCAGGTCGGCGGTCGGGCCGGACGCGTTCAGCCGCTTACCCGCCACCAGCGGCGCGGTGGTGTCCCATGCCTCGGTGCCCGGTCGCAGCCGGGTCACCCGGGCCGGCCAGGTGACGATCCGGCCGCCGTGGTCACCGCGCAGGGTGACCTGCGCCTCGGCCGCGTCGGCCAGCCCCGGTGCGGCCTGCTCACCCGGCCCGCTGACCACGAACAGCGCGCCCTCCAGCGGGGCGCACCAGAGTGCGAGCGCCGGCCCACCGGCCACGCTGACCCACGCCACCGCAGCCTTCTTCATCGCCTCGTCGACCAGTGGCGTGCCACGGGGGGCATCCTCGTCCGTCACACCCGCATTGTCCCGCATGAGGACCTCCGCCGGTCAGCCCACGAAGGGCGGCACGGCGATCTCGCCCCGGGCCACCGGCATCACCTGGCCGGCGACCGTCGCGCCGACCACCACGCCGTTCTCCGCGGTGACCGTGCAGGCCAGCGCGGACGGACGGTTCATCTCCACACCCTGGCGCACGGCGTATCGGGACATCCCTTCGCCGGGCAGCAGGCCGCTGGCCACGAGCCAGACACCGAGACCGAGCGCCGCCGAGCCGGTCGCCGGGTCCTCCGGTACGCCGAGGCCGGGAACGAAGACCCGGGCGTGCGCGGTTTGGGTGGTCGGGTCCCAGGAGAAGACGCTGACGTGCGCCACCCCGTACCGCTCCGCCGCCGCCGGGTTCAGCCGTGCCCGGGCCACCGACTCCGGCCGCACCGGCAGGTACGGAAACTCCAGCCCGCAGCCGGCGACCCGTGGGGGCGGCCCGACGTGGTCGTCCGGGACCAGCCCGGCGATCTCCAGCAGCGGCTCCGGGTCCAGCTCGGGGCCGAGGGTCGGGCTTCCACCGGTGAGGGTCGCCCCGGACGCGGTCACCTCGATCGGCAGCACGCCGGCGCCGCACTCCTGCATGACCTGCCCCACACCGAACATCCCGCGCCGGCTCGCGGTGACCGCCGCACCGACGCTGGGGTGGCCGGCGAACGGCAACTCCTCCACCGGGGTGAAGATCCGGGCCCGGTATGTGGCGCCGACCTGGGTCGGGGCCAGCACGAACACCGTCTCGGAAAGGTTGAACTCCAGCGCGAGCGCCTGCATCTGCTCCGCGGCCAGCGCCTCCGCGCCGAACACCACGGCCAGCGGGTTGCCGGCGAAAGGGCGGTCGGTGAAGACGTCCACGATCTCGTAGGACAAGGTCGACATGTTGATAAACACTAGGCGCTTAGGCTGGTGCCCGTGAGCACGCCGACCCGGGTCTACATAGCCCGCCTCGCCGGAGTCGCCGTCTTCGATCCGAACGGCGACCAGGTGGGCCGGGTTCGTGACGCGGTGGCCCGGCTGCGGGCGACCAAACGTCCCCCGGAGGTCGTGGGCCTGGTCGCTGAGATGCCGATGCGCCGGCGGATCTTCCTGTCCATCAACCGGATCACGTCCATCGACGCCGACGCGGTCGTGCTCGGCTCCGGCACCCTCAACCTGCGGCGCTTCGAGAAACGCCCGAACGAACTGCTGGTGCTCCAGGAACTGCTGGACCGGCGGGTGCAGCTCGAACCGGCCGGCCAGCCCGGCGCGGTGGTGGACGTCGCCATGGAATGCTCCCGGGGTGGCGAGTGGTCGCTCACCCGGGTCGCGGTCCGCGAGCACACCGGCCGGCTCACCCGCCGCGGCCACCTGCACCAGGTGGAGTGGGACCGGGTGCGCGGGCTCAGCGGCATCGCCGACAACCGGGGTACGGCGAATCTGCTCGCCGTACTGGAGGACATGCGCCCGGCCGACCTGGCCAACGCCTTGCAGGACCTGCCCGACGCGCGGCGCAACGAGGTCGCGGCGGCACTGGACGACGAGCGGCTGGCCGACGTGCTCAGCGAGTTGCCGGAGCACGACCAGGTGGAGATCCTCGCCGCGCTGGACCGGGAACGGGCCGCGGACGTGCTGGAGGAGATGGACCCGGACGACGCGGCGGACCTGCTCAACGAGCTGCCTCCGCCGGAGCAGGACGTGCTGCTGGACCTGATGGAGCCGGACGAGGCCGACCCGGTGCGCCAGCTCCTCAAGTACACGCCGGGCACGGCGGGCAGCGTGATGACCTCGGAGCCGGTCATCCTGCCGCCGGACGCCACCGTCGCCGAGGCGCTCGCCCGGATCCGGGAGCCCCAGCTCTCCCCCGCGGTCGCCGCGCAGGTCTTCGTGACCCGGGCCCCACAGAACACCCCGACCGGCCGGTACCTGGGCATGGTGCACTTCCAGGCGTTGCTGCGCGAACCCCCGGCCGACCTGCTGGGCAAGGTCGTGGTCAACGACATCGACCCGCTACGCCCCACCACCCCGCTCCCGGAGATCACCCGCCGGATGGCCACCTACGACCTGGTCGCCATGCCGGTGATCGACCGGAACAACCGGCTGGTCGGCGCCGTGACGGTGGACGACGTGCTGGACCATTCACTGCCCCGGGACTGGCGGGACCGGGACGCCCTGGGCGCCCTGAACTCCCCGGAACCGGCGCCGGATGGCGCGGATGGCTGACCAGCGGCGGGCTGAACGGCTCGATCAGCCACGCGAGCCCCGGGGGATCAAGCTGCCCCGGTTCGACGCGGAGGCGTTCGGCCGGTGGTCCGAGGGCATCGCGCGCGGCATGGGCACCGCCAACTTCATCGTCGTCATGACGGTGGTGATCGCGATCTGGTTCGGCTGGAACACCCTGGCCCCGGCCGATCTGCGCTTCGACCCGTACACCTTCACGTTCCTGACCCTGGTGCTGTCGTTGCAAGCCAGCTATGCGGCGCCGTTGATCCTGCTGGCGCAGAACCGGCAGGCCGACCGGGACCGGGTGGCGCTGGAGGAGGACCGGCGGCGGGCCACCGCGCAGAAGGCGGACACCGAGTACCTGGCCCGGGAGATCGCCGCGCTGCGCATCGCGCTGGGCGAGGTGGCGACCCGGGACTTCCTGCGCTCGGAGCTGGCCCGGCTGGCCGAGGAGCTGGACGAGGCGGGGCAGCGCCGGCAACGGTTGGAGCGCCGCCAGCAGGAGAAGGACAGCCGGCAGGAGAGGCGTGGCCAGCGGCCGACCGACGGTGCCGGGCTGGACGAACCCCGCGACGATCTGGACGGCGACTTCGCCCGCGAAGCCCGGCCGGACGCCACCGGGCCCCGCCCGCAGGACGGCTGACCGGAGGGTTCGAGCGGGCCATCGATTCGCTCACACCGTTCCCGGCCAGCGGCCGGAGCGGATGCCCCGCGACGTAGCATTGCGGGCATGTCAGCACCCGTCAGCACCGTCGAGGACGCGATCCAGGCCGCCCTGGCCACCGTCAACGACCCGGAGATCCGCCGGCCGATCACCGAGCTGGGCATGGTCCGCTCCGCCGCGATCGACACCAGCGGCGTCGTACGGGTCGAGTTGCTGCTCACCGTCGCCGGTTGCCCGCTCAAGGACAAGCTGCGCACGGACATCACCGCCGCGGTCGCCGCGGTGCCCGGGGTGACCGGCGTGGAGATCGACTTTGGTGTGATGAGCCCCGAGCAGCGGCAGTCGTTGCAGTCGCAGCTGCGCGGCGGAGGTGCCAGCGAGGAGCCGGTCATCCCGTTCGCCCAGCCCGGCTCGCGGACGCGGGTGTATGCGGTGGCCAGCGGCAAGGGTGGCGTCGGCAAGTCCAGCGTGACGGTCAACCTGGCGGCGGCGCTGGCCGCCCGCGGGCTCTCGGTGGGTGTGGTCGACGCGGACATCTACGGCCACTCGGTGCCCCGGATGTTGGGCGCGGACGGCCGGCCGACCCGCGTCGAGGACATGATCATGCCGCCGCAGTCGCACGGCGTGAAGGTGATCTCGATCGGCATGTTCACCGCCGGCAACGCCGCGGTGGTGTGGCGCGGCCCGATGCTGCACCGGGCGTTGCAGCAGTTCCTGGCCGACGTCTACTGGGGCGACCTGGACGTGCTCCTGCTCGACCTGCCCCCGGGCACCGGCGACGTGGCCATCTCGCTGGCCCAACTGCTGCCCAACTCGGAGATCCTGGTGGTCACCACCCCGCAGGCCGCCGCCGCTGAGGTGGCGGAGCGGGCCGGTGCGATCGCCCTGCAGACCCATCAGCGGGTCGTCGGCGTCATCGAGAACATGTCCTGGCTGGAGCTGCCGGACGGCTCCCGGATGGAGATCTTCGGTGCCGGCGGCGGTGCGGCGGTCGCCGAGTCGCTGAGCCGGACCATCGGCGCGCAGGTGCCGCTGCTCGGGCAGATCCCGCTGGACACCCGCGTCCGCGAGGCCGGTGACGCCGGTAACCCGATCGTGCTGGCCGAGCCGGAGTCGCCGGCCGCGCAGGCGCTCGGCACGATCGCGGACCGGCTCGCGCTGCGCCGTGAGTCGCTGCTCGGCAAGCCGCTCGGCCTCAAGCCCGCCGGGCGCTGAGCGCCCGGTCCGTCGTTAACCCGCCGGCCGTCCGGCCGGCGGGTGCGGGCCGGGCAGGTGGCGGGCCGGTCTGGTGACGGGCCGGTCAGGTGGCGTCGTCGTAGCTGGCTCGGGGAGCCGGCGCCGACGGGGTGCCGGTGGCCGTGCCGGACCGGGTCCCCTTCGTCCGCGGGTCCGCGGCGTTGGCCACGTCCTTCAGCTCGTTGTGCACGCCGCCGACATCCGCGCGCAGGTTGTCGTATACGCCCTGCAACGGCTTGCGGATCGCCGCCTCGTCCTCCTCGCTGAGGAGGTGCTTGCGGATGAAGGCCTTCGGGTGCAGATCCTCGAGCTGAATGTCGGTGCCCAGCTCACGACTCAGGTCGCCGGTGGCGTTGCGGGCCATGTTGCGAAGGTTGCGCACCATCCGCAGGCCGTCGGTGATCACGGCGGGCAGCCGGTCACCGAAGATCAGCAGTGCCAGGAGCAGCAGCGCACCGATCTCCCACCAATTCAGGTTGTCGAGCATCCCGCGGGCCTCCTCTCGGCGTCAGCAGCAAGACTACGCACGTCGGACGGCTTTCGGGCAGGGGGTGACCCGCTGTTCACTTGGCATCCGCGGCGAGGGTGACCGAGGTGTTCTGCCGGTCGGCGCCGCGCCGGAACTCGACGGTCACCACCGAGCCGGGCGCGAACTTGCGGACCAGCGCGATCAGGTCTGTCGGCTCGGTCATCGGCCGGCCGTTGAGCTTCAGGATCACGTCGCCGACCCGCAGCCCGGCGCCGGCCGCCGGACCGGACGGCTCCACCGCGGCGAGCCGTACGCCGCCGCTGGCTCCCGCGCCCGGACCGCCGACCTGGGCGCCGATCACCGTACGCCGGGCCTTGCCGGTGCCGATGATGTCCTGGGTCACCCGTTTGGCCTGGTTGATCGGGATAGCGAAGGCGAGACCGATGTTGCCGGCCTCCTGACCCTCGGCGACCAGCGACTTGATGGTGGAGTTCACCCCGACCACCCGTCCGGCCCCATCGACGAGCGGGCCGCCCGAGTTGCCGTGGTTGACCGCCGCGTCGGTCTGGATCGCCGCGTAGTACCGCACCGGACCGCCCGGCTCGCCGGCCTGCATCGTCCGGTCCAGGGCGCTCACGATGCCGGCGGTGACCGTGTTGGCCAGCGAGAGCGGCGAGCCGATGGCGAGCACCGGGTCGCCGACCGCCAACGCGTCGGAGTCGCCGAACTCCACCGGCCGCAGCCCGGTCCGGCTCACCTTGATGACCGCGATGTCCGACTCCGGGTCCTGACCGACCACGGTCGCGGCCGCGGAGCTGCCGTCGTTGAAGATCACCGAGGCCTTTCCGCTGCCGCCGGCCACCACGTGGTCGTTGGTGATCACGTGCCCGTCGGCGCTGGCGATGAAGCCGGAGCCCTCACTCGTCCCGCCGAGACTGCTCACCCGCACGGTGACCACGCTGGGCAGGACCCGTTCGGCCACCCCGGCCAGCGACTCCGGCTTGCGCTGGGCCAACGCCGGCGGCTGCGCCGGCTCGGCGCCGAGCACCGTCCCGCCGGCCCCGCCACGTACGGCGAACGCGTAACCCAGCGCGCCGCCGAGGGTGCCGGCGAGCAGCGCGGTGATCACCGGGATGAGCAGCAAGTGGCGCAGCGTCGGCCGGCCCGGCGCATCGGGGTCGGTGACCGGCTCTGGCTCGGTGCCCGCCGCCACCACCCCGGGCACCATCACGGCGGCCGGCGCCGCCGGATCCCGCCACGGATCAGCGAGCGCGTCGGACCACCAGGGCGACGTGCCGGCGGCGCCGGGCCCACCCGGCGCCGCGGTCGACGCCGGCCAGGTGGTCGGCGGCGCGGTCGACGCCGGCCAGGTGGTCGGCGGCGCGCTGGATGCCGGTGGGCTCCCGGCCGTCGACGCCCCGTCGGCCGCGGGCACGCTGCCGGCCCCCGGCGCTACCGGCGACCCCGCCGACGGGGCCTCTGCCCCGGGCGGTCGTGCCGGAGCCGGAGTTTCACCGCCCCGGCGCCAGTCCCAGCCGTCGGTCACGTCGGTGCCTCCCAGTCCGTCCCCGGATCCCGCGCCGCGTCGTCCGGCCACCGACCGGCGCGGTCGCGGCTGACGGGATACCGCCTCCAGGATTGCACGGATGCGCGCGGTGGAGTCAGCGGTTGCCTCCGGTGATCGCGGGGGACGGAGGCGCGGCTGCGCCACGCGACGGTCGCCTCTACGCTCACAGTGCCAACCCGCCCCCGCACCACGCACCGCCCCCGGAGGTGCCCCATCGCCACGGTCGCCGGTTCCGGCAGTTCGACGACCCAGGCTCAGCAGTTCGCCGAGTCGTACGTCACCGAGGATCTCGTCCTGCGCACCGCCCGCAGCCTGGCCCACGAGGTGGGCCTCGACGCGGTCACCCCCGGCGCCGGAGCGGCGCTACGACTGCTGGCCGCAGCCGGCAACGCCCGCGCGGTGGTGGAGATCGGCACCGGCACCGGGGTGAGCGGTCTCTGGCTGCTCCGCGGCATGCGCGCCGACGGCGTACTCACCACCATCGACGTGGAGGTGGAGCACCAGCGGATCGCCCGGCGGATCTTCAGCGAGGCCGGCTTCGCCGCCGGCCGCACACGGATCATCACCGGTCGCGCCCTCGACGTGCTGCCCCGGCTCGCCGACGGGGCGTACGACCTGGTCTTCGTGGACGCCGAGGCGACCGGCTTCCACGCCTGCGTGGAAGCCGCGCTGCGGCTGCTGCGCCCGGGCGGCGTGCTCGCGCTCAACGGCATGCTGGCCGGCGGCCGGATCGGTGACCCGGCCGCCCGGGACGCGGAGACCGTGACAGTCCGGGAGACGATCAAGGCGGTGCGGGAGTCCGAACACTGGATTCCCGCGCTGCTCCCGGTCGGGCACGGGGTGCTCGCCGCGGTGAAGTGCTGACTCCGGTCAGTCGACGCTGGCCAGCCACCGCAGGAGCGAGCGGACACCCCACCCGGTCGCGCCCCGGCTGACTTCGGCGTGGTCGCTGTCCGCCCAGGACGGGGCCGACATGTCCAGGTGCAGCCAGCGATCCCGCAGCTCGCCGGTGAACTCGCGCAGGTAGAGTGCGGCCACCACCGACCCGGCACCCTGGGTCGGAGCGCTGTACAGGTCGGCGATGTCGCTGCCCAGGTACTCGACGTAGTCGGTGTGCAGCGGCATCCTCCAGGCAGCCTCACCGGCCGCCTCGGACGCGGTGAGCACATCGGCGGCCAGCCGGTCGTTCTCGCTGTACAGGGCGGCGGTCCGCTTGCCCAACGCCACGGCGTTGGCCCCGGTGAGGGTGGCCAGGTCGAGCAGCAGGTCCGGCGCGAGCTGCCGCACCGCGTACGCCAGCGCGTCGGCGAGGACCAGCCGGCCCTCCGCGTCGGAGTTGGTCGTCTCGCTGGTCGTCCCGCCGTAGTGCCGGACGATGTCGCCGGGGCGGAACGCCGAGCCGCTGACCATGTTCTCGGCCAGCGGGGCCAGCGCGGTGACCCGGACCGGCAACCGCAGCGTCGCGGCGCCGAGGGTGGCGGCGACGACCGCGGCCGCGCCGGCCATGTCCTTGCG
This sequence comes from Micromonospora sp. NPDC005161, assembly GCF_053599855.1. NCBI lineage: Bacteria > Bacillati > Actinomycetota > Actinomycetes > Micromonosporales > Micromonosporaceae > Micromonospora > Micromonospora sp. NPDC005161. Next base: position 402,261 of record NZ_JBSFYQ010000001.1, read on the forward strand.
CATCAGCTTCATCGCCGGCACCGGCTTGATCGAGATCCCGCCGGTGTCGAAGGTGATGCCCTTGCCGATCAGCACCACATGGGTACGCGCGCCGGCAGGGTTCCAGTCGAGCTCGACCAGGCGGGGGCCGCTGGCCGAGCCGCCGCCCACGGCGAGGATCCCGCCGAAGCCCTCGGCAGCCAGCTCATCCGGCCCACGGACCCGTAGACGCAGGTCCGACAGGTCGGCCGCGGCGGAGGTCACCTGGTCGGCGAACCACTGCGGGTTCTTCACGGAGGAGGGCGTGTTGGTCAGGTCGCGGGCGAGTCGGGTCATCGCGGCGGTGGTCCGAGCCGTGGCGATGGCGGCCTCGTGCGCGGCCGGGTCGGCGAGCAGCAGGTCGACGCCGGCGAGCGCGGGCGGGTTACCCGCCTCGGTCAGCCGGAACCGGTACGAGGCGAGCAGCAGCCCCTCGGTCAACCCGCGGACTGCGGCCGGTGTCACCTCCGCGGGAAGCGCGAGAGTGATATGCGTCTCATCTACGGCGGCGCGGGCCAGGGCCGCGCCGGCGGTCCGCCAGGCCGCCTCGTCGCCGTCGCCGATGCCGAGCAGCAGCAGCCGGCCGGGGGTACGCCCGGGGCGCAGATGGGTGCGGATCTCGCCGGCCCGGCCGGTCAGCCGGGCGACCGGCGCCAGCGCGGCGGCCTCCTCGGCGGTGCCGTCCGGCAGTGCGACGGCGGTGGGCGCCGGTACGGCGGAGGCGTCGCCATCCGCTGCCTGGTCGGCGGGACGGACGGGCAGGACAAGGACGTCGAGCCGGTCAGGCTCGGCGATCAGACGGATGGCGAGCACGCGGAACCGCACCTCCAGGAAAGTGTCGCGGAGCGGGGCCGGACCCGTTTCTCCGCACAGATGAAGACCCTGAGCCACCGGCGATGCCGGTGGCTCAGGGACCGAGGAAGGTTCCGGGCGGCGTACGCCGCCCGGAACAATCCTCACTCAGCCGGCGGCCGCCTTCAACGCGTCACCGAGCGCGTTGGCCTCGTCGGGAGTCATCTCGACGACGAGCCGGCCACCGCCCTCCAGCGGGACCCGCATGACGATGCCCCGGCCCTCCTTGGTGACTTCCAGCGGACCGTCGCCCGTCCGCGGCTTCATCGCCGCCATGTTGTCTCCCCTCAGACCTACACCAGGGTCGGTGGGTTGCCCCACAGCCACTTCGTCACGACCACCCGCAACGGTCGCGGGGGTGTCGACCAACGATTTTCCCTGATGAACACCGCCGGACCCAAACCGGAGCAGCATTGATGTAACAGCATCTAGCTTATCTTGAGAAGGCCTGTCACAATGTGCGGTCATGCAGGCACGGTCGGCACTCTTCGACCTGTACGGCGACCACCTCCGGCCGAGGGGTGGCCGCGCACCGGTCGCCGCCCTGGTCAAGCTACTGGCACCGTTGGGAATCGCGCCGCCGGCAGTGCGCACCGCCGTCTCCCGGATGGTGCGTCAGGGCTGGCTCGACCCACTCCGACTGGCGTCCGGACCGGGATATTCGATCACACCGAAAGCCGCCCGGCGACTGGACGAGGCGGCAGCCCGGATCTACCGGACCGGCCGGGTCAGCTGGGACGGGCGGTTCGATCTGCTCGTGCTGGAGGCGCCCGGCTCCCGCCGGGACCGGCAGCGGCTCGCCGCCAACCTCAGCTTCCTGGGCTACGGCACGCTGGATGAGCAGACCTGGGTGGCCACCCGGCCCGCCGAGGACGTCGACCTGCTGCTCGCCGAGGCCGGTGTCCGATTCGAGCGGTTCACCGCCTCGCACTTCGCCGGCACACCCGGCGCGATGGGCGTGGTCCGCCGGGCCTGGAACCTGAGCGAGATCGGCCGCGCCTACGAACGGTTCGTCGCGGACCAGCGCCCGCTGCTCGCCGCGGTCACCGCACGCAGCAGCGAGGAGGAGGCGTACGCGGCCCGGTTCCGGCTCGTGCACGCCTGGCGTACCTTCCTGTTCCGGGACCCGCAGCTGCCCCCGGCGCTGCTGCCCGAACGCTGGCCCGGCACCGCCGCGGCCAGTTTCTTCGACCGGCACGCGGCCCGCCTGCGTCCGGCCGCCGACCGGTACGTCGAGCAGTGCCTCGACGCCGGCAACCGCATCGTCCGACAGAAGGGTCGTTAGACACGTGACCGAACCGTTGCTGGTCGACCGGACCGACGCCGTCGTCACCCTCACGCTGAACCGGCCGAACGCGATGAACGCCCTCGACGTGGCGCTCAAGGAGGCCCTGCGGGACACCCTCGCGGAGCTGGAGACCGACCGGTCCTGTCGGGCGGTCGTGCTGGCGGGCGCGGGTGGGTCGTTCAGCGCCGGTCAGGACCTGCGCGAGCACGTGTCGACGCTGGAGGGCGCCTCGGGTAACCCGCTGGACACCGTACGGGCGCACTACAACCCGATCGCCGCCCGGCTGGCCAACCTGCCCAAGCCGGTGGTGGCCGCCGTCCGTGGGATGGCCGCCGGGGCGGGCGCGTCGCTGGCCTTCCTCGCCGACATCCGGATCGGTGGCCCGGCCACGAGCTTTCTGATGGCCTTCGCCCGGGTCGGCCTCGCCGCCGACACCGGCGCCTCCTGGACGCTGCCGCGACTGGTCGGGCACGCCAAGGCGGTGGAGCTGCTGATGCTGGCCGAGCCGGTACGCGCCGAGGAGGCCAGCCGGCTGGGGCTGCTCAACCGGCTGGTCGACGACGACGAGCAGGTGCTGCCGACCGCGCAGGAGCTGGCCGCACGCCTCGCCGCCGGCCCCACCGTCGCGTACGGGGCGATCAAGCGGCAGCTCTCCATCGCCGACGCCGGCACCCTCGCCGACGCGCTGGCCGCCGAGGCGCAGGCACAGGCGATCTGCGGCGCCACCGCCGATCACCGGGCGGCCACCCTGGCCTTCGTCGCGAAGCAGAAGCCGGTCTTCGAAGGACACTGACCGCGGCAGCCCGACGGGGCCTTCTAGTCGTCCTCTTCGGGGTCCTGGTTGGCCTCCGCGCCCAGCACGAACGCCTGCATGGCCAGCTCGTCGCCGGAGGGTGACACGAAGGCGGGCAGCTCACGCGGCCCCAGCTCCTGCACGTATGACCAGAAGAGCCGGACCGCCTCGGCCGGTGTGCCGGCCTCGATCGGCAAATCGAGGCTGACCAGCCAGGTGCGCCGCGCCGGGGGCGGGCCGAGCCGGTCGGCGAGCGCCCGGAAGGCCGCCGGATCCAGCGCGGTGACGGGCCCGTCGAGCGTCAACCGGTCGGCCGGCACCGGCTCGTCGAAGGCCCTCCGGGTGTACGCCACGACGAGCGCTCCGGGCTCGACCGGGGACTGCGGATCGTCCGGGTCCTCCCGGTGCCGTTGGGCCGGCGCGGTGACCCGGCCGAGCGCCACCAGCCGGGGCGGCGTGTCGGTCAGCACCGCCACCCGGTCACCGGGGCCCGGCCGGCTGACGCCCGTCAGCCCGGTCAGCTCCAGCGTGTCGTGGTGCACGAGCCGCTCGGCCTCGTACCGCTCGGCGGGCAGCAGCACCGCCCAGGTGCCCGTCCCGTCAGCGTGCCCGGCCTCGCCGGCCCGGTGGGCGGTCTCGGTCGTCATGCTGCCATCCCATCACGCCGCGGGTGGGAGCGTGACGTGGCAGCCGACGATGTGATCGTCGACCATGCCGGTGGCCTGCATGAGCGCGTACGCGGTGGTCGGGCCGACGAACCGGAAGCCGCGCTTCTTGAGCGCCTTGGCCATCGCCGTCGACTCGGGGGTGATCGCCGCGAGCTCGGCGAACGAGGCGGGGCGGACCGGCCGGTGCGCCGGGGCGAAGGACCAGAGCAGCGCGGACAGCCCGTCGGGCAGCTCGAGCGCGGCGCGGGCGTTGGCGATCGCCGCCTCGATCTTGGCTCGGTTGCGGACGATGCCGGCGTCGGCGAGCAGCCGGGTCACGTCGGCGTCGCCGTAGCCGGCGACGGTCGGGATCCGGAACTCGTCGAAGGCCAGCCGGAACGCCGGGCGCTTGCGCAGGATGGTCAGCCAGGACAGGCCGGACTGGAACGCCTCCAGGGTCATCCGCTCGTAGAGCGCGTCGTCGCCGTGCAGCGGCCGCCCCCACTCGGTGTCGTGGTAGACGGCGTAGTCGGGGGTGCTCGCCCCCCAGGCGCAGCGTGGCAGCCCGTCGGCGCCGATCACCAGGTCAGTCACCTCGTACACGCTAGGCCATCGGGCCGACAGCCCATCGCCGCCGGCGGCCCGGCGGCCGGCGGTGCCCGGCGGCCGCCGCGAGCATGGTCAGGGCAGCCGGCCCTGCTCGACCAGACGGGCGAACCTCTTCAGCGCCTGGGTGAGGCCGACCTTGGAGCCGGGCCAGAGCACCGGCCACGCCAGCCGACCGGCCGGGCCACCCGGCAGGTGGAACCACTCGTGCCAGACCACCTGGGTGCGGGCCCGGTCCATCTGGGTGCAGCGCAGCACACCCGGGCCGCGCAGCAGCCGGCCGCAGTGCACCACGCCGATCTCGTACGGCTCGTCGACCCGGACCACCCGCATCTCGTCGCGCAGCACCACCGGGCCGAGCGCGGTCACCGCCTCGATCAGGCTGCCCTCACGGCCGTCGCCCTCGACCACCCGCAGTCGGGTGAACGGGATCCAGTCGGACTGACGTTCCCAGGCGAGCAGCGCGGTGAAGACCCGTTCCGCCGGGGCGTTCACGATCACCGTTGCGGTCACCTCGCCGGCGCCGGGTTGGGCGGCCTCGCGAAGATCGTCGGCGCCCGGGTCGGTCACGCCGACTCCGACCGGACCACCGCGCCGTGCTGTCCGGCGCCACCGGCCGGCTCACCGTCGGTCGGCTCGTCATCCGCTGGCGCGACGGCCGGGGCCACGCCGTCGGAGTCTGCCGGGGAGGAACTGGCAGCGGGCAGCGCGCCGGCGGCGCCGGAGTTGGCGTCGTCGCCCGGCCGCGGACCCTGACGAGCCGCCGCATCCTCGTTCGTCGCCGCGGTGGCGGACTGCTCACGGGCCTGGCGCAGCGCGTCCGCGTCGGCGGTGCGTCCCGCACGCAACGCGGTGACCTCCGCCTCCAGCACGCCGATCAGCTCAGACTTGTAGCCGATGTCGTAGGCGGCGCGGCGCATCGCGTGATCGACCTGGGCCATCCGGTACCCGCGCAGCCCGGTGTCGAAACGGACCGCGCCCACATCGGATTCGCGCAACGGCCGGGTGACCGGCAACGACACGGCCTGCGAGTCCGGTTCGGCGGGCGCCAGGCCCGGATCACGACCGGTGACCAGCACCGTCACGCCGAATACCACCGCCGCGACGGTCAACGCCACGACCAGGAAGAGCAGAAGCTGACCCATGCACTGATCGTGGCATGGCGACCGGCCGTGAGCGAGCCCACCACCCACCCCGATCACGATCATCGCCGACGCCGCCGGGCGTCCTGGCCGGCTGACCGGCTAGCGTCGGGACCGGCCGACGCGGCGGCGACGGTGCGGACTCTCAGGAGGCGGGCATGGCCGGGGCGCTTCGGCTGGGTGGGCGGACGTTCGCCCCCGGCGAGCTGGTGGTGATGGCGATCGTCAACCGCACGCCGGACTCGTTCTTCGACCGGGGCGCCACCTTCGCCGCCGACAGCGCGCTGCGCGCGGTCGAACGGGCCGTGGACGAGGGCGCGGCGATCATCGACATCGGCGGGGTGAAGGCCGGCCCCGGCGCCGAGGTGGACGTCGCCGAGGAGATCCGGCGCACGGTGGACACCATCGCCGCCGTCCGGGCCGCGTTTCCGGAGGTGGTCATCTCCATCGACACCTGGCGCGCCGAGGTGGCGGTGGAGGCCGTGGCGGCCGGCGCCGACCTGCTCAACGACACCTGGTCGGGCGCCGACCCGGCGCTCGCCCAGGTGGCCGCGCAGACCGGCGCCGGCCTGGTCTGCTCGCACGCCGGCGGGCTGGTCCCGCGAACCCGGCCGCACCGGGCCGCCTTCGACGACGTGGTCGCCGACGTGGTCGCGACGGTGACCGGCCTCGCCGAGCGCGCGGTGGCGGCGGGGGTACGCCCGGACGGAATCCTGATCGACCCGGCACACGACTTCGGTAAGAACACCCGGCACTCCCTGGAGATCACCCGCCGGCTGGACGAGTTGACCGGGACCGGCTGGCCGCTGCTGGTGGCGCTCTCCAACAAGGACTTCATCGGCGAGACCCTGGACCTGCCGGTGGCCGAACGGTTGGAGGGGACGCTCGCCGCGACGGCGATCTCCGCCTGGCTGGGTGCCCGGGTCTTCCGGGCCCACCAGGTCGCGCCCACCCGCCGGGTGCTGGACATGGTGGCCTCGATCCGCGGCGACCGGCCGCCAGCGGTGACCCGCCGGGGCCTGGCCTGACCGCTCGCCCGGCAACCGGCCGCGAACGGCCGGACGGACCGGCACGATCGCCGGAGGCCCGCGCGGTCAGGTCCAGCGCAGGATGTTCCTACGCCAGGCATAGAGGATGCCCAGCGCGAGCACCGCGACGAACACCGCCATCTCCACCACCGTGACCAGGCCGAAGCCCGGCCGGTCGAAGACGACCGCCCAGGGGAAGAGGAACACCGCCTCGACCGCGAAGAGGACGTAGAGGTAGGCGTAGACGTAGTAGCGGATCTGCATCTGCGCCCAGTCCGCGCCGACCGGGTCGAGCCCGCACTCGTAGCTGGTCCGCTTGCCGTGCGGCTCGGCCGGTCGGGCGGGACGTAACACCCGGTTGGCCGAGAATGCCGTAACGAAGAACAGGACGCTGGCGAGCAGCAAGAGCCCGAGCGTCGCGTACGAGCCCAGGTAACCGGTCACGTCCGGGAGCCTACCGCCCGCCCGAAAGGGCCGTCCCGAACACGTTACGGACTTGTTTCCGAATGGGACTAGTGCTCGAAGGCAACTGTTACCGAATACTGGACCCCCACCCATGTCACCGGAGGACAGATGGCCAGCGCGCAGGTTCCGCCCGGCTCCCGGGCCGCGGGGCGGCGTCCCGCGCCCCTGCTGGCGACCTCGCTCGCGCTCGGCCTGCTCGCGGCGCTCGCCGTGGCACCGGCCTGGGCCAGCGCGGCGACGCCGGACGCCAGCCCGGTCGCGGTGGTGAGCGATCCGGTGACCGAGCCCGAGCCCGTCCCCGAGACCACCCCGGCGGAGGAGCCCACCCCGACCGAAGAGCCCGGCGGCGATCCCCTGCCCACCGAGACGGCCCCGGAGACCACCGCACCGCCATCGGAGACGACGCCACCGGCCCCGCAGACCACCGCGCCGGACGTGACACCGGCGCCGACCACCGCCGCGCCCGCGCCGGGCAGCACCACCCGCCCACCCACGCCCGGACCACCGGCGCCCCCCGCGCCGTCAGCGCCCCCGGTCCGTCCGCCGGCACCGGGCCCGGACGCGCCGCCGCCGAACCCACTCGGCGTGCGGGTCACCACCGAGGACGTCACCCTCACGGGCGGGTACTGGAACGCCGCCAGCACCGCCACCACGCTGCGGGTCACGGTGACGAACACCGGCACCACCGCCCAGCGGATCCGACTCTCGTACACCCTGCCCGCCGGGCTGACCGACGCCGGGACGAAGGGCTGCACCGCCACCGGTGGTGGCGCGTACCGCTGCGGGGCCTGGACGGCCGAGGCGGGCGCTCGGTTCAGCAGCCTGCTCCGGCTGCGGGTCGCCGGCACCGCCTGGAAGCAGATGCCACTCAGCGGGTCCGTGCGGGTCACCGCGAGCGCGCCGGGAATCACCGGCGAGGCGGCCGACGTCCAGGGCTTCGCGGTGCTCTTCCCACCGGGCCCGCCGGTGCCCGGGATCTCGCTGGCCGCCGACGAGATGAGCTTCGACATCAGCGGCGCGGCGAGCACCCTCGCGGTCCGGCTGGGCAACACCGGAACGGTGGACGCGGCCGGCCGGGTCGAGGTGGTCCTTCCGCCCGGGGTGAGCGTGCCGGCCCCACCGGCGGGCTGCGTGGCGATCGACCCGACCCGCACCCGGTGCGACACCGGCCCGGTGCCGGCGGGCAGGACCGCCGATCTGCGGCTGCCGCTGGAGGCGACCGCGCAGGCCCAGCAGGAGGCGCCGCTGTCCGGCGCGGTGATCGGGCAACTCGACCCGCGTAGCGGCCCGACCCGACAGGTGCAGATGAGTTTCCGGATCACCGCGGCCGCCGCGCTGGCCACCCCGGTGGTCTCCCCGCCCGCGCCCACCGGCTCGCAGGGCGTGCTCCCCGCCGGGGGTTCGGCCGACGACGGCGGGATGACCTCGGTGCAGCGCACCGCGATCACCCTGATCGTGATCTCCGCGTCGCTGGTGGTGCTGGCCCTCACGCTGGCCACCACCTCGCTGCGTCGCCGGCTCACCGACCCGACCACGGCCCGCACCGACTGACCGGCCACACCACGTGTCCGGCATGCGGCGAGGGTCGCTGGCGGGACGGCGACGGTGATCTGAATTACGGCGGGCTGCGCGAAACGCCGCAATACGGCGTAATCCTCAACCGGATCCGGTCCCAGTCGGCGGACCTCCGGGGAAGGTCGGGGGTCTGTTCGACGTAGGCTCTCAGGTGAGGAACGACAGCGGACCGGACCAGCCTGGAGCGGTGCGGTGCAGCGTTGCGTCAAGGAGGTCCCGTGACCGGGCAAGGCGAGGTCACCATCATGTTCAGCCGCCCGCGCGACCGCGCGCAGCGAAGCGAGGTGCAGGCGTGACCAAGCAGATCCGTCAACTCGACCGGGTGGTCATCCGGTTCGCCGGTGACTCCGGCGACGGCATGCAGCTGACCGGCGACCGGTTCACCTCGGAGACGGCGCAGCTCGGCAACGACATCTCCACACTGCCCAACTTCCCCGCCGAGATCCGGGCGCCCGCCGGCACCCTGCCCGGCGTGTCGAGCTTCCAGGTGCACTTCGCCGACTACGACATCCTCACCCCGGGCGACGCGCCCAACGTGCTGGTGGCGATGAACCCGGCGGCGCTCAAGGCCAACCTGGCCGACCTGCCCCGCGGCGCGGACATCATCGTCAACATCGACGAGTTCACCAAGCGCAACCTCGCCAAGGTCGGCTACCAGGCCAGCCCACTGGACGACGACTCGCTGGCCGGCTATGTCGTGCACCCGGTGGCGCTGACCTCGATGACCGTCGGCGCCCTGGCCGCGTACGACGTGTCCAAGAAGGACGCCGAGCGGTCGAAGAACATGTTCGCCCTCGGCCTGCTCTCCTGGATGTACTCCAGGCCCTACGAGTCGACGCTGCGCTTCCTGGAGCGTAAGTTCGCCGCCCGTCCCGAGCTGGTCGCGGCGAACGTGGCCGCCTTCAAGGCCGGCTGGAACTTCGGCGAGACCACCGAGGACTTCGCGGTCCGCTACGAGGTCAAGCCGGCGAAGATGCAGCCGGGCACCTACCGCAACATCACCGGCAACGCGGCGCTCTCGCTGGGTCTGGTCGCCGCCGGAGTCCGCTCCGGGCTGCCGGTCTTCCTCGGCGCGTACCCGATCACGCCAGCGTCGGACATCCTCCACGAGCTGAGCAAGCACAAGCGCTTCGGCGTGCTCACCATGCAGGCGGAGGACGAGATCGCCGCGGTCGGGGCGGCGCTGGGCGCGTCGTACGGCGGGTCGCTCGGGGTGACCACCACCAGTGGCCCCGGTGTGGCGCTCAAGAGCGAGACGATCTCCCTCGCGGTGGCGCTGGAGCTGCCGCTGGTGATCGTGGACGTGCAGCGCGCCGGCCCGTCGACGGGCATGCCGACCAAGACCGAGCAGGCCGACCTCAACATGGCGCTCTACGGCCGGCACGGCGAGGCACCCGTCGCGGTGATCGCGCCCAGGTCGCCGTCGGACTGCTTCTTCGCCGCGCTGGAGGCGGCCCGGATCGCGCTGACCTACCGCACCCCGGTGATCCTGCTCTCCGACAACTACGTCGCCAACGGCTCGGAGCCGTGGCTGCTGCCCGACGTGGAGTCGCTGCCCGACCTGCGGGTGGAGTTCGCCACCGAGCCCAACGGCGAGGACGGCACCACCTTCCTGCCCTACCTGCGTGACCCAGAGACCCTGGCCCGGCCGTGGGCGATCCCGGGTACGGCGGGCCTGGAGCACCGGATCGGCGGCTTGGAGAAGGCCGACAAGACCGGCGACATCTCCTACGACCCGGCCAACCACGACTTCATGGTCCGCACCCGCGCGGCCCGGATCGAGACGATCCCCGTGCCGGACATCGAGGTGGAGGACCCGGACGGCGACGCCCGCGTGCTGGTGCTCGGCTGGGGCTCGACGTACGGGCCGATCGGTGCGGCGTGCCGCCAGCTCCGCCAGCGTGGCCTGTCCATCGCCCAGGCGCACCTGCGGCACCTCGCCCCGATGCCCGCCAACCTGGCTGAGGTGCTGCGCTCCTACGATCGGGTGGTCATTCCGGAGATGAACCTGGGCCAGCTCGCCCACGTCATCCGGGCCCGCTACCTGGTCGACGCGATCAGCTACAACCAGGTCCGCGGCCTGCCGTTCACGTCCACGGAGCTGGAGACGACGCTGGAAGAGGTGCTGAAGAATGTCTGAGCCCGTCGCCCTCAAGCTGACCGCCAAGGACTTCAAGTCCGACCAGGAGGTCCGCTGGTGCCCCGGCTGCGGTGACTACGCGATCCTGGCGGCCATCCAGCAGTTCATGCCGGAGCTGAACATCCCCCGGGAGCGGACCGTCTTCGTCTCCGGCATCGGCTGCTCGTCCCGCTTCCCGTACTACATGAACACGTACGGGATGCACTCGATCCACGGCCGCGCTCCGGCGATCGCGACCGGCCTCTCGGTGTCCCGGCCCGACCTGTCGGTCTGGGTGGTCACCGGTGACGGTGACGCGCTCTCCATCGGCGGCAACCACCTGATCCACGCGCTGCGGCGCAACGTCAACCTCAAGATCCTGCTGTTCAACAACCGGATCTACGGGCTGACCAAGGGGCAGTACTCGCCCACCTCCGAGGTCGGGAAGATCACCAAGTCGACCCCGGCCGGTTCGGCGGACGCCCCGTTCAACCCGCTCTCCCTCGCGCTCGGCGCGGAGGCCAGCTTCGTCGGCCGGACCATCGACTCGGACCGCAAGCACCTGCAGTCGGTGTTGCGGGCTGCGGCCGAGCACCAGGGCTCCGCGTTCGTGGAGATCTACCAGAACTGCAACATCTTCAACGACGGGGCGTTCGACCAGCTCAAGGATCCGGCGACCCGGGACGACTACCTGATCCGCCTGGAGCACGGGCAGCCGATCACCTTCGGCGGCGCCGACGGCCGGTTCTGCGTGGTGCACCCGCCGGGCGGGTTCGGCCTGGAGGTCCGGGAGACCAGCTCGGTCCGCCCAGAGGAGATCGTCGTGCACGACGCAACGGTGGCCGACCCGGCGTACGCGTTCGCGCTGTCCCGACTGCCCGGCCTGGACCTGCGCAACACCCCGATCGGAGTGTTCCGCTCGGTGGACCGGCCGTCGTACGACAGCGTGGTGCAGAGCCAGCTCGCCGCCGCCAAGGCGAAGGTCACCGAGACCCCCGAGCAGCAGCTCGCCGGCCTGCTGGGCAGCGGCGACACCTGGACCATCCTCTGACCGGACGTTCCGAGCACGGCCGGGCCGGCGCCGGAACGTCCGCGAGCGTTATACCTCTGAGGCATATCTATGACTCTGAGGTATAACGCTCGTGACTGTGTTGGGCTGGCACGAGGGTTGGGCCGAGGAACCGCAGGGGCGCTCGTGGCAGCTGGACAGCGATGAGAAGGGGCCCGCAACCGATCCGGTTGCGGGCCCCTTCCGTTCGCGGTGGCGCAGACCTCGATCAGAAGATCGGGTTGAAACCGCCCCAGCCGCTGGAGATCACCTTGCCGCTCGCGTCGAGCCACTGGCCGTAGCCGTTGGTGGTGTAGAGACGCATCTGGTTGCTGCTGTTGACGCCCAACAGATCCATCATGTTGTCGCCGCTCCAGTCACCCGGAACCATGATGTTCTTGTAGTTGGCCCAGCCACTGCCGATCTGGGTACCGGACGGGTTGGTCCAGCCGCCCGTGCCGTTGGACTGGTACATCTTCAGCACGCCCGTGGAGGTGCGGCCGATCAGCACCTCCAGCCCGTCACCCTTCCAGGCGCCCGGGGTGAGGAACAGGTTGAACCCGTTCCAGCCGGTGCCGATCCGGGTGCCCGACGGGTTCTCCCAACCGCCCGCACCGTTGCTGGTGTAGCGGATCAGGTCGCCGTTGGACTTGCGGACCATCAGGCTCGGCCGGTTGTTACCCAGCCAGTTGTTCGTCACCATGAGAGCGGTGAAACCCGCCCACCCGCTGCCAATCTTCCGGGCCCCGCCGACGAAGTTGCCCGCGCCGTCGGAGTCGTAGATGAACAGCTCACCGGTCGGCTTCATGGCCATGATGGACGGCTTGTTGTCGCCGTTCCAGTTGTAGACCCGGAAGACCCGGGTGAAGCCGGACCACCCCGCGTTGATCTTCCGCTTGTAGTAGAAGCCGCCACTACCGTCGTTGGAGAAGCCGCTGCCGTAGTACAGCTGGAGGTTGCCCGCGCTGTCCCGACCGATCAGGTCGGTGTGCCCGTCGCCGGACCAGTCGGCGTTGATCAGCTTCGGCCGGGTCAGGTCCGCCTTGATGGCGTTGCTGTAGTAGCTCAGCCGCTCGTAGTAACCCGGGGACGACCCGCACGGCTCGAAGCCCCAGTCGGTGATGCCGACCTGGACCCCGTTGACGAGCAGCGGACCGCCCGAGTCACCCCCGCAGGTGTCGCTGCCCGGCGTGGTGTCGGTGCCCGAACCGGCGCAGATCATCCGGTCGGATCGGTAGAGCGCGCCAGCTGCACAGTCCTCGTTGGACCGCATCGGGACGGTCGCCTTGCGCAGCCGGCTGTCCATCACCGCGTCGTTCGACGAGGTGACGCCGTAGCCCGCGATCTGGGCCGGCGTGCCGGCCGCGTACGGGCTCTGGTCGCCCTGGGCGCTCAGCGCCACCGGGGTGTACGCGCTGGGCAGGTTCTGCTTGAGCGTGAGGACCGAGACGTCGTCCAGGATCGGAGCGTAGGGGTCCTGGTACTGCTGGGCGATGTTCCAGCTCGGGTGGGTCCAGGTCGAGCTGACCTCGGCGACGTAACCGCTGCCGGGGATGATCTGACCGTTGCTGTCGAACAGCCGGTCCTTGCCGGCGAGGACCCGCGTGGTGCCGGGCCCGTCGGCGGTGCAGTGCGCGGCCGTCAGCACCTTGTTGGGGGCGATGATCGAGCCGGTGCACCAGTACCAGTAGTACTCCCCACCTTCCTCAATACTGGTGACGATGCCCACGATGTACGGAAACTCGGAGGCGCTCGCCAGACTTCCCTGGAAGACCTTGGGAGACGCAATCGAGCCGGACTCGAACGCCCGGCCCTTGGCGCCCGGCTCGGGAAGCGTGAGCTTCCCCTTGTGCAGGTTCGGCAACTTGCTGAACCGGTCCGGTTGGGAACTGCTCGCCGCGTCGTACACGTCGCCCCCGGCGGGGGCGGCGTGAGCACTGGTCGCGGGTGCGACCGCCGCCGCGCCCGCGAGAGCGAGGCCCGTCGCGACACCGGCGTACCACCGCCGTCGGGCTCCTGCGGATGTTGCCACTTCAGCCACTGATTGTTTCCCGTCGTCCGATTAACGAGGTACTCGGAACGGCCCGGATGAGATGCGTCCGAACGGACGGGAAGGTGACGACCGACGCCGGAGCCTCCGGCGCCGTGCGAAATTGTTCCCCCGTCGTGCCTGCGCCAGCGACACCGCGCGAGCACTCGCTGCGGCGACCTCATTGGCAGTTCCAAGCCGCCACACCGTAGCAACCATCACGGCGCGAAAAAAGCTCCAAATAGAGGGTCTTCGCTCGGCCTAGGGGAGGAACGTGGGACCTCCGTCCGGGGGTGGCTGGCCTTCCGGCGCGGAACGGCCAGCCACCGTCCAGACCAGAGGTCTCGCTCAGCGCTGCGCGGAGGACGGCAGCCAGAGGTTGTCGATCTCCTTCTCGGTTGCCGCGAGGCTCGCCTCGTGCAGCGGGATCAGCTCGGCCATCGCCGGGACCGACGGGGCGAGGGTCAGCTCGGTGCTGATGAAGCGCGGCTCCATGCCGGTCAGCGCGAGGCCGTGCGGAAGCCACGGCTCGGCGTGGTCCCAGCCGTAGCGGGGCGTGCCCTCGCCGTAGCCACCACCCCGGGTGGCCAGCACGACGAACTCCCGCCCGCCGAGCAGACCCTGCTGGGAGGCCGGGTCGTACGCCAAACCGGGCACGATCAGGTGGTCGACCCAGGCCTTGACGCTGCTGGGCGCGCCGTAGTTGTAGAGCGGCAGCCCGAGCAGCACCACGTCGGCCTGCTTCACCTCGTGGATCAACTGCTCGCTGAGCTCCCAGGATTCGCGCTGCGCCGGGGTGTGCTCGTCGGGGGGCGTCATCCGGGCCAGGCCGCCCGCCGCGTCCAGGTGCGGCAGCGGCTCGGCGCCCAGATCTCGGTACGCCACCGTGCCGTTGGGGTGGGCCGCCTGCCAGACGGCGACAGCGCGGGCGGTGAGCCTCCGGCTGACGGACCATTCGCCACGGATGCTCGAGTCGATATGCAGCAGATGCATGATTCCTCCTCCAGGGATCGTTCGTGAAGCGCCAACTATTTATAGCAGGCCGATGTTCCATCAGCTCGGTAGACTGGGTCACATGCCCGCCGCATCGCTCGACTCTTCGGAGCACCGCTCCGGCCCGCTGCTGGACCATCTGGCCCGGCGTATGCGGCTGCGGTCCGAGTCGGTGCTGTCGCCGCTGGGCCTGCGGCCGCGGCATCTGGTCGCGCTCACCGTGCTGCGGGACGGCGGCGGCACCAGCCAGCAGGCGCTCGCCCGCACCCTGGCCATGGACGGCACCAACATCGTCGGGCTGCTCAACGACCTTGAGTCGATGCAGCTGGTCCAGCGGCGCCGCTCGGCCGCGGATCGCCGCCGGCACGTCGTCGAACTCACCGATGACGGGGCAAAACGCCTCAGCGAGGCCGAATGCGCCATCGCCGCCGCCGAGAACGAGGTGTTGGGGGCGTTGGAGCCCGACGATCGGGAGAAGCTCTACCTACTGCTCCGACAGGCCGCCAGCGGGACGACGGTCGCCTGCGAAGCGGTGATCCTCGAGGACACGTCTCCCGTCGACGGCCGCTGACGCCGTCGCAGCGGCGGGCGCCTCAGACCGCCGAGGTCGACTGGGGGCGGTCGTCGCGGACGTGCACCAGCATGTCGCCGGTCTCGATCACGGCGCCGGCCCGGTCGGCCAGGGTGACCACCTTGCCCCGCCGCACCAGGGCGATCACCAGAGAATCCAGCTCGCGCGGCGAACGACCCACCTCGTCCCGCTCCGCCGAGCGCATCGCCAGCGCCATGCCCTGACCCGGGGTGAGCAGGTCCTCCACCACGTCGATGAGCGGCGGGGCCGAGGTGGAGAGACCGAGCAGCCGACCGGCGGTGGCCGAGGAGACGATCACGTGGTGCGCACCGCTCTGCTTGAGCAGCGGGGCGTTCTCCGCCTCCCGGGCAGCCGCGATGATCCGGACCTGACCCGCGGTGAGCTGCCGCACGGTCAGCGCCACCAGCACCGAGGCGTCGTCGCTGTCGGTCGCGATGATCACTGCCTTCGCGTTCCGGACGTGCGCCTCGTTGAGCACGGACGACCGGGTCGCCGAGCCCTCGATCGCGACCAGTCCGGCAGAGGTGGCCTGCCGCAGGGCAGCGCTACTGCGCTCCACCACCACGATCCTCGACCGATCGAGGCCGTTCTCCAGCAGGGCGGAGACCGCGCTGCGGCCCTTGGTGCCGTAGCCGCAGATGATGACGTGGTCCTTCACGGTTCTCCTCCACCGCGACAGGCGACGGCCGGTCCGGTACTGATCGGTCAGGACTTCCAGGGTGGTACCGACCAGGATGATCAGGAAGAGCACCCGGGCGGGCGTCACGAAGAGGACGTTGACCAGCCGGGCCGACGGCGCGGCCGGGGTGATGTCGCCGTAGCCGGTGGTGGAGAGCGAGACGACCGCGTAGTAGAAGCAGTCGAGCAGCGTCAGGCCGTCCTCGTTGACGTCGCGGTAGCCGTCCCGGTCCAGGTAGACCGCGCTGACCACGGCCAGGACCAGGGCCAGCGCGGCGGCCAGCCGTAGGCTCAGCGCGCTCAGCGGACCCCGACGCTGCGCAGGGAAATGGATCACCGTCGAACCTGCTCCGCCACTGTCACCTGCACGCCCACAACATAGCTGGTGGGCCGTACGCCGCACGTCCGGGTCGCGCGGCGGACAACCGGCCCCGGGCCCGCACCCGACTACCTGACGACAACGACGAACCGGTGCGGGCCGGCAGACGGAGGGGGCGCGACCCTCGTGACGACAAGCGGCGGACGGCGAGCCGAGGCCGACGACGAATACACCGAGTACGTGAGATCCCGGATGGTCCAGTGGCGACGGACCGCGTACCTCATGTGCGGGGACTGGGACCGGGGCGACGACATCCTGCAACGGGTGCTCACCGAGCTGTACCGCTCCTGGAGCCGAGTGCGGCAGGCCGATCACCTGGACGCCCTGGTCCGCACCATGCTGCTGCGGCGGCTGATCGACGAGCGGCGGTTGCGCTGGTCCCGGGTACGGCTCGGCGCCGCACTGCCCGACGTGTCGACGGCCGCCACCGACCCGACCGACCGGATCACCCTGGTCGGCGCGTTGCGACAGGTGCCTCCACGCCAACGCGCGGTGCTGGTCCTGCGGTACTTCCAGGATCTCAGCGTCGAGGAGACCGCCCGGGCCATGGGCTGCACGACGGGAACCGTCAAGAGTCAGACCGCGAAGGGTCTGGCCACCCTGCGCACCCTGCTGTCCACCAGCCTGACCGGCAACTGAGAGGAGCGACGATGCTGGATGAACGCCAGATTGGCGACCTGATGCTGGCCGAGATCGAATCGGCGGAGCGACCCTCCGCGGTGTTGGACGTGGACCGGGCGATGACCACCGCGCGGCGGCAGCGCCGCCGCGCACAGGGGGTCGGTGCGGCGCTGCTGGTGGCGGCGCTGGCCGTCGGCGGGCTGACCGTCCCCGACCTGTTCGCCCCGGAGGGCCCGCCGGCACCGTCCGGTGCGGCAGCCCCCGCCGGCCAGACCGGTCTGCCGGCCGCACTCACCGCGGTGGATCCACAACGCGTGTACGTCCGGTTCGGCTGGCTGCCGGACGGGTTGCCCAATCTCCAGTACCAGGCCGGGCTGCTGCTCTCCGGTCCCGGGGTCTACCTCGGCGCGTCCAACGCCCCCGGCAGTGACCAGCGGCGGAGCGTCAGCGTCGACCTCTACCCGAAGGGAGTGGAGCCACCGGCACCGCAGCGCGACAGCGGGCAGCCGGCCACCGTGACCGACACCAGCGACGGGCCCGACCTGAACGGCGGGGCCAGCACCTTCACCGCGTACGGCGGCGCCGAGGCGCCGGAGGCCATCCTGCGCTGGCGGTACGCCCCGGACGGCTGGGCACAGCTCCGGGTGGTCGGCACCGGACCGGACGTACGGGGCACCGCGGTACAGGTTGCCCGATCGCTGCGATTCGGCGCGGACACCGTCCCGATGCCGGCGACCGTGGCGGGACTGCCCACCAACCTTCGGATGATCACGGTCAACGTGTCCGAGTCACTGGACGAGCCCCGGTCCTGGTACGCCGGGTGGACCTGGACCGCGCAGCCGACCACCGCCGAGCCCCAGTGGCAGCGGGCCCGAACGCTGTCCGTCGGGGTCTCCCGCTACCGCCACATCACCGATCCCGCCGACAATGAGTACGTCGACCCGAACACCACCGTCGACGGGCACCAGGCGCGGTTCGGTGGACAGGACGGCAACGAGTCGCTGACCGTCTACGACGTGAACGGGGCGAACGTGTCGTTCGACGACAGCGCCCTGCTGCCCGCCGGCGGCACCCGGGCCCTGTTCCGGCACATCACGCTGACTCGGGACCCGGCCGACTGGCACACCCACCTGACCCGATGAACCGTCGGGCCCGCGCCAAGCCGCGGGGCGGGCCCGGACGGGTCGGCCCCGACGGCCGGCAACGGGCATGATGGGGGTGGCCAAACCGACGACCGCGAGAGTGAGGTCCGCATGTCGTTGCTGCGACGAGTGATCGGCGGGGTGCTGCGCCGCCTGCGCCAGAGCCAGGGCCGCACGCTGCGCGAGGTGGCCGCGTCCGCCGGCGTCTCCGTGCCGTACCTGTCAGAGGTCGAGCGGGGCCGCAAGGAGGCCTCGTCGGAGGTGCTCGCGGCGATCTGCCGGGCGCTCGGCATCCGCCTCTCCGACCTGCTGGAGGAGGCCCGCGACGATCTGCGCCGGGTCGAGCCGCGCATCCCGGCCGCGCCGCGGGCGGTGCTGAGCCGGCTCGAGCGGGTCGAGGTGGCTCGACGGGACGCCGGCAACCACACACTGCGGGTGGGCCCGCGCACCGCCGGGCCGATCCTGCACCGGGGGCCGGGGGCGGCCGGCCCGACCCTGCACGTCGGCGCGATGGCCTCCGCCGGTGGCTTGCGCCCCGGTCCGCGTACCGCCGCCCTGCGGGGCTGTGCGCGGGCCCGGGCGGGTGCGCGGCGGCTGACCGCCGCGTAGGCCGCGCGGGTTCTGCCGTCGGCGGATCTGCCGGCGGAAGAATCCCTGGGCCAGCCACCGTCGCCGCGCGCACGCTGGAGGGGCCGGTCCACCGGGCGGTCCCACCGCCCGCCGGCACGGCGGAGGGCGACTGCGAATGATCGACAATGGTGTACGGATGCTGGACGGCGGGCAGCCGTCCTTCGGTGATCAAGTGTTCGAGCGGCTGCTGCGGGAGCGCATCGTCTTCCTCGGCACCGAGGTGACCGAGGAATCAGCCAACCAGATCTGCGCGCAGATCCTGCTGCTCGCCGCCGAGGACGCCGAGCGGGACATCTACCTCTACATCAACTCGCCGGGCGGCTCGGTGAGCGCCGGGATGGCGGTCTACGACACAATGCGCTACGTCCGCAACGACGTGGCCACGCTGGCGCTGGGGTTCGCCGGTTCGATGGGGCAGTTCCTGCTGTGCGCCGGCGCGGCCGGCAAGCGGTACGCGCTGCCGCACTCGCGGGTGATGATGCACCAGCCATCCGGCGGGATGGGCGGCACCGCCTCGGACATCACGATCCAGGCGGAGAACATGCTGCACGTGAAGCGGACCATGCAGGAGCTGATCGCACAGCACAGTGGACGGACGCTGGACGAGATCCAGCGAGACTGGGACCGGGACCGCTGGTTCACGGCCGAACAGGCCTTGGAGTACGGCCTGATCGACCACGTGCTCACCCGCGCCGAGCAGCTACCGTCGGTCTGACCTGTGCCAACGCCGGACGCGGCCCCCTCGATCCGCGTCCGACCAGGCACGAGCGGGCCTGAGTGGTGCCGGCCCCGATACGTCCGAGCCTATTCCCGCCGGTGGGAATAGGCTCGGCTGGAGAGGCGCAGCGCATTTCCACAGATTCTCGTTACAGAGATCGAAGTAAATCCGATGCGCCCCCAGCCACCGACACCTCGGCATCGCGATGGGGGTGATGCCGGAGAAAGGCGGCCAGCGGCGGTCCGTTAGGGTCACGTCTATGCGTCGACTGATCCCAACCCTTTCGATCGCCCTCGCCGCCGCCCTCGTGGCTGGCTGTGGCACCAACTCCACCGGCGACTCCGCCGCACCCGCAACGTCCACAGCGGACCCGGTCACCGCCATCCGGCAGGCCATGGATCGCAGCCTCGCCGACACGGTCACCATGGACGCCTCGATCAAGGCCGGCACCCAGTCGATCACGCTCAGCGGAAAGATGGACCCCGCCTCCCGGGCGGTCCAGGTCACCGGCAACGCCCCGGAGCCGATGGAGGCCCGGCTGATCGACGACGCGGCCTACATCAAGTCGGACTCGCTCGAGGGCGAGAAGCCGTGGATGAAGATCGACCTCAGCAAGCTCAAGCCGACCAGCTCGCTGCGCCAGTCCTTCGACCTCAAGGCGCAGACCGGCATCATCGGCGGCGTCGTGTCGGCGCAGGATGCGGGCGGCGGCCGCTACACCGGCACCGCCGACCTGGGCAAGGCGGCCGAGGCCGCCAGTTCCGATGGCGGCATGCGCCAGGGCCTGGAGTCGTCCGCGAAGCTGGCGAAGGACCCGACGGCGATCCCGTTCGAAGCGACTGTCGACGCCGATGGCCGCCTCACCGCGCTGTCCTACACGATCGCCACGAAGACGGTGGGCGACCTGGTCACCGACATGCGCATGAGCGACTTCGGCGAGAAGGTCTCGGTGACCGTACCGCCCGCCAACGAGACCGAGCCCGCCTCCGCGGAGATGTACAAGTTCCTCTGATTCCCGATAGAACGCGGTGCCCTCCGGATGGCCCGGAGGGCACCGACCGTTTCTGCGGGAACACCACCGCCGCGATCAGCCATCGCGATCGGCCGCGTACGAGGCCGGCGGTTGGGCGCTCTTTGCCGTCGTCGTGGCGAGGAGCCCGCACACGGCGGTGGCCAGTCCGAGGGCGACCGCGGCCGGGTTGACGTACCCCGGCACGGACGACGTGACGTACGTGTCGCCACCGTCGAGGTGGCACTCGAAACGGAGCGGCAGGTAGCTGACCCCGTACCCGGTGACCTGGCTCGCCAGTTGCGTCCCGGCTTCCCGACACGGCTGGATCGGGAAGGAGCCAGCTCCCCCGTCCTCCGCCTGCATCACCGCGACGCCGACGTGGAGCAGTCCCCACGCGTACATGGCGACGGCGGCGGCGCCGACGAGGAGCGCTGCCGCCCGCAGCCGCGCCGGCCGGGAGCGCCCGCCTCTACGAAACACCGCGACGAGCCCCCGAACGGTGAGGACCACCGTAGTGACGGCGCCGCCGAGCGCGGCGAGGAGCAACACGAGAAAAAGCATGGCGCCGTCCTTGGTCTCGCGGGGTCGTCACGGCGCCGAACGGGCGGCGCGGTGACTCAGCCCAGGTCCTGTCAGCAGTCGAACGGTCGACTGCTTCGGGAACCCAATCACCCGCTGACGGCCACTGTCCAAGACCGCACGTCTGTCGGTCCGATAGGCGTCCGGATATCAGCCCTGCCTGTGGGGGTCTGCGGGTCGTCCCGGCGGGAGGCACGGCGGGAGGCATCCAGAGCCGAAGCCCCCGTCGCCACGGCCGGGAGCGCCTTCGCCTCGCCTCGCCTACCTGGATCTTGCCCCAGAGGTCATCAGCGGAGTGGAGTGGGGAGAGGCACTTCCCCGCTCAGCGCCTTCTCAGCCAACTCGATGCGCTGGCGGTGGAGCGCGTCGTCGCTCAGAGGGTGGCCAGGCACGTTGACACAGCGTTGGGCTGCCAGGGCATCGCAAACCGGACATTGAAGGAACATCCCGCCGGATGGCACCAGTTCGACACCTTGAGCCAGGGCCGCTCGGCCGATCTTGACGATCGCCCTGTAAGGGTCGTAGTCCTGGTGCCGCGCAGCGGCAGCGGCCACCGCCCGCATCCCTTCCCAGAACTGTTCGGCGGCCCTTGGTTCGTCTACGTCGATGCGCACGATTGCGCATCCCCGCCCTCTGACCGGCCAAACCTCACGGTGTTGCTGTCCACATGGTGGGGTTTGTGTATGGTCCGTCGGTGGTCTTGGGGAGATCCTGTTGCCGGCGTGGCTTGCCGTGACGCCGATATCGCGGTGGCCGGTGCTCGCGCCGGCAGTCGCGGTCGGGGTGCTGGTGCTCGGCCTGGCGCTCAACGCCGCAACGATCATTTACGACCTTACGCGTTACGACGCCGTGTACTACGTGCCGCCCGGGGAGGCGTCCAACCGGAGTGGTTCTGCAGACCTCGGCATCCAAGTCGTCAATCAACTGGCCTTGGTTCTGTCCGGCCTGGCCGTGGCTGGCCTGCTCCTGTCCATGGCGGGGCTCGTGCGCGGCAGGACGTGGGCACATGTGACGACCCACATCCTGACCGCTCCATTCGCTCTTTGCTGTGGCCTGACGTTCATCAACGATCCAGGCTCATCCGCTGAAAACCCGGGGCATATCTGGGCGCCGACCTGGGTTCGCGTTGGCGATGCGCTGGTGCTACCCCTGCTTGTGGGCGCGGCAACCGTCGTCGTGATCCTGCTGTTTGTCCCGGCGGTGCACCGGCGCTTCCACCCGTCCGGTCGGCAGCGCGACCCGCGAGGGCTCCGTCATCACGAATAGCTGAGCCGTTGCTGGGCTGCCACCGCAGGCCGGCTCCTTGCGGAGCCGGTGCGTGTTTCCTGCTCAGGTAGATTTCTGGCTGATCATCGAGGTGCCCCCGGCAGGATTCGAACCTGCGACACACGGTTTAGGAAACCGATGCTCTATCCCCTGAGCTACGGGGGCGCGAGTGGTCAGTGTAACGACCTGCGGGTCGACCCGCGTTGGCAGGGAGTGACCCGCGTTGACCTGCGTTGACCTGGCGGACCGGCCCAACCGACGACCACACGCCGATCACACCGGGCAGGTCCCGACCATGATCGTTGACCTCGGTTGACCACAAGCGGCACGGATTGACCCGGGGTGGCTCCCGCTGGAGAGCACACGGCGTACACATCAGCAAGATCAATTATGGCCTGTCGGCGGACCCTCACCTCGCACCCAACGCCTGATCGCCCACGCTCATGGAGACTTCGCCACCCCGCGAATCGGTCGCGGTCACTGCTCGTAGAGGCGGTGCGCCGGGACGACCGGAGCGATAAGGACGGAGCATCCCCGGATCGGCGAACGTGGAGCATCTGATCCGTAGTCCGAATCCATCAGAGGCTTTCTACGCCGTGTAGCCGTCACTTCCGGCGTGTCGCTGAGTGCTGCTGCGTGCCGAAACAAGCGGCCGAGTATCTGCTGGTCAGGGCGATACCGCGCGCAGAGCGCGACATCCTGCGGGGCGACGATCGGCCACCCAGGCCGTGCTGTGCTGGTCTAGCTCCGACCGTGCTGGTCATGCGCCGAACATCCGAGCACCAACGGAGCACCATCACGGCTGGTAACCACCGGCAGCGGGCCATCGGCCGTGCCTACAGTGGCGTTGGGCGATCCGCGCGGACAGCCGGCCGCCGGCGCACGGTTTCGGTACTGATCAGCGGTGGACGAACGTCGGGCGGGGCCCGGGTTCCCGAACGGGTGCGGTTCGTCACGAAGCCGCAGCTAGGCGTTGAACAGCACGCGGGGCGAGCGAGGCCACTGTCCGACCCACGCCGTGTCCAGCAGCCGAAGCAGCCCGGTGCCCATGAACCGGCGGACCGCGCGGACGAATTCGTCGTAGGGCACACCAGTGGGCGGTCGACGGCCCCGGACAGCGCCACGTGCCGAGCCTGAGCGGGGCGTGCGTTGCTGAGCCGCGAAGGAGACATAACGCCAGACCGCCACCGGCGTCGGGCAGCTCGCGTGGCTGGATGCGAGGCGCCGCTCCCACGCCCGCCTGATGACGGCCGAGGTCGTTACCAGGGACGGAGAGCCCGCCGACACGCTCGTATCCACCGAGGCCATCACACGCCTACTGTTGCCGGGCGGGTGGAGTGCGTCGGAGGTTGCGCACCTGCGCGGACAACAAGGCCGCGAGGCACGACAGCACAATCAGCCCGCCGGCGCCAATGAGGGTTTCTCGAACGCCGATGGCATCGGCAATCGGGCCCGCAACCGCGAGCCCGACAGGGCCGAGGGCTAGCGAGCCGAACATGTCGTAGGCGCTAACCCGAGACAGCGATTCTTGCGGCACATGGGTCTGCAGTCCTGTGTCCCAAAGCACGCCGGAGATGTCGGCGCAGATGACCATGCAGAAGGCTGCGGCGACAATGATCCACAGTTGCGCCGGCCCGGCAAGCAGGAACAACGGCAAACACAATCCGAATGCCGCAACAACGACTGTCCGCATCGGGTAGATGGGACGCATCCGCAGCGCCACGAACGAGCCCACCAGCAGGCCCGCCGACAATGCTGCTGCGATCGCCGCCCACGCCGCCGCGCCACCAAGATGTTGCTTGGCGACGACCGGGCCGAGCACATTGAAACCGCCGGTGAAGCAGGCGTTAACGACTGCAGCCGCCACCACAATCACCCATACCCACTGTCGAGAGCTGAACTCATGCCAGCCATGCCGAAGATCTTCGACCATCGTCGAACGTTCGGCCCGTAAAGTGTGCGCGACACTAATACCGGCGAGCAATGCCGCAGATAGGAAAAATGAGGCTGCATCAACCATCAAGGCCCAACCAGGCCCTACGGTAGCGACCAGAACGCCAGCGATCGCTGCGCCGACTATGTTGGAAAAGTTGACCGACATCCGAAGCAGAGCGGCGCAAGTGCCGTGGCAGGGCGATGGCATAGTCGGCCGGCGTGCCGTTGACCAGGGATTTAGAGACGAGTTCGGCCTCTGTAGAGGCGTAAGAAGCGGGTGGAGCCGCATCGGTGATCATGGAGTTACGACGCTTCACCACTCCGAGGTCGTGTTGCGCCGCACACCGCGTCGAGTACGTCATCGAGGCCGTACGGCGCGCAGACCGCGAGTTGGTCGTGCACGTCGAGGCGGACGGCCACTGCGGTGGCGTGGCGTACTCGGGCCAGCCGGCGGCCGCGTCGGCGATGGTGCGCAGCGGGGTGAACCGGCTGGCGCCGAACCTTGCCGGATACGGGGTGTGCACGGCAGCCTGGTTCTTCGCCTTCCAGGGGATCGCGCCCGGGCTGCCACCAGCCGCCGAATGGTTCGTTCGAAGTGATCATCGAGACGTGCAGAGTGTCCGATGTGATCGCGGCGGTTCGCGACGATTTCGGTGCGGCGGTGATCATTCCGACAGCGAGCTGCCCGTGCGAACAGGTGGAGGCCGTCCGGCCACAGATGCGTGACGACTAACCGCCCGGTTGACGGGTCCTAGAATTCGCCTTATGGGCTCGCTCAACGTTTCGCCCGGCCACCCCGGGCCATTCGTGCGCTACGCGACGAAGGGGCTCGTTGACGTGGCCGAGGCGGAACTGCGTGAGATCGTCCCGAACGTGGCGGTCCGCCGGCGCGAGGAGCGGTTCCTGATCGCCGAGCTGACCCCTGCTGAGGTCGAGCAGGTCGGCGCGGAGGCGCGGATGCCCGACGACATCCGCATGCTGGTCGCGGGCCCGTCGACGGTCCGCGACGAGGACGGGCTGGAGTCACTGTGCGCGTCCGCTGCGAAGGAGGTCCGGGCATTCGGTGGGCCGCGCTGACCCCGGGCCGTGGTCGGTCACGCTGTCGACGCGCAATCCGCCGTGGCGGCGCAAGCCCCGCTGGAGCCCGAAGCCGATCCTGGCCCGCACGCTGCACGGCGCCGACCCGGACGCGACCCAGCGGCAGCCGATCGACGTGCGCATCCAGCTCGACGGCGAGGACGGCCATGCTGCGGTGAACCTCTGGGAGCGTCCCGTCGGCGAGCAGGAGCGGGACATCACGGCGGCGTGGCCGGGGGCGCTGCGCCCGACCGTCGCGTCGCCGCGGCTCTGGTCCGGCTCGCCGTGGATCTGGGCGGCCCGCACCCCCTGTACGACCCGTTCTGCGGCAGCGGCACCCTCGTCGGCGAGGCCTCCCGCCGCGGCCTGCCCGTCTACGCTTCGGACCGCTCGGACACGCGGCCCGCCTCACCCGCGAACGCCTGACCCGCGCCGGCCTGACCGCGGACGAGCTGCACCACCGGGTGTTCGTCCGCGACGTGTACGCCGGGCCGGACCCGCGTGTCGACGCCCGCCTGCTGGTGACCAACCCGCCGTGGGGGAAGCAGGTGGGAGTGAGCGACCGGATCGCCCTGTTCAACGCCCTGGCAGCTGGTCGCCCACACCCTGCGCGTCGGCGGGGCCGCCGTGCTGCTGACCACCCACGAGGAGCAGCTGATCGCGCGGCTGCGACGTCACGGGCTGAACGGCACGTCGTGGCCCATCGGGCTGCTCGGTCAGACTCCTGGCATCGTGACCTGCACCTGGGACGGCGGACGTTGACGGTGGCGTCCAGTAACGGCTGCTCTGAGACGGAACGTGGATCGTGGCCACTACGGCAGCAACTCCCGGCGGCGCCGGCGCTTCGTCGTCACCGACCGCACCACGGCGTGGCGCTCCCGCCTGGCCGGTACACCCGTCAGGACGGTTCATAGGCCAGATTTGGTCGCAGCCACCGCTCGACGTCGGCGACGCTGGTGGCGCGGCGGGCGGCGTAGTCTTCGATCTGGTCCTTGCCGATACGGCCCACTGTGAAGTATCTCGCCGCCTTGTTGGCGAAGATCAGCCCGCTGACGCTGGCTGCCGGCGCCATCGCGAAGGACTCCGTCAGGCCGATGCCGAGCTCGGCGGCCTTCAGCAGGTCGAACAGTTCCCGCTTCTCGCTGTGGTCCGGGCTGGCGGGATAGCCGAGCGCCGGTCGGATGCCCCGGAAGCGTTCGGCATGCAGGTCGGCGAGGTCCGGCGTGGCGTCTGGTTCGAACCAGTCGCGGCGGGCCTTCAGGTGGATGTACTCGGCGAAGGCTTCGGCAAGCCTGTCGGCCAGCGCCTTGACCATGATTGCGCGGTAGTCGTCGTGCTGGGCCTCGTAGTGCGCGGCCAGGGAATCGGCGCCGTGGATGGTCACGGCGAAACCACCCAGGTGGTCACCGTCGGGGGCCACGTAGTCGGCCAGGCAGCGGTTGTCGCGGCCGGCCGGTTTGACCGTCTGCTGGCGTAGCATCGGCAGGCGCACCCCATTGCCGAGGACGATGTCGTCGCCCTCGGAGTGCGCGGGCCAGAAGCCGTAGACGCCCCGGGCCTGGAAGGAGTCGTCCTTCGTGATCTTGTCCAACAGGGTGTTGGCGTCGTCGTAGAGCTCGCGGGCGACCGGCTGATCTAGGATCGCCGGGAACTTGCCCTTGAGTTCCCAGGCCAGAAACAGGAACTGCCAGTCGATCATCTCGCGCAGCTCGGGAAGGGTGGGCTGGACCGTCCGCCGGCCGGTGAAGGCCGGGGTCGGCAGGTCGCTGAAGTCGACCTTCTCGCGGTTCGCGCGGGCCTCAGCCAAGCCGAGCATCGGCTGGGAGTGCCGGTTGGCATGCGCCTCGCGCAGCTGCTCCTGCTCGACGCGGTTGGCGCGGTCCAGCTCGCGGGCCCGGCCGTCGTCGAGGAGGTCGGAGACCACGCCGACGACCCGGGACGCGTCGAGCACGTGCACGGTTGTGCCGTCGTACGAGGGGGCGATGCGGACGGCGGTGTGTTGACGCGATGTCGTGGCCCCGCCGATCAGCAGGGGCACCTTGAGGCCGCGGCGCTGCATCTCGGCGCCGACTGTGACCATCTCGTCCAGCGATGGCGTGATCAGGCCGGACAGGCCGATGGCGTCGGCGCCTTCGGCGACGGCCGTGTCCAGAATCCGGCCGGCCGGAACCATCACGCCCAGGTCGATGACCTCGTAGTTGTTGCAGCCCAGGACCACGCCGACGATGTTCTTGCCGATGTCGTGCACATCTCCCTTCACGGTCGCTAACACGACCTTGCCCTGCCCGCGGCCCGGGTCGACCCGGCCCTCCAGGCGGGCCTGCTCCTTCTCGGCCGCCATGAACGGTTCGAGGTAGGCGACCGAGCGCTTCATCACCCGGGCGCTCTTGACCACCTGCGGCAGGAACATCTTGCCGGCGCCGAACAGGTCGCCGACGATCTTCATTCCGTTCATCAGCGGACCCTCGATGACATCGAGGGGTCGGGCCAGGCCCTGCCGGGCCTCCTCCGTGTCCTGTTCGATGAAGTCGACGATGCCGTGGACCAGCGCGTACGACAGCCGCTCGGTCACTGGCGCCTCGCGCCAGGAAAGGTCGACCTCGCGCTTCGTGCCGGAACCGGTAACGGTCGACGCGAAGGTGACCAGGCGGTCGGTGGCGTCCGGGCGCCGGTCGTAGATCACGTCCTCGACGAGTTCGAGGAGGTCGGCGGGGATATCGGCGTACACGGCGAGCTGGCCGGCGTTGACGATGCCCATGTCCAACCCGGCGCGGACAGCGTGCAACAGGAACGCCGAATGCATGGCCTCGCGAACCACGTCGTTGCCTCGGAAGGAGAATGACAGGTTGGAGATGCCGCCGCTGGTGCGGGCACCCGGGCAGCGCGCCTTGATCAGCGGGAGGGCGTCGATGAACGCCTTCGCGTATCCGTTGTGCTCGGCGATGCCGGTGGCGACCGCGAGGACGTTCGGGTCGAAGATGATGTCCTCCGACGCGAACCCGGCCTGCTCGACGAGCAGATCGTAGGCCCGGCCGCAGATGGACACCTTGCGTTCGGTGGTGTCGGCCTGGCCGTGTTCGTCGAAGGCCATCACCACCACGCCGGCGCCGTAATCGTGGATCCGGCGGGCCTGAGCCAGGAATGACTCCGCGCCCTCCTTGAGGCTGATCGAGTTGACCACGCCCTTGCCCTGCACGCACTTGAGGCCGGCTTCGAGGACCGTCCACTTCGAACTATCGATCATCACTGGGATCCGGGCGACCTCCGGCTCGGTGGCGATGAGGTTGAGGAAGGTCGTCATGGCGCGCTCGCTGTCGAGCAGGTCCGCGTCCATGTTGACGTCGAGCAGGTTGGCGCCGCCGCGGACCTGCTCCAGGGCCACGTCGACCGCGCCCTGATAGTTGTCCGACTCGATGAGCCGGCGGAACTTGGCCGAGCCGGTGACGTTGGTGCGCTCACCGATCATCACGAACCCGGTGTCCGGTCCGATCGCGAACGGCTCCAACCCACTGAACCGGGTGGTTTCCGGCAGGGCGGCAACCGTCCGTGGCGGTGTGCCGGCCACGGCGGCGACGATCCGGGCGATGTGCTCCGGTGAGGTGCCGCAGCAGCCGCCGGCGATGTTGAGCAAGCCGGACGCGGCAAACTCGCCGAGCAGGCCGGCGGTCTCCTCCGGCGTTTGGTCGTAGCCGCCGAAAGCGTTCGGCAGACCGGCGTTGGGGTGACACGCCACGTAGGTTCCGGCGATCTTGGAAAGCTCCTCGACGTGCGGGCGCATCTCGGCCGCGCCCAGCGAGCAGTTCACGCCGACGACCAGCGGTTCGGCCCGCTCTATCGAGCGCCAGAAAGCCTCCACGGTCTGCCCCGACAGGGTCCGGCCGCTGAGGTCGACGATGGTCACGGAGATCCACAGCGGCAGTTGCGGCGCGACCTCACGGGCTGCGGCGATTGCGGCTTTCGCGTTCAACGTGTCGAAGATCGTCTCGATCAGAAGCAGGTCGACACCGCCCTCGGCCAGGGCCGAGATCTGCTCCGCGTACGCCGCGCGCACTTCGTCGAAGTCGACGGCGCGATACGCCGGGTCCTCGACCCGCGGCGACAGCGACAGCGTCACGTTCAGCGGCCCGACCGAGCCGGCCACGAACCGGCCACCGAACTCGTCCGCCGCCTGCCGGGCCAGCCGCGCACCCTGAACGTTCATCTCACGAACCAGTGACTGGAGCCCGTAGTCGCCCTGGCCGATGCTCGTCGCCGTGAAAGTATTGGTGGTGGTGATGTCGGCGCCGGCGGCCAGATACTGCCGGTGTACGTCCACAATGACGTCAGGCCGCGTAAGGTTGAGCAGGTCCGGATCACCGCTAACGTCCTGCGGATGGTCGACAATCAGGTCGCCTCGGTAGTCCGCGGCGGTGAGCTGCGCGCCCTGCAACATCGTTCCCCAGGCGCCGTCCAACACCAGAATACGCTGGGACATCAGCTGCCGCAGCGACGATGCAGTGCTTCTCTGGCTCAATAGCGCGCTCAAGCAGCCGCCTCCGAAGCTCGGAGGCGCCCTTGTTGAAGAATTGAAGGCCGAGCGTGGCGGGCTCCGCCCGTCGCAGCGCCTCTCGACCCGACAGGCAGATAGTACCCAGACCCGCTTGTCTAGACGTCCCGGTGAGGATCTGACGTCTGACGGCTGCGGTCACGCGGCAAGCCCGATCATGACGAGCACAGGCCCTTCACGGGCGATGTGGCGGCGGGGCCACATCGCCGCCACGAAACGATGACGCGGCGTTATCGGCTCAGTAGGGGGTCCGAACTCGGCACCGTCCCGCCGGCACGGATCACTTCTGAGCTGCGGGTTTCGGAGAAGTCGGCACGGCAGGGCGGCGCGGATTTACGGCCGGAGGGCTGGCGGCTCTAGCCTCGTCCGAGCCCGACGGCGCGGACTGTAGACCCACGGCTGAGCAGCGCGCAAATAGCTTGCCGGGTTGCTAGACGAAGGTCTGGTCGTGCCGGGGTGTGTTGACGCTCGGTGGACGTTGGCTCGGGTCGCGAGATTGATCGAGCGCCGGTTCGGCGTCGCCTACACGCTGTGCGGGGTGTCCTATTTGCTGTGACGGATGTCCGGCTTGTACCGTGCCGAAACTCGTCGCACAGGGTGTGAGCTGCTGCTTCGCGGCAGTGACGCAGGATGGCAGGGGTGTTGGTTCGGCTGCTGTACCTGAGTGCGGTGCGGATGTTCGGCTGGTTGCCGCAGGCCACGCGCAGCGAGTCCGCGATGGTCGCAGAGTTGCTGGTGCTGCGCCACGAGGTGGCGGTGCTACGCCGTCAGGTCGGTCGGCCGCGCCTGTCCTGGCCGGAGCGGGCGGTGTTGTCCGCGCTGGTCCGGGCCCTGCCACGGGAACTCTGCAGGCATCGGATCGTCACCCCAGCCACCCTGCTGGCCTGGCACCGCCGGCTGGTCCGCCGGCACTGGACCTACCCGAACCGGCCCGGACGACCACCGATCAGCGACGACCTCCGGGACCTGATCCTGCGCCTGGCCAGGGAGAATCCCGGCTGGGGGCACCGACGCATCCAAGGCGAACTCGTCGGACTCGGCCATCGCCTCGGCGCTGGCACCATCCGTCGCATCCTCGCCAGCTCGAAGCGCGGTCCCGCCCCACACGAGATCGACACCAATTGGCGGACGTTCCTGCGCGCGCAGGCGTCCGGCCTACTGGCGAGGCGACTACTTCCACATCGACACGGTCACGCTGCAGCGGATGTATGTGCTGTTCGTCATGGAGATCACGACCCGACGGGTGCACATCCTCGGCGTCACCGCCCACCCGACCGCCGCCTGGACTACCCATCAGGCCCGCAACCTGGTGCTGGACCTCGGTGACCGTATGACACTGTTCCGGTTCCTGATCCGCGACCGCGACGCCAAGTTCACCGCGTCGTTCGACACGGTGTTCGCCGCCGAAGGCATCGACGTGGTGAAGACTCCGCCACGCACGCCCCGGGCGAACGCGTTCGCGGAACGCTTCGTGCGCAGTGTCCGGGCCGAGTGCACCGACCGGGTCCTGATCTACAACGAACAGCACGCCCGTACCGTGTTACGCCACTATGAGGACCACTTCGACCGGCACCGGCCGCACCAGAGCCTGGATCAGCATCCACCCGACTACGACCCCGGCGTGGTCGTCGCGATCGACAAGCCGATCCGGCGACGCCGCGTCCTGGACGGCGTGATCAACGAGAATCACCGGGCAGCTTGAGCTACTCGCAAATTCGCAGCCCACAAGCCCGAAACAGAGTTTTGGCACCGTACACGGGTTCGACCGACCAGCAGCGGTAGAAGGCCAGCTCACCGTTTTTGCGGTTGCGGCGGATCAGCAGCCAGTGGTGCCCGCCGTGCAGGTCGGCGGCGTGCGGCAGGGCGGTGAACGACCAGTCGTAGTAGCGGTGTCCCTTCGCGCCTTGACCGGCGGACATCCGCTGCCAGGCGGTCGTAGGAAGACCGGCGGCCAGTACGTCGACGCTGTAGACGCCCAGGCCGGTGATCACCTGATGTGAACAGGCCACCGCCAGGACGTAGCCCAGTCGCAGCTGACGCAGTCGGGCGGCCAAGCGCGGATCGTTGCCGTACGCCTCGTCGCCGGCCGCCCAGCGGCAGGGCAGCCCGCTGCTCACAGCCGTCTCGATCATCCGGGCCGCCAGTTGCGGCTTGGTAGCGAAGCGCACCTGTTCGGGGACACCGGCCTCGGCCCGGCGCTCAGGGTCGTCGCACCAGGATTTCGGCAGGTAGAGGGCCGCGTCGAGCATCGCGTGACCAGCCTCGGTGGCGTAGACGAGGTGCACGGCGAGCTGGCAGTTCTCGATCTTCCCGGCGGCGGTCGAGGCGGCCGGAGTGGGAGCGTGGGATCGGCTGCTCAACGACGCCGGCTGGGAGGTGGGGCTGCGGCCTCCGGCGGCGCTGGGAGTGGAGGGCGCGGGCCGGGTGATGGCGGTCGGCGCCGACGTCGATGCGTTCGCCGTCGGCGACCGGGTGCTCGCGCACGAGGCTCCGCTGCCCGGTAGAAGCGGCTTCTGGGCCGAACGCGTCCTGCTCACCGCGGCTCATGCGGCGCGTCGCCCGTCCGGGCTCGAGCCGGTGGAAGCGGCGGCACTGCCGGTCAACGGCCTCACCGCGTGGCAGGCTATGGCGATGCTGGGACTCGGTGGAGGTCAGCGGCTCCTGGTCACCAACGCAGCCGGCAACACCGGTTCCCTGGCCGTTCAACTCGCCGCGGCCACGGGCGTCGAGGTGACCGCGACCGCATCCGCTGCTGCCACCGACCGCCTGCGCGGTCTCGGAGCGGCGCAGGTCGTCGACTACCACGACCCAAACTGGCCGGATCAGGTACGCGGACGGTTCGACGGTGCGCTGGCCGCGGCCGTCGGCACGGCGACCGCCGCCCTGCCGCTGGTGCGCGACGGCGGGCGGCTGTGCTCGCTGACCTCGGACGCGCCGCCACCGCAGCGGGGCATCACCAGCACGAACCTGTACGTGCGACCCGATGCCGCACAGCTGGCCCGGCTGGCGGAGCAGGTCGGCGACGGGACGCTGCAGCTGGCGCCGGAACCACTCCCACTGCGTGAGGGGCCGGCCGCCTTCACCCGCGTGGCCGCCGGACGGGCCGGCGGCGGGAAGATCGTGCTCGTCCCCTGAGCAGGCTGAGCGCGGCCGGCCAAAACGGTGCCTAGGTTCGAACCGGAACCGCTGCCACCTCACGAGTTGGACCATAACTACATGATCGCCCCACGCCAAGAGCTACCGCTGCCATGACGGCGCCCGCCAACACACACCTGCCCAGGGTGACTCTGTTGGCGATTGATTTGGGGCTATGCGGCGAGTGCGAGGTCTAGCCGGTTGAGGTGGCTGGTGCGTCTGGGATTGACGGGTACGCCGTTGAACCAGGCGTCGAGGCGGATGAAGTTCAGCGCGGTGGCTTGAAGACATGTTCCAGGCGGGGACTCTGTTGCGTTGGTCGTTAGCAAGATCGAGGCAGGCTTGACCGGTGAAGCTGTCGAACCGTCCCCGCCCCTGGCTACCACCGAAGTCCGCGTTCGCCGGGTTCCGGTTCCCGCCCGAGGTGATCGCCGTCGCGGTCCGGTGGTACCCGCGCTACAACCTGTCCTACCGAGACTTTGAGAAACTGCTGGTCGAACACGGCATCGAGATCGACCACGTCACCGTCTACCGGTGGGTGCAGCGATTCACGCCGCTGCTGGCCGACGCCGCCCGATTCAGCCGGCACTCACCAGGCGACAGGTGGTTCGTCGACGAGACCTACGCCCGATCGGACGCCGCGCCACATCTTTGACCGCGGTCACCCCGCACCTCCCTTGTCTACTGGCGAGGCGCTTCAAGGTCAACGGTGTGCGGCGCTACGTCTACCGCGCGACAGACCAGTACGGGCAAGTCATCGACGTACTGGTCTCGACCCGCCGGGACGCCGACGCGGCCAGGCGGTTCTTCCAGCAGGCGCTGTCGGCGTTGAAGCTCAGACCGACTGACGTGGTCACCGACGCCGCCGCGGTCTACCCCGCCGTGCTGGACGAGCTCGTCCCGTCGGCGTGGCACCACGTCGAGCAGCACGCGAACAACCCGATCGAGGCTGATCACAGCCAGCTAAAACACCGGCTACGACCGATGCGCGGCCTACGAACCGATCCGACCGCGCA